>QJWC01000063.1 GCA_003235475.1 Acidimicrobiia bacterium | reverse complement strand
GGCCAATGGTGACGGGCGGCGTCGACCATGTGGTTCTGATCGTCGATGTCGGCCAATCCGCTGCGGAGGAAGACCCGCCTGACGTGGACGTCGAACGCGATGTCGCTTCCCTCCATGTCCCGAATGGGTACTCCGAAGTCGCGCTCGAGTATCTCGACTGCCATCGCTGCCTTCTTCTGACCGATACCCGGAAACTCTTGTAGGCGCGTCTGGAGCTCCACGGCGGAAGGCTCGTCCCCCCAGACCCGGCCGGCATCGCCGCCGTACCGGTCGAGAACGATCCGGCATGCCTCGATGAAGAACGCTGGCACGGTGTTCACGAACCTATGGAGCGACGGGCTGCGCTGGAATGCTTCGAAGACCGATTCGGGTTCGGAGAGCATCCGGCTTGGGTCGAGATGCCCGAGTCTCTGCTTGAGCACATAGGGCAGCGACCATGCCCGTTCAGCGGGTATTTGATAGTCGCCGACGACTGCCAACAGAAATGCGAACGGCTCGTCCACGAGGAGCCGACTCGCCTCGCCATCCTCGCCGAAGGAAGGACCCTGGACCTCACCAGCCAACTCAGCCGCCGCCGGGGCGAAGTCAGCAAGCGCTCGAGCAACAGCCTTCGCCGCGTTCACGACTGCATCGCCGGACGGTTCTCCGCGACGTCGCTCACCTTTCTGAGCATGTTCTCGAAGATCGGCCCGTGGAACGGCAGGAGGGCGTACCAGTAGAGGCGGCCAAACAGTCCTCGTGGCTCAAAGAACGCCTGCTGGACGATCTCTGTCGTACCGTCGCGGGCTTCGGCTGACCACACGAGCCAGGCGTCACCCGGGAGCTTCATCTCAGCGGACAGCTCCAATCGATGTCCCACCTCGACATCTGCAACACGCCAGAAGTCGATCGCATCACCCGGTCGGATGTCGGTGGGATGGCGTCTCCCCCGCCTGAGGCCAACGCCGCCGACGAGTGTGTCGATGAGCCCACGGAGCCGCCACGCCCAATCGAATCCGTAGTACCCGACATCGCCGCCGATCCGGCTGAACGCCCAGAAGACGTCATCCGGAGATGCCGAAGTTGTCACCGTTCGCCGGTCCTCGAACAAGGTGCCGCCACTCCACGCAGGGTCAGCTTTCATGGGTCTGGCCGGTGATGAAGCCTCAGCATCGGACCACCTCGTCGGGGCTCGAAGGTCCTCAGCAGTCTTCACAGCGAGGCCTACCGCGTCCCCGAATCCGATGGGTTCGACGCGGAATCGATCGAACGCGGTGTTGTCGTGTACCACCACCTCGTGGCGAAGCGAATCGACCAAGGGTCTCGCGATGTTCACTGGAAGCGGCGTCACGAGCCCGATCCAGAGGCTGGAGAGGCCTGGCGAGAGGATCGGCACAGGGACGATGAGGCGCCGTGGAAGGCCTGCGACCGCCGCATAGGTCTGCATCATCTCCTCGTAGGTGAGCACATCCGGCCCACCGATCTCGTAGACCGTATGACCGCCCCCCGGATCGTCCTCGATTGCAGCAACGAGGTACGCGAGGACATCGCGGATTGCGATCGGCTGGCACCTCGTGCGCACCCATTTGGGCGTGGTCATCGCGGGGAGGACCTCGGTGAGGTGGCGGAGCATTTCGAAGGACACAGAGCCGGACCCGATGATGACTGCAGCACGGAACTCGGTGACCGGGACTCCAGAGGATGCAAGCGCGACGCCGACGTCGTGGCGACTCGCGAGGTGCGGTGAGAGGTCGCCGCCTTCGTCGCCGAGCCCGCCGAGGTACACGATGCGGCCGACACCTGCGTCACGTGCTTCCTCCGCGAACCGAACTGCTGCGTCGTGGTCCGCACTCTCGAAGCCAGGCCCGCTGCCCATCGAGTGGATCAGGTAGTAGGCAACGTCACATCCGTCGAGGCTGCCTTCGAGGCCCCCCTGCTTCGTGACATCAGTGGTCCGCACGGTGACGTCGGCAATCCAAGGACGGTCTTCCAGCTTCGCTGGCGAGCGAACGAGACACGCGACATCGTGCCCCGCGGCGAGAAGTTGCGGGACGAGTCGACCTCCTATGTATCCGGTTGCTCCGGTGACTGCAATACGCACGCCAGCTCTCCGATTGTGTCGTTGTCTGTTCGTTCTGGCAATCTATGTGGGATGACAATGATTGAGATCGGTTCGGTCGACACGCCCCCCATCAAGATCGGGGTGAGTTCCTGCATCATCGGTGAAGAGGTCCGATGGAACGGCGGCCATGCGCGACAGCGGTGGGTCACCGACATCCTCCAGGATTTCGTCGACTTCGTCGCGGTGTGCCCGGAGGTCGAGGTCGGCATGGGAGTGCCGCGTCCGACCGTGCGCCTCGAACGCGCTGGTGACACGGTTCGCATGATCGATCCAAAGAACGGCGTTGATTGGACCGCGGCGATGAACGGTCTCAGTCGTCGGCGAGCGTCTGAACTGGCGGACCTCGACCTGTGCGGGTTCGTGCTGAAGAAGGACTCGCCCACGTGTGGCCTCGAAAGGGTGAAGGTCGTCCATGAGGGCGGGGGCGGAGCTTCGAAGGACGGTCAGGGCCTCTTCGCCATGGCGCTCACGACTCGCCTCCCGTTCCTCCCCGTGGAGGAGGATGGTCGATTGAACGACCCGAAGCTTCGCGAGAACTTCATCGAACGCGTCTTCGCGTATCGACGCCTCAAGGATGTGTTCGCACCGCGGTGGACGATCGGTGACGTCGTTGCCTTCCACACCCGTGAGAAGTTGCTTCTCAGGGCACACGACGAGTTGCGATATCGAGAACTCGGTCGACTCGTCGCCGCGGCGAAGACGACTCCGCGGCCTGCGTTCAAGGCTGACTACATGGATCGTTTCATGGAAGCCTTGAAGAGGCACGCCACCATCGCGAAACACACCAACGTCCTCCAACACATGGTCGGGTTCCTTCGCCGCGTCGACGATGATGCGGGGCGACGAGAGATGCAGGAGGCCATCGAGGACTACCGGGCTGGAATCGTCCCGTTGGTCGTTCCGACCACCTTGATCCGACATCTTGCGCGGCGCCACGACCAGGCCATTCTCCTCGAGTCGTCCTACCTCAACCCGCATCCCAAGGAGCTCATGCTCAGGAACCACGCCTGATCCTGTGAGCTGAGACCTAGGCAGACCACTCTTCGGGTCCGTCTCAACTGACGGGATCGGAATCCATTTCGCCGTACAGCGCTTCTCGAGCCTCGTGGTCGAGGGGACGGCCGGGAGAGCGACGTTGAGAATCTGGTTGTCGAGTCCGATCAGCACGAGGCTCAGCGACAGCACCACGAGTGTCAGCCAGACGCCGGCAATAGATGGAGTCCGCGTCCATTCAGATTCCTCGCTCAAGCCTTAAACGGACTCGCACACGTACGAGTCGGCCCCCGAGACGACCGAACGGGAGCACCGCCGCGCTGCGTCAGACCTCCCGCACCACGGGCGATGCCGCGTAGAGCGGTCGATCAGGTGGAGCCGTCAGGTCAGGCGGTTGTGCCCGAAGGTGACGAGCGAGGCGAGAGTCCGATACCGACCGCTGCCAACGCCGCGGCGCCGGCGTAGAACGATCCGAGCGCCGAGGCCCCGCTTGCAAAGAAGACGACAGCCGTCAACCCCAGAGTGGCCGCCAGGATCCACGCGATTGACCATGCGGTCCGGTGACCCGCACGAAGGAGTGAGCTGGCAAGTGCAGCCGTCACGAGGCCGAATCCGACCGTGACCGCGCCGAGCAGCCGCGCCTCGCGTTCGAGGTAGCTCGCCACGTCTGGTTGTGCCGCCGCGTGGACACTCCATTCGACTCCGGTTTCAGCTTCGAAGTCGTTGGCATCAACCGGCGTGAACAGCACAAAGGCGCCGAAGACAGCGAGCATTGCTCCGAGCACGAACACAAGAACCCATGCGCCTCGCCGGTACCAAGGGATTGTTGCGTCAGCGGCCATGACCTCCTCCTCCGTGAGATCGGTTGTCTCGAAGGTGGCGAAACCGTCCCAATCTGGTTCCCCGACCGTGATCGACACTACTCGCGCCAACCTCGGGTGTCGCGCCGAATGTCGGCCGTCCATGGCTCGTGGGCGCGTGTTGCAGTTCTGGTCAGGTCTTGTACAGATCGCCACTGAGGTACTTCAACCCGGTGTCGACGGCGACAGTTACGACTGTGTGACCGGCACCGAGCTCCTTGGCTAACGCGATTGCCCCAGTCACGTTCAACCCCGTTGAAGTACCCGCGAGGAGGCCTTCCTCGGCGGCCAGGCGCCTGGCCATCGTCCGACCCGCTGACTCGTCGATCGCCCGGGCCTCCGCGTAGAGGTCGGCATCGAGGAGGGGCGGCATGAAGCCGATCCCGATGCCTTCCACTCCGTGTGTACCGGACGTCCCGGCCGTGATGTAGGGAGTCGCCGCCGGTTCGAAGATCACGATCCTGGTCGCCGAGCCAGCATCGGCGAGCGCCGAAGCGACTCCCATGCTGAGACCGGCAGTGCCGACCGCCGCGCAGAAGACATCAATGGGCATATCCAACTGCTTCAACAGCTCCTGCCCGACTTCTGCGTATCCGACCAGCGAGTCCCGGTTGTTGAGCTGGTCTGTCCAGTAGGTGTCGGGTTCAGCGGCGAACTCGGACGCCAGCTGGATCATTCTCGGCGTCAGGTCCGGCGTGACCTTGCCCCCTTCACTGGGCACGATGGTCAGCTCTGCGCCAAATGCACGCATGGTGTTCAGTTTCTCTTCGGCGAATGCATCAGATGACACAACCTTGAATCTGTACCCCTTGGCGGCGCAGACGTATGCGAGCGACGAACCAGTACTCCCGCCCGTGTATTCGACGACCGTCATGCCCGGCCGCAGATCACCCCTCTTCTCCGCCTCTTCGATCATTGCAAGGGCCATGCGGTCCTTGTACGACCCTGTGGGGTTGTACCACTCCAGCTTGACGTACACATCGGCGGCGCCCTCGGGCACAACTTTCGCCAGCTGAACGACTGGGGTATTGCCTACAACCTCGGTCATGGAATGCCCGACCCGCATACTTCACCCATCTCCTGCTGGCTTGAATCGGCATCATGCGCACCACTCGCCAAGGCCAGAATCGCAAGGACCTGGTCGTGCCAACACATGTTCCGAACTGTGCACGGCGAGCGTATCGGGGTCCAGGTCGCTCCCGGCTCGCGGGAGAGATCCGGCATCGCGGACAGACCAATGTTGCTATCCAACGGTTCGTCTGGGTGCCAGACAGGAGTTCATCGTCCCGCCACGTCGGAGTCCGGACGCCGTGCGACACGAAGACGCAGAGAGGGCCCCGACATTTGTCGGGGCCCTCTCGCTGCACTCAGTTGTCGCTACGGAAGCAGCACGTTGTCGATGATGTGGATGATCCCGTCAGAGACCCTGATGTCCAGAGTGTTGACGTCGAGCTGACCCACGGTGACCTTGCCGCCGTTCAGCATCTCAACGGCCTTCGCGTTGATCACACTGGGAGAAACGCGGACTCCCTCAGCGACGTGGTAGAGCAGCACGTTCTCCACTCCCCCGAACGCCCCCGCAGCGGCCGCAACGGCGAGCACGGTGTCGATGCTCTCTGGCGCATCGGCATCCATCCCCAGGAGTGCCTTGAAGGCAGCGTCGTTCGGAGCGAACACCGTGTAGTCGGTGCCATCAAAGGCGTTGATCAATCCCGTAACCACGAGCGCGTCGCGGAGGATGTCGAAGTCGGAACCGTCCGTGTCGTACGTGAAGGGAGCCCCCGACACGTTGACAACCGTCTCGACGATCGAGTCGGCGGACTTGTTCGTCCATGCGGGCTTCGCTGCGGCCGGTGCAGCGGTCAATGCCACGAGGGCGGCAGTGAGGCTCAAGAGAGCGAGCTTCTTCTTCATTGTTGATCTCCTCATATCGAAGGAAAGGACACCCGATCTACGGAGTCACGCTTCGAAGTGGATGAAGCTTGCCCCGGGAGGGCCACTGTCAAGCCGCGGATGCCGCGAACGGCGCGGACCTGACGACGTGTCAGTCGTTGTGGCTTCCGCGGGCAGCGCCCGTCAATGCCCTGCCGACGAGGACGAACATCAGGCCGAGCGCGACGTGCGTAGCGGCGACACCAAAAGCGAGGACGGAGGTGAAGAGTGACGAGCGAATGAGCGCGGCATCCAGCGCCATCTGCGCGTTCGGGTCTTCTTCCGTCATCTCGCCATAGGTCTTTCCGCCAGCCGCGTCGAGGGCGGCTCGCCGAACGACCTCTGATTGCTCGAACGCCGTTCGTGGGCCGCGCACCGGCCTGTTGGGGAAGTGTGCCGCGGTTCCCGGAACCACGATCTTCTCATCGGCAAGCCTTGCTCGAACCGCCCTCCATGCCGCGGCGCCGCACAGCGTCTCGATGATGCCCGCGGTCGTCACCAACCTTCCCAGTGTTCGCGTGGAAACATCCGATCTACTCATTCCCACCTCCGTTCGATCTCAACTACGCAATCATCGGGAGCTGCCCACTCCGATGAGACGGATCCCCTTCTCGATGACTGCCATCCGATCTCGATCGCGGATCGGCAGCATGGTCACGAATCTCGCCAGCGACCCGCCCTCGAGGAGCTGGCTCGCTCGCTCCAGGGCATGCCTTGCGTCGTCCAGCCGACCGGAGTACGCCAACGCGAGCCCGAGGACAAAATGGGTTGCGTCCCACGACGGGTAGAGGGTGACCGCGTCCGAAGCCAGACCTACGGCGTCTTGGTATTCCCCCGAGAGCAGCGCCGCCATTGCCAGACCGGTCACCACGAAGTACAGAGCGGGATCGCGGGGACTGAGTGCCTTGGCACGCTGGAACAGCTGCACCGCATCCTCGAGACTCCCGGCCCACACCTCTCCCCACCCCCCATTCATGAGAACGAAGGCATCGAATGGGTTGAGGCGAACTGAATCGCGCAGTGCAGCGAGGCCCGGCTCGTAGTCTCGGCCCACCATCACCAGCACGAAGCCGGATATTGAGATCGCCTTGGCGTCCCCCGTGTCGGCGCCGAGCGTCTCCCGGGCAAGGCGAATCGCGCGGTCGGCGTCACCTTCTTGGGACCGAGGCCAACCCCGCGTCAGCCGCTGCTCGTAGCACCACGCGGCGAAAGCCCAAGCGGGTACATATCCCGCGTCAAGTCGCATTGCCTGATCGAGGAGATCCAACGCGAGCTCATTGTCGGCCGGCCGCATTGCATATGCATGGGGCAACGCGCGCAAGTACAGGTCGTACGCATCGAGGCTGTCGGGACGGGCTCGTCGGGCCCGCTCGATCTCAGCCCGCAGGACTTGGGGTTCAACGATGCCCACGACGTCCTCCGTCAGACGATCCTGGAGGTCGAAGATGTCGACCATGTCCCCCTCGAACCGATCTGCCCATACGTGCGAACCGGTGGTGGCATCGATCAGCTGGCCCGTAATGCGAACCCGCGGATCCGACCGCTGCACGCTTCCCTCGAGCACATAGCGCACACCCAGCTCGCGACCGACTTCACGAATATCGACAGATCGGCCCTTGTACACGAAGGACGACTGACGCGCGACGACCACGAGCGATTTGAAGCGGGCAAGGGCGGTGAGGATGTCGTCGACGATCCCATCTGCGAAGTAATCCTGACCGGGATCGCCTGAAAGATTCGCGAAAGGCAGGACTGCGATCGACGCTCCGCCAAGAGTCGCCGCGGACGCTGCCGGTCGCTGCGGCCGCGGTGCGCGTGGGCTACCCGGTCTTCGATAGACCATGTACGCCCGCACTGGAGACTTGAGATTCTTCAGATCCTGCGGCCCCATGTCCTCTATCCGGAGTTCCGGTATCGAGTGCACCTGGGCATACACCCAGTCGGATACGCAGACACCTCCCGGCGCAGCGATCGCTTCGAGGCGAGCCGCAAGGTTCACTCCGGTGCCGTACACGTCGCCGTTCTCGATGGCCACCTCTCCGAGGCTCACGCCCATGCGGAGGATGAGTCGGCGTCTCTTCGGTGTTCCTGATTGGTGCGCCTTCGCCTCGTCCAAGATCTCGAGGCTGCTCAGTACGGCGTCGGTCGCGCTGCTGAACTCGGCCAGCCAACCATCACCAGTGCCTTTGATGACCCTTCCGCCGAATCGCTCTGTGACCGGCGCAACGATGTCGGAAGTCAGGGCAAGTATCTGCGCCACAGTGGAGCGATCATCGTCCTCCATGAGGGCCGAAGATCCCACGACATCGGCGATGACGACTGCTGCGAGCCTGCGCACCCGGCACCTCACTGACCTCGGTGCGGCTCCTCCTGGGACAGATTACAGGCCCTGATCCGGATTGCTAGAAGGAACGCACGCGAATGCGGAGGGCAGCGATCCCAACAGCACATCGCCGATCATCTGAAGGATCAGACCCACGATCTGTGACGAACGTGCGACACCGGCCGATTTCACACGACGCCAGGTTGCGCCTTCGAGAAACTGAAGATTCCTGAGCGATCTGACCTATACGTGGACATGGGCAAGTGTCACGATGGACGTGAAGTTGCACGACTTGGACAGCAGGCATCAGTTCGACGACCTTTTCGCTCGTCACCACCCAGATGTCTTGGCGTACTTTCTGCGGCGTCTCGACCGGGAAGATGCGATAGACGCATCAGCGGAAGTGTTCGCGACGGCATGGCGCCGGATCCGCGACATCCCCGGAGGAGACGAATCCCGGATGTGGCTGTTCGGGGTCGCTCGGAACGAGGTGCGGAACCGCCAACGCGCTGCTCGACGGCGGCGCCGCCTGATCGCACGCGCTGCCTCCTTTACTTCCTCCGCCACCGAATCGGGTGAGTCGCAGGTCGTTCGTCGATTGGAAGAGGAGTCTGCTCTCGCGGCTGTGGCACGACTCCGCCCAGCTGACCGTGAGATCGTGCGACTTCGACTTTGGGAAGAACTCGCCTTCACAGAAATCGGTCTGGTGTGCGGATGTTCGGCACATGCAGCAGAACAGCGGTACGCGAGAGCCCTCAAGAAGTTGCAGAGCGCTTTCAACCACGTCGGACATGTAGGGATGCAAGGACCTTCTGGTCCAAACCCGTTGGAGGAACTCCGTGAGGCCTAGCGATTCGAACCGAGCCGAGACCTGGATCAGCGGGGCAAACCCGTATCCGGACGCAGAGGAACTGCGCGGCACGGATCTCGCCGAGCGCGTTGCCCAGGCAACCGCACAGCGCATCACGGATCCTCCCGGCCTACAAGGGAGGAAGACCATGCTGACTCGCCCGCGTACCGAAACGCGCGGCTCCACGTCCCGGAAGATCGGCGGCCTCGCCGCCGCATCGGCCGCGGCGATCGTCGTTGTCATCGTCGGAGGTACGGCGCTACTCCTCGCCAACCGCGTCCCACCATCCACTGATCCGCCAGCCGCTGCGGCCACGCCCACAACGACCATCGGAACGGCGCCGTCAACGACAGAACCAATGACGACGACGTCGGGGACGACACCAGTTGCCGCGGAGAACGCCGTGATGGAGTGGGCGCTCCTGACCTTCGACGGTTCCGGCTATGTGAACACCGTCGAGTCGACCAGCTTCGGGCTGGTCGCCGGCGGCGCGTCCGAGGGAGTCCCGATGATCTGGAGGTCCGATGATGGATCGACATGGCAGGAATTGCCACCGTCATCGACGGCGGCGGACACCATTCCCTCAGGAGGAGTCCACAGCATCGCGGTTGCAGATGGCACCGCAATCGCACTCATCGGTGACGAGGTGTGGCACTCGACGGACCTCGTGAGTTGGTCACCTGCCGATCCGCGTCCGTTCAGCGGCGAAGGCAAGGTCAACCTCGAGGCGGTTGCTCACGGACCGAGCGGGTGGGTCATCGCCGGTTGGGAGTCCGACCCCAAGGAGGACTACCTCATCGACCATGGAGTGTTCTGGCAATCGCCCGACGGGTTGACCTGGAACCGCGTCGACGTTCCGGATCCCGAGGCGGCTATCGCCTTCGATGTCGTCATGTTCGAAGAGAAGTTCGTCGCTGTGGGACTCGACTGGACTCCAGGGCCCCTCCATGTAGGTATCTGGACCTCGGTCGACGGCCTGACGTGGGTTCAGGGTGCGACACCCGATCCGTTCGGCGGCGTCACAATGGCGGGGGTCACCGCGACTCCGAGTGGCCTGTACGCGGTCGGCAATTACTCGCCCGAGCTCGCATCTCCTGAACAAGAAGGCTACGGGTGCGTCGCAATCTGGCACAGCGACGATGCCGAGACGTGGACTCGCCTCGAGATTTCGGATGAGGATGCCTGTAACAGGCAAGGCACGTATGGGTACGCGATCGCTGGCTCGAATGGCAGGTTCGTAGCCGTCGGCGAGTCGCAGCCGAAGTCGGTGGCCGCTTCGCAGGCTGGAGTCTGGGCGTCGACCGACCTCGAAAGCGGATGGACCAAGATCGTCACGCCCGGCGACGTACTCGGAGTCGATGCGAACACGACCGTCTCAATGGCCGACATCGTGCAACTTGCTGACGGGTACCTCGCTGTTGGCGTCTACGACCAGAAGCCAGCCATGTGGATCGGACAGTGGACGGAGCAGCCATGACGAGGCCAATCAAGCGCTACCTGGGAGCAGCCGCAACGTTCGCCATTGTGCTCGTGACCACCGGTGTCGCAGCTGCCGGCCCGGACTGCAGCAATCCCAAGTTTGCGGACCATGTGCAGTGTGCCAGCGATCCCCAGCCAGACCCGACGACGACCACCGCTCCGAGGCAGGGCGTGTCATGCGCAGGAGACACCGACCCGATGTATGCGACCGACGGAATCGTCGAGATCTTGGCCGGGGGAAGCGCCAACTGGTGCGACGACATCCCGAATGGTCCGAACGGTACGCGGTTCGGTTTCGACTTCTCGGTGTCCCCGCCGAATGGGGAAGTTCGTGCCGGATTCGTGCTCGGGATCCGCAACAGCATCCCGGGTGATTGGTGCGGCGGGCTGTGGAGTCTCTTCGATGCGGACGGCTCGCCGATGGTCGCCGACGTCTCGGGCAACGCGCTCAGCCCGACCAGGATCGGTGATGGTTGGCACGCGATCCTCGAGATAGAGGAACAGTTCGCACCCGACGGAAACTGCACAGCGGACGGCACACTGCTGTGGTACGACGACAACCCGGAATGGGTGCTGACCCTGGGCAGCGGC
>QJWC01000091.1 GCA_003235475.1 Acidimicrobiia bacterium | reverse complement strand
ATCCTCAGTCGATTGGGTTGGATGTTGGTACGGGTGCAGCGCTATTGACACGGTGGGCCCACATGAGCGCGAGGATCAACGCGAAGGCCGACATCGCCATGTAGGGGATCGTCACGAATCCGAACATCTTGATCAGTGGTGTCGAACAGGATGGTCCGGTCGCGGTGCACGAGCCGGTGTCGAGCGACGGGAACGCTTGGATGAGGCGGTGGTACACCGAAATCGACCCGCCAGCCGCCGCGAGGACGACGACGTACAGGCGAGCCTTGACGTCCCGTCGGAACGCAGCAATGGGGAGGATCACGGCAAGGGGGTACATCGCGATTCGCTGGAACCAACAGAGCCTGCACGGAATCAGGTGAACGACCTCCGAGAGATACAGGCTTCCGAGCGTGGCGATGATCGCGACGCCAGCCGCAAGCCACAGCTCGGCGCCCGCGAGGACCGAGAGGCCGCCTTCCCGCTTCCCGCGGGTAACCAGGCCTGTCACGACGATGGCGATCACGAGCGCGTTGGCGAGCAGCGCCGCAAGCGCAAAGAACATGCGCATCGTGTCGAAGGACACGGAAACTCCCTGGTCGATCGTCGCCGCGAAGCTACCAGCCGAGGAGCAGTAGCAGCGGTGCCAGCGCGCCGTAGCATTCATCGAATGAGCGGCCCCCTTCTGTTCGCGGCGTTGATGGTTGTCGTCCTTGCCTTCGGCGTCGGCATGTTCTGGCAGGAGTCGCGCCGTGTCCGCCAGCCGGCTGCGATCTACGGCGTCGAGGACTCGATCGAGTTCATCTGGGACGGTCTCGGTGACGACACGCGGGGCTTGAAGAAGGGCGATGTGCGTCGGATCCTCGAATGGGAGATGCACTTCCTCCAACAGCCGGACGTTTGGCGCGACGCGGGCGCGGCGGTCGTCGGCGGGCCAGAGGCCGCCGCCTACGCCCAGGAGAAGGCGTTGGAGGCCGGGTACGCGTACGAACCCGAGCAGATCTTCGCCGTCCTCGACCTCCAGGGTGAGTATCTCAGGGCGATCGGCGCCCTTGGTGATCCGGCGGACGGACAGGGGCCAGCTGGCGGTTCGTGAACCAAGGCCGGTACCCGGGGTCCGCCCATACACTCCCGCCGCATGTTCACGAAACCGGTCAGGATTCCCGTTCTCAGAGTCGTCGCGATCGCCTTGATCGTGGGCGGTCTAATTCTGGGGGCGTGCGGTTCATCTACCCCATCCGGCGAGACGACCACCTCAGTGCCGGGAGGGGATACGACGACGACGGTCGATCCGAACGCGAGCCTGGTCTTCGGCAAGGGAACCCTGCCGGAAACGGTGCCAGGGAGCTTCCCGATTCCGGCGCAGTCGGTCGTGGGTGCGACCATGATCGATCGGAACCGATCTCTCACCGAGTTCGTCATGACGCTTCCGGCAAACGTCGACGCTGTCGTGAAGTTCTACGAGGACAACCTTCCCGCCCGCGGCTACGAGGTCTCGAACTCTGTGGGCACCGATGCCGTATGGGACCTCGAATTCTCCGGCGAGGGTGTCGTAGGCGACGTCAACATTCGCACCGCCGGTTCGGGCCTCGCGTACGTCGCGGTCTCGTTCACGACGCCGGGCTGAGCGGCCCCGCGCCAGACGAGACGAACGCCACGACATCGGCTGCGAGGCGATCGTGGCGGAAGATGAAGAAGTGGTCCGCAGTCTCGTACCGGATGATCGAGGCATCGATCCCTCTCGCGTACTCCTCGAGCTCGTCCGCGTCGACGAACTGGTCGCGGTTCCCAACGATGAACAGGCGCTCTGCGGGGGCAAGCTGTTCGGGCGCTGGCAGCTTGGGCGTGAGCACGCTGTCGGTCGGAGGTGCAATCCCCACGTACGGGATGGTGGATCCCGTTTCGGCCTGCCATACGAGGGCCATCGCCGCGCCGAATGACCAACCGGCAATACCCGCGACGGGGGGCCGATGTGTCTGTGCCCATGCCACAGCAGCGGCTACGTCGGCGCGCTCGCCCTCGCCGCGATCCCACGTTCCTCCCGAACTCCCGATGCCGCGGAAGTTGAAGCGGAGGGCATCGAGACCTGACGCTGATGCGTGGCTCGCGATCGCCTCGAGAAGCGGGTGGCGCATCGTTCCGCCGTGTTGTGGATGTGGATGACAAAGGACGATCGTCCCGGCCGCACCGGCGGCTTCGGAGAGCGACGCCTCGAGGCTCACGCCTTCGGACGTTTCGATCCGGAGATCGGTCACAGCGTCGCGAACCACACGGCCACCGCGGCAAGGATCACGAGCCCGGTGGCGAGGGACGCGAGGATCAGATACCTGGTCTGCACGGTTCGCACCCTTCGATCGCGGTATTGACGGCGGCGTCGGGCCGGGGTCGCAGGGAAGGGACCACGGCTACCATTTGCCAACGATACCCCCACCCGGAGTTGGCTCCCACATGTACGACATCGTCATCATCGGCGGCGGCCCAGGCGGCTACGCCTCTGCGCTGTACGCCCACAACTTCGGGCTGAAGGTGGCGATGGTCGAGAAGGATCGGGTCGGGGGGACGTGCCTCCTCAGGGGTTGCATTCCCGCAAAGTCCTGGATCGAATCTGCAGGTGTGTTCAGCACCGTCAGCGACGCGGAGACATTCGGCGTCGTCGTTCCGGAGCCGCAATTCTCATGGCCGAAGGCACTCGAGCGGAAACAGTCGGTCGTCGAGCTGATCGTCAAGGGCCTCATCGGGACGCTCAAGGCACGAAACGTCGAGATCATCGATGGGTATGGCCGGATCGCAGGGCCCGGGAAGGTGGAGGTCGAGGCCTCGGACGGTTCGACCACCACCCTCGACACGAAGAACATCATCGTCGCCACGGGGTCTGCGCCAGCGTCGATCCCCGGCTACGACATCGACGGCACACGCATCGTGTCCTCGGATGAGGCGCTCGACTGGACCGAGCAGCCCGGCTCGGTTGCGATCATCGGCGGCGGCGTCATCGGCTGTGAGTTCGCATCGTTCCTCGCCGAGGTGGGAACCGAGGTCCACCTGTTCGAGATGGAGAGCCAGCTCGTACCCGGCATGGAGCCGGAGGCGGCGAAGATCCTGCAGCGCGCGTTCCGGAAGCGGAAGGTGAACACGCACGTCGGCACGGGCGTCGGCCCCGCGACCCTCGCCGAGGACCGCGTCACGGTCCCGTTCGGGGACGACTCGGTCAACGTCGATGTCGTTCTCATGGCAGTGGGTAGGCGTCCGATCACCTCCGATGTCGGTCTCGACTCGGTCGGCATTGCCACTGATCGAGGCTTCATCGAGGTCGATCCGATGACCATGGCGACCTCGGCGCCCGGCGTGTACGCCGTGGGTGACATCGTGGCAGGCGCCCCACAGCTCGCGCACGTCGCTTTCGCGGAAGGCGTTGCCGCGGTCACGGCGATCGCGACGGATGAACGCGCGCCGGTCGACTACAACGCGATCCCGATGGTCGTGTACACGCATCCAGAGATCGCATGGGTCGGGAAGACCGAGGCTGCCGCGACCGCGAACGGGTTGACGGTGCAAACCGCAGAACACGGCATGCGCGGCATCGGGAGGGCGATCATCCAGGGTGCGGTCGATGGAACCGTCAAGGTCGTGTCCGAGGTCGACGGCCCAATCGTCGGTGCCACCGTTGTGGGACACGGCGCCGGTGAGCTGATCCACGCGCTCATGTACGCGGTCGGGTGGGAGGCGCTCCCCAAGGAGGCCGCGTCGTTCATCTACGCGCATCCGACGATCAGCGAAGCCGTTGGTGAGACGCTCCTCGCCGCGGCAGGACGGCCCCTGCATTGAGTGTGAAGACGAACCCGGCCGCGGCCGGAAAGAAGGAGACGCAATGGGCGTGACGATCACGATGCCGCAGCTCGGCGAGACGGTCACCGAGGGAACCATCCTCGAGTGGGTCAAGCAAGTGGGTGAGACCGTGGCCGAGGATGAGATCCTCGTCGAGATCTCGACCGACAAGGTCGACACCGAGGTGCCATCTCCGTCCGCAGGCGTCCTGACCGAGATCCTCGTCGCCGCTGGCGAGACCGTCGCCGTCGGTACCGCGATCGCCGTGCTCGACAGTGGTGAAGCAGCCGCAGCTGATGCCCCTGCCGAGTCCCCAGCCGAGGCGACAGAAACGGGAACCGCTCCTCCGCAAGCCCCGCCGAGTGCCCCCGACACGGCCCGGCGAAGCGTCCTGTCGCCCGTAGTGCGCAAGCTGGCAGCCGAATACGGCATCGACATCGCCATGGTGCCCGGTACCGGGGACGGCGGACGTGTGACGCGGAAGGACATCGAGGCCTTCGCAGCATCGAGCGCCGCGACCACGGCTGCGACGCCAGAGCCGGCTCCCGAGCCGACGCCGGTACCCGCAGCGCCACCGAAGCCAGTCGCCCCTCCGGCAGCGCCGGTCACGTCACGCGCCGGAGACGCCGATGTGAGGGATATTCCGAGGCTCCGCCGACGGATCGCCGAGAACATGAGGGCTGCGAGGGACACTGCAGCCCACGTGTGGACGTCTGTCGAAGTCGACTTCGAGCGGGTCGAGCGCGTCAGGGCCGCGAACCGAGACCGCTTCAAGGCCGACGAAGGATTCTCACTCACCTACCTGCCGTTCATCGCCAGGGCGACGCTCGATGCGCTGTCCGAGTACCCGGATGTCAACTCGCAGTTCGATCTCGAAGCGGGGACCTGGACATACCCGAGGTCGGTGAACCTGGGTATCGCGGTGGACCTCAACCAGGGCGGCCTGGTGGTCGCCAACGTCCGGGGCGCCGATTCGCTGACCCTGAAGGGGCTTGCGAGGCAGATCCGCTCGTTGGCCGATGCCGCTCGAAGCGGCAAGGCGGGACCGGACGACCTCGCGGGGTTCACGTTCTCGATCACGAACCCCGGCCCGTACGGGTCGTTCATGTCCGCGCCCATCATCCCTGTGCCGAACGCGGCAATCCTCTCCACCGAGACGATCGTCAAGAAGCCGGTCGTCGTGGAAGCCGTCGACGGCACCGACGCCGTTGCCATCCACCATGTCGGCTACCTCGGTCTGAGCTGGGATCACCGGGTGTTCGATGGATCGACCGCTGTCCTGTTCCTGAACCGCATCAAGGAGAACCTCCAGACCTGGGATTGGGAACAGGAACTGTCGTGACCTCGGCGACCGACCCGACGCTCCGCGTCCGTTGGCTCGGTCGCGTCAGCTACGACGAGGCGTCCGATCTGCAACAGGCGATCTGGGAGGGGAAGGCCCTCGGGCGGACGGCGGACGACTACGCGCTGCTCCTCGAGCATCCGCACGTCTACACGGTGGGTCGCAACGGTGACGGATCGAACCTGACGATTTCCGCGGCGATGGTGGACGCGGTGGGTGCGACGCTGCACCACATCGACCGCGGCGGTGACATCACATATCACGGCCCCGGCCAGCTGGTCGGGTACCCGATCGTCGACGTGCCGCGCCTCTCGAGCGGCTTCGACGCGGTCGGGCACGTGCGACGCATCGAGCAGATGCTCATCGCCGTGCTCGCAGACTTCGGCATCGAGGGATGGACGGAGAAAGGCCTGACCGGCGTGTGGACCTCGGCCGGCAAGATCGCCGCGATCGGCGTGCGTGTATCTCGTGGCGTTTCCAAACACGGGTTCGCGCTGAACGTCGCGCCAGACATGTCCTACTTCGGGCACATCGTTCCGTGTGGGATCCCCGACCGGCCCGTCGCATCGATGACAGGCATCCTCGGTCGAAGGGTCGCGATCCAGGAAGTCGTCGACGTGGTCGTGCGGTACGTGGGAGCGCTTTCGGACACGTCGTCGCAGGAGGTTCAGCTCGGGGCGTTTGCACGCGGTACTGGAACGGACCGATACGAGGTGGACCGGATGGTCGACGCAGGCGTATTCAGCCCGGTCATCCCCGCCGAGGTCCCGCTCACCCTTCGCGGAGCCCTCGAGGGTGAACCGCCGAAACCCTCGTGGATGAAGGTGAGGGTCGACCTCACCGACGAACGGTTCCGGGAGCTCAAGCGGATCAACTCGAAGCTCGCCCTCAACACGGTGTGTGAGGAGGCCGGGTGCCCGAACATCTACGAGTGCTGGTCTTCGGGGACGTCGACGCTGATGCTGCTCGGTGACACGTGTACGAGGGCGTGCTCGTTCTGCGACGTGAACACGGGTCGGCCGGGCGAGGTCGACATGGATGAGCCGGTGCGGGCAGCCACGGCGATCGAGGCGATGGGCCTTCGCCACGCCGTGTTGACGTCGGTCAACAGGGATGACCTTCCGGATGGGGGAGCGACGATCTTCGCGATGACGATCGATGAGATCAGGGAGCGCCTGTCCGACTGCGCCGTCGAGGTCTTGATTCCGGACTTCAAGGGGGATAGGGACGCACTCGAGATCGTGATGAACGCCAAACCGAGCGTGCTGAACCACAACACGGAGACGGTCCTCCGCCTCCAGCGGGAGATCCGCACTGCAGCGAACTACGCCAGGTCGTTGACGCTGTTGGCCAGGGCGAAGTGGCTGCACCCGACCGTGACGGTCAAATCCGGGTTGATCGTCGGGATGGGCGAAACCGACGAGGAGATCGCAGGAGCGCTCGCCGACCTCAACGCTGTCGGTGTGGACGTCGTGACCATCGGTCAGTACCTGCGTCCGACCGTCCGCCATCGCCGCGTTGATCGGTATGTCGAGCCTTCGGTGTTCGACGAGTACAAAGCGATCGGGGAATCCCTCGGATTGGCGCACGTGGAGTCGGGACCCCTCGTCCGGAGCTCGTACCACGCAAAAGAGGCGCTCGAGGCGACGGCGTGACCGAGTTCGCGGCTCGCATCGACAAGGCGCGCGCGGCGATTGCGGCGTCCGGTGTCGACGCGCTCTGCCTGTCATTGGGGTCCGACCTTCCCTATCTCACCGGGTACGCAGCGATGATGTCTGAGCGGCTCACGATGCTCGTGTTACCAGTCGATGGTGATGCCGTTCTCGTCGTCCCTGAGCTGGAGGCACCTCGAGTCGACACGTCGCACGGGATCTTCGGGCTGCGGCCCTGGGGGGAGACCGAGGATCCGGTTGCCGTAGTCGACCGACTTCTCGGTGGCGCGGACGTCGTCGCGATCGGTGAGGAGACGTGGTCCACGTTCCTCCTCGGCCTCCAGCAGCGCGACGAACACCGGACATGGATCGGAGCAGGGGCCATGATGTCCGGGCTGCGAGTGATCAAATCGGATGCGGAGATTTCAGCGCTTCGCACGGCGGCGGCCGTCGCGGACGGTGTGCAGATGGCGTTGCGATCGCAGCAGTGGTCGGGTCGGTCCGAGAGGGATGTGTCGAACGAGATCCGGGATCGACTCATCCGGGGCGGCCACGAGTCAGCAAAGTTCGCGATCGTCGGGTCTGGCCCGAACGGTGCCTCGCCCCACCACGAGGCAAGCAGTCGGGTGATCCAGCGCGGGGACGCCGTCGTGTGCGACATCGGCGGCCATCAGGACGGTTACGCGTCGGACACGACACGGATGTTCGTCGTCGGCGAGCCGCCCTCGGGCTTTGACGACGCGTTCGAGGTCCTCCGGGAAGCGCAGCAGGCGGCGGTCGAACACGTTCGCCCCGGTGTCACCGCCGAGTCCGTTGACCAAGCCGCAAGGGGCGTGATCGCCGATGCCGGATACGGCGAGTACTTCATCCACCGCACGGGACACGGAATCGGCATGGACACCCACGAGCATCCATACATCGTCGAGGGCAACGAGACGGTCCTCGAACCCGGGATGGCGTTCTCCATCGAACCTGGCATCTACCTGCCGGGGGAGTGGGGCATGCGCCTCGAGGACATCGTGGCGGTGACCGGCGGTGGTGCTGAGCGACTCAACACCACCGACCGGTCGTACACCGTCGTCGACTGACCCTTCTGACTTCGGCGATTGAAACCTGTGTCCGATCGCGGCGCCATCCGGACATGGACAAGGTGAAGCCCCTGGAGGGGACGACAGGGGAGTCACAATCGAGGGCGAGGGGCGGCCGAGAGGCCGCCCCTCGCTCGTTCCGCGTGCTGTAGCGTGAGCCCATGGATGTCACGATCACCAAACTCGTCCATGCGTGCCTCCTCGTGGAAACCGGGACTCGAAAGGTGCTCCTCGATCCGGGAAGCTTCACCTGGCAGGACGAACGCTTCGACGTGTCGATGGTCGAAGGAGTGGACCGCATACTGATCACCCATGAGCACGGCGATCACGCGCATCCGGAGTTCATCGCCGCGGCGCTTGAACGCTCGAACGACGCCGAGATAGAGACGACCCACTCGCTTGCACAGATCCTCGCGGGTCATGACATTCCTGCTGTGACCTCCGGCACCGCGCGGTTCACGTCTCCGCATGAGCGAATCCCGATGGGGCCGGGGCCGGAGAACACCGGTTTCCACGTCGACGGCGTGCTCAGCCACCCCGGTGACAGCCACAGCTTCAACGAGACGATGCCGATCCTCGCAATGCCGTTCGCCGCTCCGTGGGGTTCCTTGACTGGTGCGTGCGATCGGGTGCGCCTCGTGCATCCGAAGATCGTCATCCCCATCCACGACTGGTTCCTTGGCGAAGGCGGCAAGAAGTTCTTCTACCGCCTCGCCTCGATGGCGTTCGAGGGCACCGGGACAGATCTCGTGGTCCTCGACGACTTCGAACCCGTCGAGCTCTCGGCGTGAGCGACACACCAGCGACCTGATCCAGCGGCTCGCCGGCTCATCCCCGCCAGAGCACAGGAGAGGTCGGGAGACCTCGGTTCCGGAGGACGCCTACGCTCCTCGGCGGAGGTTCGATTGACGCGATCCGTTGAACAACGCGCCGCAGACACCATCAGGGCTCTCTCGATGGACGCGGTGCAGAAGGCGAATTCGGGCCATCCAGGTATGCCGATGGGCATGGCCGACATCGCCGTGGTCCTTTGGGGCAAGTTCCTCAACGTCGACCCAGGATCGCCGACCTGGAGGGACAGGGACCGGTTCATCCTCTCCAACGGCCACGGGTCGATGCTGCTGTACAGCCTTCTGCACCTCAGCGGGTTCGGCATCTCGATGGACGACATCGAGCACTTCAGACAGTGGGGGTACGAAACCGCAGGCCATCCCGAAGCCAACCAGTCGATCGGGATCGAAACGACGACGGGGCCGCTCGGCCAGGGTTTCGGGACCGCCGTTGGGATGGCGATCGCGGAAGCCCATCAGCGCGCCGTCCACGGCGAGGAGCTCGTCGACCACTTCACGTACGTCTTCTGCGGGGATGGTGACCTCATGGAGGGCGTCGCATCGGAGGCTGCTTCCCTGGCGGGCCACCTCGGCCTCGGAAAGTTGATCGTGTTCTACGACGACAACTCGATCACGATCGACGGCAGCACCGACCTCGCGTTCACCGAGGACGTCCCTGGCCGATTCGATGCTTACGGGTGGCACACGATCACGGTTGACGGGCACGACCGCGATGCAATCGAACACGCGGTGCACGCGGCCCGAGCGGCCGACGACTGCCCGACCCTCATTTCTTGCAAGACGCATATCGGATTCGGCGCTCCCACCAAAGTGGACACCTCCGCCGCGCATGGGTCTCCGCTCGGGGACGAGGAGATCGCTGGAGCAAAGGCCGCGATGGGTTGGGATCTCGAACCGTTCACGGCGCCAGACGATGTGTACGGCTTCTTCGCAAAGGCAATGGAGCGAGGCAATGCCGCCCGCGTTGCGTGGGAATCCCGCATCGCCTCCCTCGAAGGCACGGAGCAGCTCGACGCGTTCGAGGCGGCGTGGAACCCGACTCTTGTGGCACTCAAACCGCCACGTTTCGAACCCGGGACGTCGGTGGCGACCCGGAAGCAATCGGAAGCCGTGATCCAGCAACTTGCAGATGTCCGGGCCGACCTGATCGGCGGATCCGCAGACCTCGCAGGCTCGAACAACACCAAGATCAAGGCTTCCACCGATTTCAGCGCACTCGACCGGACCGGCAGGAACCTCGACTTCGGGGTCCGTGAGCACGCGATGGGCGCGATCGTCAACGGCATCACGCAGCACGGCGGCCTCCGCGGATTTGGCGCGACGTTCCTCACATTCTCCGACTACATGCGCGGCTCGGTTCGGCTCGCGGCGTTGATGGAGCTTCCTTCGATCTTCGTGTTCACGCACGACTCGATCTTCCTTGGCGAGGACGGACCTACCCACCAGTCGATCGAGCACGTGTCGTCGCTCCGGCTGATTCCGAACCTCACCGTCATCCGTCCTGCCGACCCAACCGAGACGGCATGGGCATGGGAAGCCGCGGTCAACGCCGCAGACGGCCCGACGGCGATCGTGCTCACCCGCCAGGGGTTGCCGATCCCGTCGTCGCAGCCGGATGCCGAAGAGGTGCGGAGGGGTGGGTACGTCCGCCTGGACGGGGACGACTGCGTGATCGTGGCGACAGGGTCCGAGGTCGCCACAGCGGAAGGTGCAGCGGCCGAGCTCTCAGGCGACGGGATCTCGGTGCGTGTCGTTTCGATGCCCTCGCTCGAGGTCTTCTCGGATCAACCGGGCGCGTATCAGCAATCGGTGCTCGGCGCCGACCTGCCGGTGTTCTCGCTCGAAGCGGGTTCGACCGGCCTTTGGCGCGGCTACACGGTCGCGCCTGGCCACCCGATCGGCATCGATCGGTTCGGAGCGTCCGCGCCAGCGGAAGTGCTCGCCGAGAAGTTCGGATTCACACCGAGTGCCGTGGCCGATGTCGTTCGGCAAGCGCTCGATCGCTGACAACAAGGAGCGACCATGATCGACATCGGATTCGGAACGGCTGATGGGGCCGACCTGCTGGTCGTGCCCGTCCTCGCAGACCGCGTGCTCGCGACTGAGTCGGATCTCGTTCCCGACCTCGACTCGCTCTCCGCGTTCTTGGACGTGAAGGACTTCTCTGGAAAGAAGGGCCAGAACCTCTTCGTCGCAACGCCGGGCGGCGTGACCAACGAGGCCCTGCTCGTCGGCCTCGGCTCCGAGGTCGATCTCGAGACCATCCGCCGCGCCGCGGGTTCCACCGCGCGTTCGATTTCGAAGTACGGCACGGTCGCGACGCTCCTCCACGACGTCGGGCTCGACGGCGCGGCTGGCGCGGTACTGATCGGGTCCCAGCTGGGCCTCTACGAGTTCAACGAGTATCGCTCTGAGC
>QJWC01000031.1 GCA_003235475.1 Acidimicrobiia bacterium | reverse complement strand
CCGCAGGATCCTGTGCTCAACAGCCTGCGGTACGACTACAACGGCAGCCCGCTCCACTTCCAGGTGGGCTTCTCGGCCCGTAGCGGAGGGACGGTCGTGGTCGAGCTCACCCCATAGGACCCTGCCTCCTTTCAGGGAGCGTGGAGTGCGGTACTCCGCCAAGGGGCGGAGTACCGCACTCGCGTGCACACCGTCGTCGGGTGATGGGTGTGGCAGCTTTCTATCGTCCACCCAGTGGAGAACTCCTTGCCCGGGTGGAAGCTTGCAGTGCTCATCGTCGGGTGGGTGCTGGCGTCCGTGATGATCGCATTCGTCACTGCGATCATCGTCGCTGAGATCGCGCGGGCACTCGGTGTTTCCTACACGGTGTCACTGTCCGTCTCGTTCGTCGTGGTGTTCCTCGCAGTCCTTTCCGCACCCCTCGTCGTGAGGCTGCGGTCGTGATTTCCGGCGTCGAGTGGAGGCCGGCGACACCTGACGACGTCCCGGCCATTGTCGTCCTGCAGGACGCGTGCTTCGAAGTTGATCGTACCTACAGGGAGGTCGAGTCCGAGATTCGCGAGCGATTCGAGATCCCGGGCTTCGATGCCGAACTCGACAGCGTCCTCGGCATCGCGCCGGATGGCACCGTCCTCGTATCCATTTGGAGTCACGTGCCAGACACGGCGGATACCGAGTGGCGGGGTTGGGCAGACCTTCACATCCATCCCGGCCATCGAACCCCAGGCGTGAAGGAGTTCGCTCTGGACTGGTGGGAGAGGCGCACCACGGAGCGGCTCCTCGCAAAGGGGGGCGATCTCCCCAAGAAGCTGTCCCATGACGTGTGGGAGCACCAGCACGAGGAACTCGCATTCCTCGAAGGGCGCGGCTACCGGATCGAGCGATACTTCGACGAGCTCATCCGCGACCTCTCGGAACCAATCGGTTCCACAGTCATCCCTGACGGCCTGAGGATGGTCCGAACGCGGGAAGGCAACCCCGGCGACGATCGCCTCGTGCACAACGAATCCTTCAAGGATCATTGGGGAAGTCAATCGCACTCTCCCGAGCGGTGGGCGACCTTCATCAACGAGTTCTATCTGCCAGACGCCTCGCACGTCGTGTACGACGGCGAACGACCGGTCGCGCACGTGATGTCCATGAGCTACCCGCACGACTTCGAGGATCGCGGGTGGCCCCATGCCTGGATCGGGTCGATCGGCGTCGTGCGGTCGCATCGCGGGAGGGGGCTCGCCAGGGCCCTGCTCAACCGTGCAATGGCGGATTTCAAGGAGATGGGTATGGAGAGGGCGCTGCTCGACGTCGACTCGGAGAGCACGACCGGTGCGTACGCCCTCTATGAGAGTGTCGGGTTCACGCTCGACCGACGGACGATGTCGTTGGCCAAGTCGATCTGACGGCTCAGATCACGTCGTCGTCGTGACCCCGCGTGCCCCAGTCGATCCAGATCATCAGCATCAGGATCGCGGTGAGCACGCCGACCCAGCTCAGCGGCGTGCCTGCGGCGAAGAGCATTGCAGCAAGGACGAGGGCAGCAAGGGTGCGGAGTCCGCGGCGAACCTTCCTCTTGGGAACGGGGTGATCGAAACGCTCGCCGTCTTCGACCTCGTCCTCCCACCAATGCGTCGGTTCCCAGTTCGTCATCGTGGGTGCAACCGGGACGACGCCTGTCCGATTCCGGACATCAGATTCGGCACAGGGTCGCGTGGGTGGTCATCCGCGTCGCCTCTGCAGCAGGAGTCGGATGCCGAAGAACAGCGGGAGGCTCGTGATGGTGATCGTCCCAAGGATCAGATCGAAGGGTTCTTCGTCGCCCTGGAGCAGCGTGATGGCCGTGGTGATCCAGAAGAAGGCACCGAGGCCCAGGAGGAAGTACGCGAGGCGTGCGCTGCCATTGCGGGGTTTGTCACCTGGGTGGGCGGGAGGTGCTGGTATGGACGAGCGCCGTGGCGGCACAGGCGGCGGTGCATGTCTGGCGCGTTCAATCCGGTTCGACGGGGGTTCGTATGGCAGCTCGACCGATCCGCGCGGTTGCATACCACCGACTTCCTCCCGGTTGGGTCGGTGGGCGGGATCGTATGAGCCGAATCCTTCCTTCGCCTCGCGAAGAAGATCCTCACTCGACTTCCTGGATCGTGTGCTGTCGTCAACCATCTGCGCATCGTATCCCGTCGGAAGAGGGCGCGAAGGGCGACGCACGCAGTAGGGTTCCGGGGCCGCATCGGGTGGAGGCCAGCGCTTCGTCGCTTCCCCGGTGATCCACGGTTCCCACAATGACGGTTGATCCGCCTCGTTCGGCCGAGACTTCATGACCCATGACGCCAAGGGGCGCGGGCGTGGAGCAATGGCACACAAACGAACCAGGACTCTTCACATGCGCACCTTCAGCCAACTCGGGCTGCCGTCGACCTTGACGGACACCCTCGCCCGCAACAAGATCGACACCCCGTTCCCGATCCAGTCGGCAACGATTCCCGACATTCTCGAGGGACGCGACGTCGCGGGACGAGCACCGACCGGATCCGGAAAGACCCTTGCCTTCGGGCTTCCCATCCTTGCCACGTGCGGCGTCGCATCGTCGCGTCGACCGACCGCGCTCATCCTTTCCCCAACTCGTGAACTCGCCGCACAGATCCGTCGCGACCTCGCCCCATACGGCAAGGCAACGAAGCGCCAGGTGTTCGCCGTGTACGGAGGCGTGCGCTATCAGGCACAGCGTGACTGGCTCAACCGCGGTGTCGATGTCCTCGTCGCGACGCCCGGTCGCCTCGAGGACCTGATGGAACAGGGAGCCGTCTCCCTCGCCAACGTCACCATCGTCGCCGTCGACGAGGCAGACCGCATGGCGGACATGGGCTTCCTCCCAGCTGTGCGTCGCATCCTCGACGCCACCCGAGACGGGAGGCAGACGCTCCTGTTCTCGGCGACCCTCGATGGTGACGTCGGTGTGCTCGTCCGGGACTACCAGACCGACCCTGTGCGTCACGAGTCAGGGATCGCCGATCCGGACCTCACGACCGTCGACCACTACTTCTGGGAGGTCGACAAGGCCGACAAGGTCCGGCACGCCGCACAGGCCGTGCGATCCCTCGGTACCGCGATCGTCTTCACCCGAACGAGGCACGGTGCTGATCGCCTTGCCCGCCAGATCGAGGGGGAGGGCATTCGTGCGGTAGCGATCCACGGTGGCCGCACCCAGAACCAGCGCGACCGAGCGCTTCGCTCCTTCACGAACGGTGAGGTGGACGCGCTGATCGCAACCGATGTCGCTGCACGTGGAATCCACGTCGACGACGTCTCGACTGTGGTCCACTTCGATCCACCGAACGACGACAAGGACTACGTCCACCGCTCGGGCCGCACCGCGCGTGCCGGCGCATCCGGCACCGTCGTGAGCCTGGTGATGCACAGCGAGAAGCGGGCAGTACGTCGCATGCAGCAAAGGCTCGATCTGATGATGGACATCGAGCGGCCGCGGCACCTGAAGCCATCCGCCCCGAAGCGGGAACAGCCGAAGCCCGTCGAGGCAGACCATTCACGCCCGCGCAGGGAACGCACGAAGCAGGTGAACGGCTCGACGCCGAGCATCTATGTCGCCAACCTTCCATGGAAGACGACGGATGCCGAGCTCAGGAGCCTCTTCTCGAAGTTCGGCAAGGTGTCGTCAGCGGAGATCCGCCTCGACCGTCGCGGGCGCTCGAAGGGCGTCGGATTCGTGACCATGCCAGACGACGCAGCCGCCCGTGCGATCACCGAGCTTCAGGGCCAGAAGGTCGGGGGCCGACCGATCATGGTCCGCAAAGCCACGCCGACCGGCGCTCCCCGCCGCTAGTCGAGGAACGTGCCTGCGGCGTGCCACGCCGCCTCGGTCCGATCGATGCCATCGACCGCGGACGCCCCCATCTGGCGGGCAACCTCGCCGACCATGATCTCGGCGACCGCAACCGCGGGCACCGAGCTGTCGAAGGGCCCGATCGCGGGGACCGTCACATCGAACCACTCGTCGGCAAGTGGTGCCAACGGTGAGAGCGGCCCGTCGGTGACCACGACGATGCCGACACCCTCTTCCTTGAGGTGCTGCGCCGCGCGGTAGACGACGCTCCGGTAGCGGTAGAAATCGAAGACGACGGCGACGTCCTCAGGCGAGGCATTGCCGATCGTGCGCCCCGTTGCATGGTCCTCCACGAGCGTTGCCGGTCGGCCGAGCATGTTCAACCCACTCGTGAGCGCGTGCGCTCCGGCTCTGCTCGTCTCCCCTGACAACACGAGGATCCTCCTCGCAATGACGATGCGCTTCACGAGGTTGCGAAGCCGGTCGCCTGTCAACTCTGCGACAACCCGACCCAGGGCTGCGGTGAGGTCCGCATGGGCCAGCTCGCCTCGTTCGGTGCGGATCCGCTCACTCGGCCGTGCGAGTGCATGTGCGAGATCCGCCTGCACGCGCTCTTGCATCGCGGAGTATCCGTCGAAGCCGAGGCTTCTGGCGAACCGCACCACCGTCGGCCTGCTGACGTGTGCCTTGCGGGCGACATCTGCGACGGTTCCGAAGGCGACAAGCGTGGGATCCTCGACGACCAGCCCAGCGAGTTTGTGCTCTGAGGGCGTGAGGGAGTCCTGGGCCGATGCCACCAGGTCGGTAAGCGATTGTGTAGGTGACATGATGTCCATTGTGTTACATTTTAGTGATCAGGATCTACGTTTCGCTACATCGGCGAACGGCGAATCGAGGACCGCATGACGACACAGGACAAGTACGTACCGACCGAGCGCGAGCAGGCGTTCCTCGACACCGTCGAGAACCCGAAGTACGACCGCGAGATCATCAACGGCCTCGCACCATTCCTGGAAGGTCGTGCCCCTGTTGAGATGCGGGGCTTCTACAGCGAGACGGAGCTGTCGATCCTCCGTGACCTGAAGGGCACCGAGCGCGACGTCGAAGAGCGCATGCCCGTCAAGATGACGCGCCACTACTTCACGATGGCGCAGAAGAGCCCCCACCTCCAGCGGCTCATCAAGGCGAGCCCTGACGAGACCATGGACCTCGCAGGATCCGAGGACCCCGGGTTCCAGATGGACTACAGCCCGGTCGAAGGATTGCTCCACAAGTACGAGATGGGCCTCATGTACGTCATCTCGACCTGCTCCGCCCACTGCCGGTTCTGCTATCGCGAGGAGCTGATCGCCCGCAAGGAGATCGAGCGCCAGGACGGCACGGTCGCCAAGAAGGGCCTCGCACAGATCAAGGATGTCACCGATTACATCCTCGCCCACAACGCCATCGTGGCGGCGAACGGGGGACGCCACCCCGATTCGGGCCGTGAGAAGCTCCGCGAGATCCTCCTGTCGGGCGGCGACCCGATGGTGCTGCCGAACTCCAAGATTGCCGCATGGTTCGCCGCCCTCGCCGAGGCGGGCATCGAGTCGATCCGCCTTGGCACCAAGGAGATGGCGTTCCACCCGAAGCGCTTCGACGAGGCGTTCCTCGGGATGCTCGACCGTTTCCACGAGACCTACCCGGACGTTGGCTTCAGGCTGATGGTCCACTTCAACCACCCGGACGAGTACCTGCTGAAGAACGAAGACGGCTCGTACCAGGAGAACGAGAACGGAACGTTCACCTGGCACCCGGACACCAAGCACGCGATGGACGAGATCGTCAAGCGCGGTTGGATCAGCGTCGAGAACCAGGCCCCGATCATCAGGGGGATCAACGACGACCCGGACGCGCTTCGGATCCAGCAGCGAGCCCTCAAGAGGGTCGGTGTCGAGAACCATTACTACTTCTGCGGGCGCGACATCGTGGCGTATCGGGCGTTCAACGTCCCGATCGAGACGGCGTGGAACATCCTGAACGAGTCGCAGAAGGGCCTCTCGGGCGTCGAGAACCACGCTCGCCTTTCGATCACCCACTACAAGGGCAAGACCGAGGTGAACGCGGTCACGAACGAGCCGATCCCGGGCCTTCCCGGCAGCGAGAACGGTGTCGTGATCTTCAAGATCCTCCGCAACGCAGCCGACGCAAAGGATCGCGGCAAGGTCTGCATCGTCGGTCGCAACCCCGAGGCGCTGTGGTTCGACGACTATGCCGACCGGGTGCTGTTCGACGAGGCTGGTCTGTTCGACTACACAAGGGTGAAGAAGGCGTCCGCGGAGACACCAGTCGCCATCGGCGCCGCCACCTGACAATCGAAGGCTGACCAGCGTGATCGACAAGCGGGTTGCGTCTCCGGCTGAGGCCGTCGCGGACATCCCTGACGGCGCAACCGTCATGAT
Organism: Acidimicrobiia bacterium; assembly: GCA_003235475.1. Lineage (GTDB taxonomy): Bacteria > Actinomycetota > Acidimicrobiia > Spongiisociales > UBA5794 > SZUA-442. Next base: position 89,248 of record QJWC01000031.1, on the reverse strand, counting down.
CGGTGGCTTCGGCGAGGCCGGAAGTCCGATCGAGCTCATCCACGCGTTGATCGACCAGGGAGCGCGCAACCTCACCGTGGTGAACAACAACACGGGAAGCGGAGAGGTGGGGCTTGCGGCCCTCATCAAGGCCGAGCGGGTGAGCAGGATGATCTGCTCGTACCCCCGCACGGCGAACTCCACCGTGTTTCCCGAGTTGTACGGGGCTGGCAAGGTCGAATTGGACCTCGTTCCCCAGGGCACGCTTGCCGAGCGCATCCGGGCGGGCGGCGCCGGCATTCCCGGCTTCTACACACCGACGTCCGTGGGTACGCCATTGGCCGAGGGCAAGGAACACAGGGACTTCGACGGTCGCGAGTACGTCTTCGAACGAGGGCTCGTCGCGGACTTCACCCTCATCAAGTGCAGGACGGCAGACCCCTACGGCAACCTGCTCTTCAACAAGACGGCGAGGAACTTCAGCCCGCTCATGGCGATGGCAGGCGAGGTCACGATCGTGCAGGCGGACGAGGTGGTGACAGCCGGCGGCATCGACCCGGAATGTGTCGTCACACCCGGGATCTTCGTGGACCGGGTGGTCGAGGTGGCGAATCCCCAACAGGAGTCGGACCTCGTACGACGCGGAGTGTCCTACCCATGACGGCCATCGGATGGACCAGAGATGAGATGGCGGAGCGAGCTGCCCGCGACATTCCCGACGGCTCGTACGTCAACCTCGGCATCGGCATCCCCGAGCTCGTGGCGAGCCATGTCCCCGAAGGGCGCCAGCTGATCTACCACACCGAGAACGGCCTTCTCGGCATGGAGTCGCTCCCCGAAGGAGCCGAGGGTGAACCCGAGCTCATCAATGCCGGGAAGAAGCGCGTCGCCGCGATGAGAGGTGCCGCGTACTTCCACCATGCGGACAGCTTCGCGATGATCCGCGGCGGCCACCTCGACCTGTGCGTGCTCGGAGCACTTCAGGTGTCCGAGAAGGGAGACCTCGCGAACTGGTCGACTGGCGCACCGGACGCGATCCCCGCGGTCGGCGGGGCGATGGACCTCGTGGCGGGCGTGAAGCGCATCGTCGTCATCACCCAACACACGACCCGGGACGGCGAGCCGAAGCTCGTCACCGAGTGCACCTACCCCTTGACGGCACCCGGGGTCGTCGATCGCATTTACACGGACCTCGCGGTGATCGATGTGTCAGATGAAGGCTTCAAAACAGTCGAGTTGGCTCCGGGCGTCGACCACGCGTACGTGGCCGAGCGCACGGGAACGCACCTGATCAATGGGATTGGACCATGACCGATACACCGTCCAGAAGCCGTGACCTCTACCAGCGCGCGCTCGAATCACTGCCCGGTGGCGTGAGCCGGAACACCGTGCTTCGGAGTCCGTTCCCGCTCTACGCGGACCACGCGTCCGGGTCTCGGATCACCGATGTCGAGGGCGTCGAGCGCATCGACTTCTCGAACAACATGACATCGCTCATCCACGGGCACGCGTACCCGCCCGTCGTCGAAGCCGTCGAGGCCCAGCTCCGCAAGGGTGCAGCGTTCGCCGTAGCGACGGAGATCGAGATCGAGCACGCCGAACACGTGCTCTCGCGCAGCGAGTCGTTCGAACAGATCCGGTTCGTGAACTCGGGAACCGAGGCGGTGATGGGTGCGGTGAAGGCAGCCCGTGCATTCACGGGGAGACCGAAGATCGCAAAGGTGGAGGGCGCCTACCACGGGCTCTACGACTTCGCAGAGGTCAGCCAGACGTCTCGACCGGACAACTGGGGCGACGAACGACACCCCGAGAGCACCCCGGTCGCATACGGAACTCCTGCCGGGGTGCTGGCAGACGTGGTCGTGATCCCGTTCAACGACCCGGATACGGCCATCGAGATCCTGGACCAGCATCGTGGAGAGATCGCGGCGGTGTTGCTCGACCCGATGCCGCACCGGATCGGTCTCGTGCCCGCGTCGACCGAGTTCGTGCAGCGGCTGAGACAGTGGACCGAAGCCGACGGCTCGCTGCTCGTGTTCGACGAGGTGATCACCTTCCGCACCGAGGTTGGCGGCTTCCAGCAGCGGTACGGCGTGAAGCCCGATCTGACGGCGCTCGGGAAGATGATCGGAGGAGGCTTCCCCGTCGGGGCGATCACAGGGGCCCGTGACGTCATGCAGGTGATGAACCCCCTCGTCGCCGACGTACGTATGCCGCACTCGGGAACGTTCTCTGCCAACCCCATCACGATGACGGCCGGTTTGACGACGATGCGCCTGTTCGACGCTGCGGCGGTCGCCAAACTCAACGACCTTGCGGGCGAGCTGGTCGTATCGATGCGGGAGGCGATCGAACGGTCGGGTGCCAATGCCTGTGTGGTCGGAGCTGGCTCGATGTTCCGGGTGCACCTGTCGAAGGAACCGCCCCGCGATCACCGCGAGGCGTTCATGACCAAAGAGAAGTCCGGAGAGCTCAAGGTGCTCCTCGACCACCTCTTCGACGAGGGCTTCATCATGATCAACACCTGCTCTCTTGCATTGTCAACGGTGATGACCAAGGACGAAACCGACGCGTTCGTCGATGCCTTCGAACGTGGGCTCGTACGCCTCAAGAGTTGATGCCGTTTCAACGGTGGAAGCCACCGGATGTTTGCGCGAGACTCTCCCCATGCTGAGAGAGTCGGGTCGGGACCAACCGTCGCTCATCCAACGCCTTCGGTCGGCGCCGTCGGTGGACTCGGGCCGCGCCCTCCTTCTCGCCGCGCTCGTCTTGTTGGTCTGCGATGTGATCGGGGGGTTCATCGCCCTCGGTGCGGGTGCGAACTCGTTCAACGAGGCGTGGGGCTTCGACACCCAGTACACGGTGCCGCTGCCCATCGGGCTGGCGCAGCTCGTCCTCGCCTGGTTGGCCGTCCGCAGCACCCGGGCTCGCGTTGCCTGGATCTCAGCCGTCACCCTCGCCGTGTTCTGTCTGATCAGCATCCTGGCCGGACTGTTCGACGGTGACCTCATCGACAACATCGGGTCGGATGGCTTCTTTACCGCGGGAGTGGCATGGGCAGGTGTGCTTCTCGTGGTCACAACAGTGGTCGGTCTGCTCGCCGTGCTCCGGGCACAACAGCTGCGCCGACATCGCCCATAGCCACGATCGAGTTCACAGATCGAGGCAGGGGTACGTCAGAAGTACGAAAACCCCTGCGATGCAAGGGTTCCCGGATGGTGGTCAGGGGCAGGATCGAACTGCCGACCCCCGGTTTTTCAGACCGGTGCTCTACCAGCTGAGCTACCTGACCAGAACGCTCGGACGGAGGTCCGAGCGGTCAAAGGTTGGCGGGAGCGACGGGATTTGAACCCGCGACCTCCGGCTTGACAGGCCGGCGTGAACTCCAGGCTTCACCACGCCCCCGCGTTGCGCCCCCAGGGGAATTCGAATCCCCGTTGCCGCCTTGAAAGGGCGGAGTCCTAGGCCGCTGGACGATGGGGGCTGGGCGCCCGCAAGTGTACAGAACCGGACTGGCTACGCCCGGGCAGTATATGGGCCCGAAACCCATCTCATCCACCCGATTCAGGCCGCGATCAACCCCGGTATGGTCACACTGTGAGCGATACCGAATCAAGCCCCCAGGACGCACCGCCGCAGGTGAATCTCCACCAAACCATCGTGCGTCTCGTAGCCGGAGCGATCGGCGAGGGCGTCGATCGCCTCATGAAGGTCGCGTCGGATTTCGATGCTGCCGATGTCGAGCCGGAGGCCGTGTTGATCGGTCCGATCAATGCCGATCCCCGCCTGATGGCCCTGCTCGGCTGGGCATCAGAGTTCCCCGAGTTCGTCAGGCGGGTCTCGGACTCGACCGCGCGGATGACCTACCCATTCGTCAGAGCCACAGGTGCAGCGCTCGACACCGGACGTCACCTCGCGCAGATCACGGGCTTGTCCCAGATCGTCGACGCAGCCGTCGGACCCTTCGCCGCGGCGTGGGCGGACGAACGTGAGCGCCTCGCTGCGGTCGGGACGGCTGAGTACGGGCGCGGGCGCGTACTCGCCGCGCGTGTGTTCGAGCAATCCGTCGACGGCATCGTGGGAATCCTCAGCGAGTCCGAGGAGCTCGGCGAGCTCGTCAGGGAGCAGACCCTCGGCGTCACGGGGGCAGCCGTGCAGGAGATCCGCCAGACGGGCGCCGCCGCGGACGGCCTCACCGAGGGCATCTTCCGCCGCCTCCTCGGACGCGACCATGAGAAGCTTCCGCCGAAGCCAGCGCCGAAGTCGTGAGCAAGGCGGACCTCCACGTTCTCAACGGCCGCACTGCCGGATTCGTCACCAGGCTGTTTGCGTATGTGCTCGACGTCGCGGTCGTGGCGGGCATCGTCGCCATCGGTGGGTGGATCGCCGTCCTCGTCGACAACACGATCGAGCAGGTGGGCTTCGACCCAAGAGTCGACATGGCGACGATTTACGTCGGGATGATCCCGCTCATCATCACGCTCTACTTCGTCATGTTCTGGTCACTCACCGGGCGCACGATCGGAAAATGGTTCATGGGCTTGAGGGTCGTCACCGCTGACGGCCGATCCCCGACGATCGGGCGGTCGATCGTGCGCATCCTCGGATACGTGGTCTCGACCGTTGTCTTCTGGGGCGGATTCCTCTGGGTGCTTGTTGACCGGAACCGCAGGGGTTGGCACGACCACTTCGCGAAGACTTGGGTCGTCTACGACTACTCGAGGGGGTCCGACGTGGACCCGTTCGAGGCGTACGCCACCTCGGACGACGGCTAAGCGGATCCCAGCGTGCGGATGTCGGGGGCTCCCATTCGGGCAGCATCCGCGGTCTCGTCGTCATCCATCGTCTGCGATTCACGCTCGGCCGCGACCCTCGCCTCGTAGTGCGCCAGCTCACGGGTGACGGTGGAGCCGTCCCAGCCGAGGAGTCCAGCCATGAGTTCGGCCACCACCGGTGCGGCCTCGGTACCCCGATCGGCGCATTCGATCGAAAGGCGTGTGCGGCGGGTCAGCACATCGTCGAGGTGGAGCGCTCCCTCGTGCTCCACGGCGAAGATGACCTCGGCACGGTGATACACACCGGACGGGAGGCGCTCGGCGAGTGACGGGTCGGCTTCCATGAGGTCGAGGATCGTCTGGATATCGGACCCGTACCGGCTCAGGAGACGTTCGACGTCGTCTGCTGCCAGGCGATGCGCCGCCGCAAGGTCGTCCACCTGCCCCCGCAGCTCCTCGTATCCCTCGGCACCGACAAGAGGGACCTCCGAGGTGACACTTGGTCCGACCGATTCTTCGATGGACTCGAAGGCCCTGTCGATCGTGTCTTCAGCCATCACCCGGTAGGTCGTGTACTTGCCGCCGACGATCGTGACAAAACCCGGTGCCACGCTGCGTATGGCGTGCTCACGGGACAGCTTGGCTGTCGACTCTGCGTCGCCTCGCACCAGGGGGCGCAGCCCGGCATACACCCCAAGGACATCGTCGCGGGTCAGGGGATCAGCCAACACACCGTTCGCCTGTTCGAGGAGGTAGTCGATGTCGGCACGGCTCGCTGCGGGGTGGGCAGGGCCGAGCTCCCACGGTGTGTCGGTGGTGCCGATGTGCCAGAAGTGTCGGTGGGGGATGAGGAACAGGACACTCGTCGGCGTGCGGGTGATAAAACCCACCTCTGAATCGATGCGGTCCTTCGGCACGACGATGTGGATGCCTTTCGATGCCGTCACGTCCCGCCGTTCGTCGCCGACAAGCGCCTCGGTTCGGTCGGTCCACACCCCGGTCGCGTTGACGATGACGCGGGCTCTCGCTTCGAGGGATCGACCCGTCTCGAGGCACGTCGCTCGGATTCCGGCAACGCGTTTTCCGTCGTGCACGAATCCGGTGACCCTCGCGCTGGTCAGGATCCGGGCACCGTACGACGACGCGGTCCGTGCGACGGCCAGGGCGTACCTCGCGTCGTCGGTCCCCGCGTCGAAGTAGCGGATCCCGCCGACGAACGCTTTTCGCTTGATCCCTGGAAAGACTCGGGCGAGCTCCTTCCGGCCGAGGTGCCACTGTCGGGGGAGGGTGCTCCCACCGAGCCTCGCCATCCCGTCGTACAGCGCGATCCCTGCACCGACATACGCCCGTTCCCAGACCCGGTGCCGTAGTGGATAAACGAATGGGATCGGCCATACGAGGTGCGGGGCGATGGTCTGTCGGATCAGCTCGCGCTCGTGGAGCGCTTCCTTGACGAGCCCGAAGTTGAGGTGCTCGAGGTATCGGAGGCCGCCGTGGAAGAGCTTGGATGACCGGCTCGACGTGCCGCTCGAGATGTCACGCTGCTCGACGAGGGCGACGGAGAGACCGCGCGTCGCCGCATCGAGTGCGCATCCGACGCCGGTGATCCCGCCGCCGACCACGATGACATCGAAGGTGCCGCCGTCGATCGCGTCGAGCGTCTCGGTACGGTACGAGGGGCTGAGTGCTGCGGTCATGACACCGCTGAGGCTATCCACGAGCTGGACGATCGATCCGAGTCCGCGGGTACGATCGCGGCATGTCTGACGATGCAGCCCTCGATAGGGCACGGAACTGGATTGCGGGCGATCCCGATCCGACTACACGAGCGGAGCTTGCTGCCCTGATCGAGGCTGGCGCGACCGAGGAGGTCGCCGACCGGATGGCCGGTTCGCTCGAGTTCGGCACCGCAGGACTCCGCGGCGCGGTGGAAGCCGGTTCCAACCGCATGAACAGGGCGGTCGTCATCCGCACGACCGCCGGTCTCGCCGCGCACCTCATCGCAACCACACCGGCTGATGACCGCCTCGTCGTGATCGGGCGCGACGCGAGGCCGTCCTCCGAGGTCTTCATGGAGGACGCCATTGCCGTGCTCTCCGCGGCAGGCTTCCGCGTCCGCTACTTCTCTGACGTCACCCCGACCCCCCTCGTCGCCTATGCGGGCCTGAACGTCGGCGCGTGCGCGACGATCGTGATCACCGCGAGTCACAATCCCCCGCAGGACAACGGGTACAAGGTGTACGCGCCGACGGGGATCCAGATCGTCAGCCCGACCGACCGCCTCATCGCCGCCGCCATCGATCTCGTGGGCCCGGCGAACGCCGTGCCACGAACCGCGGCCCCGTACGACCATCCCGAGGTCGTTCCAATCGATCCGGATCTCGTCGAGGACTACCTCCGTGAAGTCTCCAAACACGTGACCTCGCTCACCGGTGATCGTTCGATATCGATCGTGTACACCGCGATGCACGGCGTGGGTGGCCGGACCTTCCGGCACGCCCTCGACCGGTTCGGGTTCTCGAACGTCCACCCCGTCGCCAGGCAGTACGAGCCAGACGGAACATTCCCGACGGTGTCGTTCCCGAACCCTGAGGAGCCGGGGGCGCTCGACCTCGCCCACGAGCTGGCGTCCGCGATCGACGCCGACATCGTGCTGGCGAACGACCCGGATGCCGATCGGCTCGCTGTCTCGATACCGGACCCGGGCGGTGTGTGGCGACCTCTCTCTGGCAACCAGATCGGCTGCCTCCTCGCGGAGTTCCTGCTGAGCCACGGAGAGCGGAAAGGGCCTGTGATCAACTCGGTCGTCTCATCGCCGATGCTTGCCGCGATTGCCCGTCACCACGATGTGCCGTGGGAGCGCACGCTCACCGGCTTCAAGTGGATCTGCAACGCTGCACTCGACCTCGCCGAGGCAGGTCGGGGAGATCTAATCCTCGGATACGAGGAGGCGCTCGGGTACAGCGTCGGCCCAGTGGTCCGAGACAAGGACGGCATCTCGGCCGCGGTTGCGTTCGCGATCCTCGCTGCCGCGGCCGCCGCGGACGGTGCAACGGTGCTCGACCGGCTCGGCTCGCTCTACGAGCGATACGGCGTGTGGACCTCGACGCAGGAGAGCATTCGCAGGGGAGGTGCGGACGGCTCGTCCGAGATCGCGGCGGTGATGGAAGCGCTTCGGATGAGTCCGCCCGGAGCGGTTGCAGGCCACGAGGTCGTGGGGATCACCGACTTCCTGGCCAATGCAGAGGAGAGGCCCCGCTACCTCGGTGCGACGAACCTCCTCGAGCTCGACCTCGGTGACATTGGGCGTGTCCTCGCAAGACCGTCGGGCACGGAACCAAAGCTGAAGATCTACGCAGACCTGACGGCCCCATACCCGGCGGGCGGGGACTGGCTGGGAGCCGAGTTTGCCCTCCACGAGGAGGCGAGCGAGGCGGCGAAGTGGCTCGCGACCTGGCTCTCGGAGCACATGACTGGGTAGGGGTGTGATCCCCCTGGCTCGCTCCGCTCGCCCGTCCCCCTTGAAAGGAGGACGTTCTTGTACACCTCCCGCTTCGAGTTGGGACGTTCCTTGTTCACATCCCGCCTGGAGTGGGGCGTTCGTGTACACGTCCCCCCTTTAGAGGGGACGGCAGCGCACGGAGTGCGGTGCAGGGGGGTTCGCGGGGTGGACGCGCGAATAGTGGGCGTCTCCGCACCGCATCTATCCTCGCTGGCGAAGGCCCGCCCCACAGGAGGAATCCCTGTGAGCTTCACGCTCCCGACATGCAAGTCCGTCGCCGAGAATCCCACGCAGGCGCAGATGCGCGAGTGGGTGCTCGAGTACATGCCCAACGTCACCGAGACCGAGTTCGGCAACCTCAACTACAAGGCCGAGGTCAAAGCCCGTCTGGCGCCTTCGACGTTCTTCGTGAGCGAGGTCGAGAACCACAAGAACCGCATCTCCCGGTCTGAGTACGAGGAGTGGGCGGCCAAACAGGACGAGTACATCGCCGACAAGGACATGATCCTGATCGAGGGCTACATCGGCCCGGACCCGAACTTCCGCACCGGCTCACGCCTGTTCATCGAGCGCACGCTCGCCAATATCCCGGCGATGCAGCAGCAGCTGTACTTCCCCAGGGACGACGCCTGGACGCCCGAGTTCACCGTCATCTACACGCCGGGCCTCAAGGCTCCCGGGAAGCCGAACGATCGGCTGATCCTCGTCGACCACGACAACTACGTGACGCGCGTCTTCGGCTCCGACTACTTCGGCGAGTCCAAGATGGGCGGCCTCCGTATGTGGAACCACCTCGTCTACTACGAGGGTGGCCTGGCGCTCCACTCCGGTCTCAAGACCTTCCCCGACGTCGACGGCGAGGAGAAAGCCCTCCTGATCCTCGGCCTTTCGGGCACGGGGAAGACGACCACGACCTTCCGCCAGCAGCTCGGGTCGCTCCCGGTCCAGGACGACTTCAACGCACTTTTCCCGGGCGGCAAGATCTACTCCACTGAGAACGGCTGTTTCGCAAAGACGTTCGGCCTCGATCCAGACGACGAACCCACCATCTACGGAGGGACGACGCGCCCGGATGCATGGCTCGAGAACACGTGGGTGAGCCCCGAGGGCAAGGTCGACTTCTTCAACGACTCGGACACGGCCAACGGGCGTTCCACGTTCCCGCTCGCGCACATCCGCCACCGCGACCCGAACAACCTACCGCCGGCGAACTACATCACCCTTCTCAACCGAAACGAGAACATCATCCCCGCGGTGGTGAAACTCAAGCGGGAGCAGGCCGCCGCCTACTTCATGCTCGGCGAGACCAAGGGCACGAGTGCAGGGGGAGCTTCGGAGGCTGGCAAGAGCCTCCGTGTGCCTGGCACCAACCCGTTCTTCTTCGACAACGACGCCCTCATGGGAAACCGCTTCCTCGAACTCCTCGACACCATGCCGGATGTCGAGGTGTACCTGATGAGTACCGGGCGTGTCGGCGGCCCTGAGAGCGACGAACGCTCCAAGAAGGTGAAGATCAGGCACTCGAGCGCGGTCGTCCAGGCCATCGTCGAGGGCACGATCACGTGGATGGAGGACCCGGACTTCGGCTACTCCATCGCGGCGGACCTGCCGGGATTCGACGACACGGACCTCCTGCGGCCGTATGAGCTGTACGAGCGGCAGGGCCGTCTTGATGAATACGCGGCGATCGTGCACCAACTCAAGACCGAGCGTCGCGAGTACATCCTCGGTTTCCCAGGACTCGACCAGTCGATCATCGACGCGCTCTAGGGATTTCACCCCTCCATACAAACCGTTAAGCCCCAAGGGTTGTCCGCCGACATTCCTTGGAGAGACAAGGACGGTTTGTGACCACACAGCAGAGCGACTCGATGACGTCCATCGAGACCCATGAATTCTCAACCTCGCGCAAGGGCTACGACAAGCGCGAGGTGCGCGACTTCCTTGCAACGCTCGAGTCCAACTTCCGCGAGCTCGAGGAGTGGGCGCAGGACGCCAAGCTGAGGCTCCAACAGGCGGAGCACGAGGCAGAGCGGGTCAAGGGCGAGCAGGGCCAGAGCGTCGACGCCGCGATTGCCGCCGTGCTCGAGTCGAAGGACCGCATCCTCGAGCGTGCTCGCAAACAGGCAGCCAAGATCGAGGCTGACGCCCAGGCGAAGGCAGATGCCGTCCTCGCAGGCGTCGGTATCGAGTCCTTGCAGCCTCCAGCCGACCTCGACGAGGCGCAGCGTGAGGCTGCCGCCATCATCGAGGAAGCGAGGCGACGGGCGACCGAGATCCAGATGGCCGCAACCGAAGCGGAGGCCCAGGTCACGAAGCTGATTGCCGAGCGCGACTCCATCCGCCAGGACATCGACACCCTTCTCGCCGAGACGCAGATCACGATGTCCGAAGGCGGAGTCGAGGTCGACCCCGTCGGAACGATGCGCGCCGTCGAGGCACGGTCGCTCGCAATCGTCGCGGATGCAGAGGAAGCCGCCGCCGCCATCAAGGCGAAGTCCGATGCGGATGTCCTCGAGGCTCGCAAGCAGATCGACGCGGCAACCCAGAGGGCGGCCGACATCGTCGCTGAGGCAGAGGTATCGGTCCAGGAGATGTTGGTGATGGCCGAAGCTGCGGCCGACAAGTCGATGTCCGACGCCGACGCTCGTGCCACCAAGCGGATCGAGTACCTCGTGTCCGAGGCCCAGGAGCAGATGGAGGCCGCCAAGGCAGAGGCCCAGGTCGAGGTCGACCGCGTCATCGCCGAGGCCGAAGCCACCAAGCGCGATGCCGAGGCAGAGGCGGCTGCGATGCGCCAGAGGGCGAGCGAGATCCTCGCCGATGCGGAGCGCACGTTCGCCGCGGGAGCCGCAGAGGTGAAGGCCAAGGAAGAAGAGATCGAGCAGCTCCGTGAGATGGCAGCCGATGCCGAGCGTGAGGCCTCTGAGCTGCTTGCTTCGGCACGCGACGGCGCAGAGGCGCTCCGCGCCGAAGCACAGGAGTTCAGGGACGAGGCCCAGCGTCGCAAGGACGAAGCCGAAAAGGAGCTCGCGGCAGCGAGGGCCGATGTGAGCCAGATGCGTGCGGAAGCCGCGGCTGAGCTCGACAAGGCCCGCGCGGAAGCAGCGACCCTCACCGCTGACGTTCGCAGCACCAAGGCGGAGGCGGCCGCGGCCGAACGCCGCGCCGCCGAGCTGATGGCAGAAGCGGAGGCGGCCCACCAGCGAGGAACCGCGCTGCTCGCTGACGCAGAGGAGAAAGCGACCGCCGCCGAGCAAGCTCTTGCTGCTGCGACGACCCAGGCGGCGGAGATGACCCGTGAGGCCGAGGAGCTCCGTGCCGCCGTCGAGACCGAGGTCGAAAAGCTCGAACAGAGACGGCAACGGACCCTCGAGAAGCTCGACATGCGCCAAGCCGAGATCGACGAGATCGTCGCGGAGGCAAAGGCACATGCCGAGGCCGAGGCGAAAGAGATCCTGACCGCGGCCCGCGCCGAGGTCGATGCCGTTCGATCGGTCAGCGAGGCCGAAGCAGCGGAAGAGCGTGCCGCAGCCAAGCAGGAAGCCGACACGCTCCGCGCCGCGGCGCAACAGGAGATCGAGGCGGCGAGGGTCAAGCAGGAGCGGGACCTCGCAGACGCCCGCCACGAGGCGATGGCCGAAATCGAGCAGATTCGCAAAGAGTCCACGGAGCTCCGCAACGCAGCGTCCAACGACGTCACGCGGATGCGAGAGCAGGCGGCTGAAGCTCGTGAGAAGATCGAGCGAGCTGAGTCGATCGAGGCTGAGGCAGCGGCGATCCTTGCGAAGGCAGAGGCAGACGCGGCGGAGATGACAGAGCTCGCGGCGTCGGAACTCGAGACGGCCGAGATGCGAGCGGCCGCAGCGAGGGCGGCTGAGGAACAGGCCGAACTCGTTCTGAAGTCAGCCAGGGACGAGGCAGAGCTCATCCGCATCGAATCTTCGACCATCCAGAACCAGTCGCGCACCCTCCTCGACTCGGCAAGGGAGAAGGCAGACGAACTCGCAGACGCCGAGCAGGCAGCGTTCGAGATCATCGAACGAGCCCAGCGAGAGGCAGTCGGGATTCGTGCTGCTGCCGAGGGCAAGGCGACGGAACTCGAAGCACGGGAGCGCGAGCTCGAAGAGATGCTCGCGACCGCCCAGAAGGCGTTGGCGCAGGCGAGCCGGTCCACCGACGAGGGACGGGCACGGTACGAAGCCGAGTACCAGGAGCGTCTCGAAGCGCTCGCCGAACGCGAGCAGACCATTGAGCAGCGGATCGCGGATGCAGAACGCAGGGCCGCAGAAGCCACCTCGGACGTCGCTGCATTCGAAGCGATCAAGGCGGATCTCGAGGAGCGCGAAGCCGCGCTTGCGAGATCGCAGGCCGAGATGAAGGCACAGATGGAGACAGCGGATGCGTTCAGGAAGTCCGTCGACGAGATCCAGGACGAACTGGTCGTCAGGGAGCAGATCGTCGAGCGGAAGCTCGCCGACTTCGAGGCGAGGGAGTCGGCGATCCAACAGCGCGAGGCCGAGCTCGACGCCCAGTCCCGCTCCACGGCGGACTTCGAAACGCGGTTGAACGAAGTGGTCGCAGCGAACGAGCGCTTGGAACAACAGCTCGCGCAGCGAGAAGCCGAGCTTCGCGAGGCGGAGGCGTTCGACGCCGCACCTGCCGAGGCGCTCGAACAGAGCGAAGCCCGCATCCAGTCGCTTGCGACCGAGAACGACCGGCTCAGGACGGAACTCGGAGAACTCTCGAGCCGCACCGCAGCAGTCGAAGCCCAAGAACGCGCCCTCGAAGAGGCGATCGCCGAACTCGAAGCACGGGAAGCGGCCGTCGGGGTAGCAGCGTCGGCATCCAGGACCGCGGTGCCCGGCGATCCGACGCCCACCGGAGAGGTGTGGAACGTCGATGTCGCCCCGGTCGAGGAAGAGCCGTCCACAGAGGAGTTCCATCGCCCAAGCCGTGGCGGAGCCGGCGGCAGGTCCCTCAGTGAACGGATCGCCGCGGGTGACGATCTCGGAGCACCGTCGGTGGCTGACGCGGCCACCCCGGTCGAGGTCGACCCGTGGCGCGACGCACCCGAGGGCCCCGTCGATTCGGAAGACCCACAGAGTCCCCCACCAGCCGTCTTCCTCGACTACTCCCCGTCGGTCCCCCATCCGCAGAAGCGTGTCACTGACAACAAGCGCGCCGACGATGCAGGAGACGACGTGGTCGAGAGCCGGTACGCACGCAACTCGGCGAGGCTCCCTCGCATTGGCGTCGAACCAGGCGCAGCGAACACGTTCACCGCAAAGCTGCGAAAGAGCATGCGGGGCGAGGACGACGACGACGAGTAGTCGTCGGGACTAGCCGAAGATCGGGAGCTCGCTCCGCTCAGCGACGAGCGCCTCGACGTCGGCGATCGAAACCGGAACCAGGTCCGTCAGGTTCGCGTACCCGTCGTCCGTGATCAGGATGTTGTCCTCGATCCGTACGCCGATGCCGAGGAACTCCTCGGGCACCTCGAAGTCGAACATGCCGGCATCTTCACGCGCCTGCGCCCAATCGGCCTTGGCCTTCGACGCACCCAGTTCGAACGAAGCGACGGCCAGTGCGTCGGCGTCGTACTCGGCGTGCGAGAGGGAAATGGAGCCCTTCTCCGGGGCGACGTAGATGCCGGGCTCGACGGTGAACGCCATCCCGGAAACAAGCGGTCGACCCTTGCCGTCGATGCGGTAGTCACCAGCGTCGTGGACGTCGACGCCGAGCCAATGGCCCGTGCCGTGGAAGAAGAACTCCCTGTACCAGCCCTTCGCGATGGCCTCATCTGCGGGGCCTGGAAGCAGTCCGAGGTCGACCATGCCTGCGGTCAGCACTTCGACGGACCTTTCATGCATGTCGGTGAAGGGAAGTCCTGGCGCGCAGATGTCGATCACGGCCTGCTCCGCTTCGAGCACGACCTCGTAGACGGCACGCTGCGCAGCGCTGAAGGTGCCGTTCACCGGGAACGTCCTTGTGATGTCTGCGGTCAGATGGTGGAACTCTGCTGCTGCGTCGATGAGCAACAGGTCACCGTCGTTGAGCGGCTGATCGTTCTCGACGTAGTGGAGGATGCACGCGTTGTCGCCGCCGGCGACGATCGAGCCGTAGCCGACCCGCTCCGACCCCAAAGAGGCGAACACGTACTCCATCGCAGCCTGGACCTGGCCCTCGGTCCGGCCGGGGGATGCGTACTTCATCGCCTCTCGATGGCCGATGGCGCTGATCCGGCACGCCTCGCGGAGCGCGTCGATCTCGAACGGCGACTTGACAAGGCGCATCTCGTGGAGGATGTGGCGGGGGTCGCTGACCGATGCGGGAATCGGGAAACCGAGCCGCTCGGCTGACGCCTTCGCGGAAGTGATCGCCTGCACGATCCTCGCGTCGTACGACCCACCGAGCGTGTAGCCGACGGACGTCCTGCCACGAAGCCGCTTCCTGAACCAGGCATCGAACTCGTCGATCGTGTGCGCAGCGTCCGCACCGAACCGCTCGACCGCACCCTCTGGGCCCGCCCGTCGCCCGTTCCACGCCTCCATCTCGACGTCGCGCTCGCGGACGAATAGCACATACGACTCCGTGTCGTGGCCCGGATCGAAGACGGCGATCGCGTCGGGTTCAGGGAATCCCGTGAGGAAGAAGAAGTCCGAATTCTGGCGGAACGCGTGCTCGACGTCATCGTTGCGGATCTGCTCCTGTCCGGCGGGTATGACGGCGATGGTGTCCCCGAGCTGATCGAGGAACTCGGCGCGGCGGTGTGCGTATCGATCGTTGGTCATGGTGGGAGCGTATACGGGGAGTGTCACACAGGTCGCCTCGTCTGAAGGAGCGAGCAGGCCCGTTCGCCGTTGTGCTTTCATTCTTCTCGGGAGGTCACTCGTGCTGATCGGAAGCGTCCAAGCAACATTGCTCGTGCTCCTCGTCGTCATCGTGTTCGGGCCGATACTCGCGGAGCGCTTCCGCATTCCCGGACTGATCGGCCTCATCGCAGGCGGCATGATCACAGGATCCTTCGCTCTCGGGTGGTTGAACTCGGAGGGCCTGGTCTCGGATCTAGGAGCCGTGGGAATCCTGTACCTGATGTTTGTCGCCGGGCTCGGCTTCAACCTCAGGGCGTTCATCCGCAACCGGAACAACGCCGTCGTGTACGGGCTGCTCGGCTTCGCGGTCCCGTTCGCGATCAGCATCTTCGGTGCCCTGTCGCTGCTCGACATCAGCGTCCTCGGAGCAGCGCTCGTCGGCGCCATGTGGGCATCGAACACCCTCATTGCCTACCCCGAGGTTCGCGCTGCGGGACTCCACGAGAACCGGGCGGTGTCGGCTGCGGTGTCGGCCGGGGTCGTTGCCGATCTCCTCTCACTCCTCGTCCTCGCGGTTGCAACGTCTACCGCAGTCATCGAGATCGATCAGCCGGGCGCGGTCGACGCGACGGTGGACAACCCTTCGCTTCCGCTGGTGGTGGCGATCCCGCTTCTGCTCGGATTCACATTGTGGCTGCTACCGAAGATCGCCGAGTGGTTCTTCGTGAACGTCGGTCGCACGCGCATGCAACGCTTCGGCTTCACGCTTGCGGGAATGGCCGCGGGCGCCGTGATCGCGATGATGGGCGGCATCGAGGGCCTCATCGGCGCGTTCCTCGCGGGTCTCGGGTTGAACCGCCTCGTGCCAGCCAGGAGCGCGCTCATGGAGCGGATCGACTTCGTCGGAAGCGCGATATTCATCCCCGCGTTCCTGGTGTCGATCGGCGTCGTGATCAACCCGCGCGTGCTCGTCGACCTCGACACGATTCGTTTGGCGCTCGTGTTCACTGCGTTCGTCGTCATCGGAAAGTCGATCGCCGCGGCTGTCACGGGCCTGCTGTTCAGGCTCTCCCTTGCGGAGGTGGGCTTGATGTCCTCGCTCAGCTTCGGGCAGGCAGCATCGACCCTCGCAATCGCGCAGGTCGGATTCTCGCTCGGCATGTTCGGCATCGACGTGGTGAACGCGTCGGTGCTGACCATCGTTTTCACGGCGCTCATCACGTCGTTCGCGACTCGGTTCTTCATCGGGCGAGTACCTCGGCCGGTTTCACCGCACACCGAGATCGGCGAGATGGTGCTCGTCGATACCCAGGGAAGCGCTTCGGACCTCGAGGCGACGATGTCGTTCAGCGGAGCGATCGCGAGACCCGACGACGGTGTCGTTTCGCCGTATGCCGTGCCGGGTCCAGGAGAGAAGGCCGCGGCGCGCGCTCGGGTGGAGCGTGCACGGGAAGCCGCATCCGTCGCGGGGTTGGACACCGTTGGCCACGTGCGCGTCGATGAGTCTTTTGTATCGGGCACGCTGAGTCTCATCGACGAGCTGGATGCGACCATGGTGATCCTCTCATGGGAAGGACCACGATTCACCGCCGACTACATGATTGGAACGGACATCGATCGGATCGGCGCAGAGAGCCCGGTTCCGTGCATTGCGGCGCGCATCATCGACGACTGGACGCGCATCGTGGTGGTGACGGGCGACCTCGATCGCGACTGGCACCGCGAGGATGCATTACTCGCGCTCGAACTCGCGCATCGGCTCGATCGCGCCCGTCATGTTCCGGTGACCGTCTACTCCCGGGATCCGGACGGGTTCAGGGCGATTGCCGATTATTTAGAGAACTTCACGTTCGCCCCGCGTCCCGAGCGCGACGCCGTCCTGCTCGACGGCATCGGCCCCGAAGACCTCGTGATCGTGCCGTCGCACATGCTGCTGCAGCTGACGCCTCTGCAGACGTGGAGGGCGGCGAAGGCGCTTCCGAACACCAATGTCGCCGTTGTCGCGGGGCCTCATCGTCTCCGCGTGACGAAGGGCGTTATGCCGCAGACCCAACAGTCAGTGGTTCGCTCACCCGCGTGACCTGAGTCGGCTGCTGGAACATGAGTTATCCGCGCCTGTGACGCATGTTGTATACTCATCATACAAATCACACGGAAAGGCACCGCCATGCGGAGTTTTGCTGGTCGCGACATCCTGTCGCTCAAGGAATTCGAACGGGCAGAGTTCGAGCACGTCTTCCAGGTTGCTGACGCCTTGGAGCCGATCGCGCGGGAGCGGAAGAACACCGACATCGCTTCGGACAAGACCCTGGTGACCGCCTTCTATCAACCCTCGACCCGCACACGCCTCGCCCACGAGGCGGCGATGCACCGTCTCGGCGGCCATGTCACCGGTTTCTCGGACGCCAAGATGACGAGGGCAGGCGACTTCTACCAGGAGTCGATCAAGGACACGGTCCACATGCTCGAGTACTACGGCGACGTCCTCGTCATGCGCCACTTCCAGCAGGGCGCGCCTCACGAGGCTGCCAAATGGGCATCCATCCCCGTCATCAACGCTGGTGACGGCTGGGGCGAACACCCGACGCAGGTGCTCACCGATCTCTACACGGTCGAGAAGGAAATGGGATCGGTGGACGGCAAGACGTTCGTCTGCATCGGGGACCACCGCATGCGCACGATGCACTCCATCGGGTACGCCCTCTCGCAGTTCGACGCCGAGATGGTGATCCTCGCCCCAGAGGACATGTCGCCCACCGAGGAGTTCCTCGCCGAGCTCGATGAGAAGGGCACCGCGTGGCGGATCGTCGACCATATCGACGAGGTCATCGGCGAGGCCGATGTCATCTACATGGAGCCGGTCGTCCAGCCCGACTACACGCAGTCCCATCAGGAGAAGCAGGACGAGTACGGCATGACGCCCGCGAACTACCAGATCACGCGGAAGGTCATGGAGAAGGCGAAGGGATCCTCGATCGTGCTCCACTCCCTGCCGCGCATGGACGAGCTGCTGCCCGAGGTCGACAACACCCGCCACGCCCGGTACTGGCAGGAGGCCTACAACGGTGTCGTGATGCGGATGGCGCTCCTCGCCCTCGTACTCGGAAAGATGGAGTAGCGACGTGCCACGGGTCGTCATCGCGATCGGGGGGAACTCCCTGATCGCGGACAAGGACCACCAGACGGTCCAGGACCAGTACATCGCCATCGCCGAGACCGACCATCACATCTCTGCGCTCATCGCGGAGGGATGGGACGTCGCCATCTCGCACGGCAACGGCCCGCAGGTCGGATTCATCATGCGACGCTCCGAGCTGTCGCGCGGAGAGCTGCACGAGATCCCCATGGATGTCGCAGGTGCTGACACCCAGGGGGCCATCGGCTACGCGCTCCAGCAGAACCTCGTCAACGACTTCCAGGACCTGAACCTCGACAAGAGCGTCGCGACCGTGGTGACGCAGGTCGAGGTGAGCGCAACAGACCCCGCGATGCTCAACCCTTCGAAGCCCATCGGCACCTTCCTCGACGAGGAAGAGGCCAAGAGGCGTGCCGAGGAAGAGGGCTGGGACGTCATCGAGGACGCCGGGCGCGGATGGCGCAGGGTCGTCGCATCGCCCCAGCCCGTGCGAATCGTGGAGATCGACGTCATCCGCCAGCTCATCGACTCCGGCGTGGTCGTGATCTGCGTCGGCGGCGGTGGCATTCCCGTCGTCGCCGACGAGCGCGGCCACCTTTCCGGTGTCGCAGCCGTCATCGACAAGGATCTCGCCTCGGCGCTCCTCGCCCTCGAAATCGAAGCGGACGTGCTCCTGATCTCGACCGCGGTCGAGAAAGTGGCGCTCAACTACGGCAAACCGAACGAGGAGTGGGTCGACCACCTGACCCTCGACGAGGTCAAGCAGTACCTCGAAGAGGGCGGCCACTTCGCGGAGGGCTCGATGGCCCCGAAGATGCGGGCCGTGGTGAAGTTCCTCGAGGGCGGCGGCAGGGAAGCCATCATCACGAATCCTGTGAACATCGCGAAGTCGACCGCTGGCGAGGCCGGTACCCGGATCACTCGATGACCGACGCAGCCGCGCCCGTGCTTGCCCACGTGCGCGGCCTCGTGTGCGTCGTGTGCGGAGAGACCTACGAGCCGGCACCTGACCGGTACGTGTGCGATCACCACGGGAACGAGGGAATCCTCGACGTCGCCTACGACTACGACACGGTCGGCTCTGCCATCAGCAAGGCCTCGCTCGCGGCGGATCGCGACCAGACCATGTGGCGGTACCGGGCGTTGATGCCCGTTGGCGCAGATGCCGAGGTTCCGCCCCTCACCGTCGGTGGCACCCCGATGTACGACGCGCCGAGGCTTGCCTCGGCAGTCGGCGTGCGATCGGTCCGGGTCAAGGACGAAGGGCGCCAGCCCACTGCCTCGCTGAAGGACCGGGCATCGGCAATGGCTGTCGTCAAGGCCCGTGAGTTCGGCGCAGAGGTCGTCACGACCGCAAGCACAGGGAACGCTGCCGCCGCATTGAGCGGTATTGCGGCCTCAGTTGGCCAGCCGAACGTCATCTTCGTGCCTGCGTCCGCACCGGAGGCGAAGATCGCCCAGCTCCTCGCGTATGGCTCGACCGTTGCGCTCGTCAACGGGAACTACGCAGCTGCCTTTGAACTCTGCATGAGCGCGGCGTCCCACTTCGGCTGGTACAACCGCAACACCGGCTTCAACCCGTACATGACCGAGGGAAAGAAGACCGCGGGCCTCGAGATCCTCGAACAGCTCCATTGGAACGTCCCTGACGCGATCTTCGTCAGCGTCGGCGACGGGTCGATCATCGGTGGTCTCCACAAGGCCATGAAGGATGCGACCGCGCTCGGATGGATCGACAGCATGCCGAGGATCTTCGGAATCCAGGCAGCCGGGAGCGACTACCTCGTGCAGGCATTCGAGAGCGGCGAGGACGTGCTGACCAAAGCCCCGATTGCCGCTGACACGGTGGCCGACTCGATCAGCGCAGACCTGCCGCGGGACCGCATCAAGGCTATGGCAGCAGTTGTCGAGACGGGCGGCGTGTACCTCCGTGTGTCGGACGCCGACATCCTCGCCGCCATTCCGCTTCTCGCACGGGGCTCGGGTGTCTTCGCAGAGCCGGCAGGCGCTGCCGCGTATGCGGGGTTGATCGCTGCCGCGGGTCAGGGCCTCGTCGGGAGCGACGACCGGGTGGTGGTCCTCTCGACAGGATCCGGCCTCAAGGACGTGGCGTCCGCCATGCGGGCGGTCACCGAGGCGGGGACGGAGCCGATGCGCGTCGACCCCTCGCTCGACAGCCTGCTCGCGGCGATGGACAACCAGACCTGAGACAATGAACCGACTGATGAAGGAAGAGCCGTCCGCATGATCGATCTCACGAAGTACGAGGAAACCCTTCACGCTGCGGCGGACGTCGCGCGCGAGAAGCGCATCCAGATTCCCACGTTCAAGCAGATGCGGGACCCGGGGTTGATCCCGGACTCCGTGAAGCAGGAGTTGAAGCAGGTCGGACTGTGGGACCTCGACCCCCGCAACCTGTTCCGCATCAACTGGCACAACGAGCCGACGGCTTTCGGCGGCGGCTACGGGCCGGTCAACTTCATGGAACTCCCGCAGGAGCTCACCGGTACCCCTGCGCGGATCATCGTCCTCGAGGGCAAGTGGTTCCCGACCGGGGCGCACAAGGTGGGGGCAGCCTTCGGGTGCCTCGCCCCGCGCCTCGTCACGGGCCAGTTCAACCCCGCAACCCAGAAGGCCGTGTGGCCGTCGACCGGCAACTACTGCCGCGGCGGTGCGTACGACTCGAACCTCCTCGGGTGCGAGTCGATCGCCATCCTGCCCGAGGGGATGAGCGCCGAGCGGTTCGAGTGGCTCGAGTCGGTCGCTGGCGAGATCATCAAGACTCCCGGTTCCGAATCGAACGTGAAGGAGATCTTCGACAAGTGCAACGAGCTGCGGGCTTCGGGCGAGGACCTCGTGATCTTCAACCAGTTCGACGAGTTCGGGAACTACCTGTGGCACTACTCGGTCACCGGGCCCGCAATGGTCGAGGTGCTCGAGTCGATCATGGGGCCGAACGATCGGTTCCGCGGCGTGACGCTGACAACGGGGTCTGCGGGCACGATCGCGAGCGGTGATTACCTCAAACAGCAGTTTCCGTACTCGAAGATCGCTGCGGGTGAGGCCGTGCAGTGCCCGACGATGCTCTACAACGGCTTCGGCGAGCACCGGATCGAGGGGATCGGCGACAAGCACATCCCGTGGATCCACAACGTCAAGAACACCGACCTTGCCATCGGCCTCGACGACGAGGCAACGATGAGCATCATCCGCCTCTTCAACGAGCCAGCAGGCCGCGAATACCTCGTCGACCAGGGCGTCAAGCCCGACCTCATCGAACAGCTCCCGCTCCTGGGGATCAGTGGTGTCGGCAACATGCTCTCAGCGATCAAGTTTGCGAAGTACCACGAGCTGACCTCAAACGATGTGGTGCTCACGCTCGGGACGGACTCGATGGACATGTACGGCTCACGGCTCGCGGAGCTCAATGCCGAGCGCGGCGCGTTCACGCCGTACGACGCGGCTGGCACCTACGAGCGGTACCTGATGGGTACCGGCATCGACCACGTCCACGAGCTCTCGTATTACGACCGCAAGCGGATCCACAATCTCAAGTACTACACGTGGGTCGAACAGCAGGGAAAGAGCTACGACGAGATCCAGGCGCAGTGGTACGACGACGAGTACTGGACGGGAATCCAACAGATGGCGAACCCGATCGACGACCTCATCGACGAGTTCAACGACCTCGTCGCGAACGAATAGACGACGGAGCTGACCGTGCCCGACCCGACGACGAAGAACTGGACTGTCCGCAACGAGGATGGGAGCCGCAGGGTGCTCGTCACGAAGCAGCTCCCCGGGACCCGCTGGCTCTCGATCCTCACGAGTGCTGACTGCCGCGTCGAGGTCTGTGATTCGGACGATGTGCTCACGAACGCTGAGATCGTCGAACGGATCGGTGATCGCTGCGATGGCGTGATAGGCCAGCTCACGGAGGACTGGGGCGAGGAGCTGTTCGGCGCCCTTGCGGCTGCGGGAGGTAGGGCGTACAGCAACTACGCCGTCGGCTACAACAACGTCGATGTCGATGCGGCGACGCGCGCCGGGATTCCCGTCGGAAACACGCCCGGAGTCCTCACGGAGACGACCGCGGAGATGGCGGCCTCACTCACGCTCTCCGCGGGGCGGCGCATCGTCGAGGCCGATCGGTTCATGCGAGGGGGCCGATACGAGGGATGGCTCCCGACGATGTTCCTCGGACAGCGCTTCTACGGGAAGACCGTCGGCGTCATGGGATGCGGCCGCATCGGTGCGGCCTACGGGAGGATGATGGTGGAGGGGTTCAAGATGAACCTCGTCTACTACGACCTCTACCCGAACGAGCGTCTCGAGGCATACGTCGCGGCGTACGGGGAACACCTTGTCGCGAACGGCGAGGCGCCTGTCACCGCCCGACGGCTCGAGACAGTGGACGAAGTGCTCGCAGAGGCGGATGTCGTCAGCATCCACACGGTCCTCGACGAGTCGACCCACCACCTGATCAACGCAGAACGGCTCGCGCTGATGAAGGACGACGCGATCCTCGTCAATACCGCGCGCGGCCCGGTCATCGACGAGGCGGCTCTCGTGGCACACTGCCGGACGCACCAGGACTTCAAGGCCGGTCTCGACGTGTTCGAGGACGAACCGGCGATGAAGCCCGGCCTCACGGAACTCGACAACGTCACGATCGTCCCGCACATCGCGTCGGCCACGACGTGGACCCGCGAGGGCATGGCGACGCTCGCTGCCGCAAACGTGGCAGGCCTCTTGCAGGGGCTCCCAGTGTGGGACGACGTCGATGTCACGCCATTCCTCGATGGGGATGTGCCACCCTTCGTCCCGAGCGTCGTGAACCCGTCGGTCCTGAACGGCATTGGAGGCATGGAATGAGGATCGCAGACCGGATGTCGAGGCTCGGCACGGAGACGGCGTTCGCCGTCGGCGCCGAGGCCGCGGCGTATGCGGCCAAGGGCAATCGTGTCTATCCGTTCCACCTCGGGGACATGGACCTCGCAACGCCTTCCACCGTTGTCGAAGGTGCGATGCAGGCGATCAGGGACGGCAAGACCGGCTATTCGCCGAATGCCGGAATCGCTCCGCTCCGCGAGGCGATCGCTGCGGACGTCGCTGCGTCCCACCACCATCCCTTCACCGCGGAGAACGTCGTCATCCAGCCGGGAGGAAAACCGACGATCGGCAAGTTCCTTGCATCCGTGATGAACGAGGGCGACGAGGTGCTCTACCCGAATCCCGGCTACCCGATCTACGAATCCCAGATCGAGTACCTCGGCGGCAAAGCAGTGCCATACGGGTACCTCGAGGTGGAGGACAACTTCGACCTCGACTTCGACTCCATCGAGCGGGGGATCACCGACCGCACGACGGTCCTCATCCTCAACGACCTCCAGAACCCGAACAGCGCCGAGCTCTCGCCCGAGCAGCGGTCCCGGCTTGCGGAGATCGTCGTGGCGAACGACCTGTACGTGCTGTGCGACGAGGCGTACTACGACATCCGGTACGCGGGGACGTCGGTCTCGTTCATCGAGGAGCCGGGTATTGCGGAGCGCAGCGTCATCCTCTACACGTTCTCGAAGAAGTTCGCGATGACGGGATGGCGGCTCGGCGCCAGCATCGGCCCGAAGGAGCTGGTCGACGTCATCGCCAAGATCAACGTGAACGACGAGTCATGCTCGAATCACTTCGTCCAGTACGGAGGGCTTGCGGGGTTGCAGGGCGACCAGTCCGAGGTCCTGGGCATCATCGACACGCTCAGGACGAGACGGGACGCGGCGGCAGCAGGGTTGAACGCGATCGATGGCATTCGGTGCATCGTGCCCGACGCGACGTTCTACCTGTTCCCGAACGTCACCGCGGTGATGGACCGCAAGGGGTTCGGCGACTACGAGGACTTCAGGCGGGCCGCGCTAGAAGCGACGGGTGTGTCGTTCACCACCCGACGCCACTTCGGTCGCCAGCAACCCGGGGAGGTCGATCGGTACGTCCGGTTCGCCTACTCGGGGATCGGCGTCGACGACATCGCCGAATCGCTCGCCTTGTTCAAGGACTGGTGCGAAGCCTGACCTCGGACACGCGCGACCTGTTGCTGTCCGCCGCAATGGCGGGGATCGAAGCGGTCGACCCGCACCGCGCGGTGACCAATGCGTTGAGCGATCTGTCGGTCGACCGCGACGGCCACGAGCGCTGCGTGGTGATCGCCATCGGCAAGGCTGCACCCGCCATGGCATCCGCCGCAGTGGAGTGGTGCGGCGATCTACCAGTGTCCGGTGTCGTCGTGTCGTCCGTGCCCACGAGTGCTGCGGGCCTCGACGTTCTCGTGGCGTCGCACCCGATCCCGGATGCCACGAGCGAATCGGCGGGTCGTCGCGTCCTCGATACGGCCTCGACATGTGGCGCCGGCGACCTCGTGTTGGTGCTGATCTCGGGTGGCGGATCGTCGCTGTGCACGGTCCCGGCACCGGGGCTCACCTTGTACGACCTCGTGCAGACGACCTCGGTCCTGCTTCGGTCCGGAGCGACGATCAACGAGGTGAACACGGTCCGAAAACACCTCTCGGGCGTGAAGGGCGGACGGCTCGCCGAGGCCATCGGACCGGACGCAACCCTGTTGACCCTGATCCTGTCGGACGTGGTCGGGAACCCGCTCGATGTCATTGCGTCCGGACCCACCGTGCCTGACCCCTCGACGCTTGCAGACGCAAGGAGCATCGTGGCTGACGTCGCAGTGCCCCCGGCGGTGCGACGTCACCTCGCGAAGGACACGTCGGAAACGCCGAAGGGCGGTGACGTGTTCGACCGCCAGACGGTCATGGTCGTCGGTGACGGGACCATGGCTGCCCACGCCGCAGCGGCGTCACTGGACGGTGCGACCGTCGTATCGACCACCCTCGAGGGCGAGGCGCGCGAGATCGCGCTGCAGGTGATCGACCACGCCAAAGCACTCAAGCCAGGCGAGTCGCACGTCTACGCAGGGGAAACCACGGTGACGGTGACGGGCAACGGTCGGGGCGGCCGGAACCAGGAACTCGCCCTCGCGGCGGCCATCGCCCTCGACGGCCGAGACGACCTCACCCTGCTGTCGATCGGCACGGACGGCATCGACGGCATGTCTGATGCCGCAGGGGCTTTCGCTGACGGCGCGACCGTCGCCACGGCAGCGAAGAACGGTATGGACGCGCAGGCTGCGCTGACCAACAACGACTCGCACGCCTTCCACGATGCAGCGGGTTCGCTCGTCGTCACCGGCCCGACGGGAACGAACGTCGGCGACTTGATCCTCGTCCACAGGAGGTGACGGTCGCGTCCCCCTTTCAAGGGGGACGGGCGAGCGGAGCGAGCCAGGGGGATCAGGTGCCTGTGATGTCCTGGGGGAGTATGGGGACCCTGGTGAGCGCCTTGCCGGTCGCCTGCCGGATAGCGGCTGCGACGGCTGGGGTCGAGCTGATCGTCGGGGGTTCGCCAGCGCCCTTCGCGCCGAACGGTCCCCAGTGGTCGCCCTCTTCGATGAACACCGCGTTGACGTGGGGTGCGTCGAGTGACGTGGGAAGGAGGTAGTCGGTGAAGGTGGGATTCCGGATGATTCCCTTGTCGATGACGAGCTCCTCCATCGTTGCGAGGCCGACACCTTGCAGGATGCCGCCCTCGACCTGTCCCATCAACGCCTTGGGATTCAGCACCTTGCCGACATCCTGCGCCGTGTCGATCTGCACGACCCGGACGAGGCCGAGCTCCGGATCGACGTCGACGACCGCCCGATGGCCGGCGAGGGCGTAGCCGGGGTGGAGGTTTCCCTGGCCGTTCTCGTCCGGCTCCTCGGTCTCGGGATGCCGGAAGCGAATCCAGTGGTCCACGGGCCCCGATGCGCAGATCTCTTCGAGGGTCGCCACCCGCTCGCCGTCACGGTACGCACCGTCCTCCCTGAGCTCGTCCGCACCGTGGTCGTCGAGCACCTTGTCGCGGAGGGCGACCGCTGCTGCGTGGACTGCGCCACCTGTCATCTGCGTCTGCCTGCTTGCGGAGGTCGAGCCTGCGGAGCCGATCTGCGAGGTGTCGTCCCAGACCACGGCGACGTGTCCCGTGCCGAGCACCGTTCGGGCGATCTGCTGGAGGAGAGTGACCAAACCCTGGCCGACCTCCATCGCCGCGGTGTGGACCTCGGCGCCCACCGGTGTGAGGACGACGCGTGCCTCTGCGTAGTCGTCGAACCCTTCCGAGAACGCGAGGTTCTTCGCGCTGAGCGCATAACCGATGCCCCTGACGACCGCCGATCGGGGTGTCGTCAGGCCCGTCCCGCCAGGGAGGTGCACCGGGTCGTCCGACTCGAGGGGCGGGGGGAGCGGAAATGACTCGAGCGCATCGATGATGGCCGTCGTCGGGAAGGCGCCTTCGATGATCTGTCCGGTGGTCGAGAACGGCTGACCGGCTTCCAGGGCGTTCAACCTTCGGAGGGCGAGGGGCTCCATGTCCAGCTCTTGGGCGAGCCGGTCCATCTGTGACTCGGCCCCGAAGCACGTCTGGACGACACCGAACCCGCGCATCGCGCCAGCAGGCGGGTTGTTCGTCTTGACGGACACCACGTCCAACTCGACGTTGTCGCACACATAGGGGCCCACGGCGAAGAAGGCGGCGTTGCCGGTCACTGCGGCACTCGTGTGCATGTACGCACCGCCGTCGAGGATCACCTTGGCCGTCACCCTGACGAGGCGGCCCTCAGGAGTCGCCTCGTGCCGGTACCACATACGCGCCGAGTGGCGCTTCACGTGGCCGACGAAGGACTCCGACCTGTCGTAGACCATCTTGATCGGGCGCCTCGTGATCAGCGCGAGCAGGGAGATATGGACGTGCATCGACATGTCCTCGCGGGCTCCGAACGCACCACCGATTCCCGCTGGATGGCATCGCACCATGTGATCAGGAAGGTCGAGGCAGCGAACGATCTGACCGTGGTCGATGTGGACCCACTGTGACGTGACCCACAGGTCGATGCCGCCCTCGCCATCGGGAATCGCAAGCCCGGCCTCCGTTCCGAGTGGCGCCTGATCCTGGGTTCCGATCTCGTAGTACCCCTCGACGACAACCTCGCCCTTGGCGCCGAGGTCTCCCCTGCGCACGTTGATCCTTCTGAAGATGTGATCCGAGTTCTCGGCCGCCTCGGGGTCGGAGACGGGGGCAAGAGGCTCCCACTCGATTGCGATCGCCTCAACACCCCGGCGAGCGGTCTCCGGATCGTCGGCCGCGACCACTGCCACGGGCTCGCCCCAATATCGGGCAACGCCGTCGCAAAGGACGGGCTGGTCGGCTTTCTCCTGCCCGAAGAGAGGATGCCCTGGCACGTCGTCCTGGGTGATGACGGCACGCACGCCCGGGATCGCGAGAGCAGGCGTGGTGTCGAGGCTGACGATGACCGCATGGGCGTGGGGGCTGCGGAGCGTTGCTGCCCACAGCATCCCGTCTGCGACGAGGTCCGAGGCGAAGGCGAAGTTGCCGGTCAGCTTCGGGATGCCGTCCGGACGAACGACGTCCTCGCCGATGCCACCACGGACGCGCGGCTTCGTGCGGGTCGTCATTCGGTGCCTTCCTTTGCGAGCCGATCGAACGCCCTCAGGATCCCGCCGTAGCCCGTGCATCGGCAGATGTTCCCGGACAGGGCCTCGCGGATCTCGTCCTCGGTCGGCGTTGGGTTCTCTTCGAGCAGTCGGATCCCCGTCACGACGATGCCGGGGGTGCAGAAGCCGCACTGGACACCGTGTTCGTCGAGCATGGCCTGTTGGAAGGGGTGCAGGTCGTCGCCGGTGCCGTACGCCTCGACCGTGGTGACGTCGGAACCCTCGCAGTCTGCGGCCATCACGAGGCAGGCACACACGACCTCCCCGTCGAGAACCACGGAGCACGACCCGCATTCGCCCTGCTCGCACGCGTTCTTGCTGCCGAGCAGGCCGAGGTCGTCGCGCAGGACGCGCAGCAGACTCTCGAACCCGCCGATCGTCGCGGTTTTCGGTTCGCCGTTGATGGTGAGGGACACGATCACGAGAGGCACCTCTCGAGCAGTCGGCGTGCGAGCACTCCTGCGCCGTGTCGTCGGTAGGACTCGGTTGACCGGTGGTCGGTGATGGGGCGGACCTCCTCGGAGACGATGCGGGCGAACTCTGCGAGCGCCGCTTCGGACGGGTTCTTCTCGGCGTTGATCATCTCCTCGGCCCGCGTTGCGCGCATCGGGGTCGGGGCAACGGAGCCGAGGGCCACCGTGGTCCCGTTGTCGCCATGGGTGACGACGCAGGAGACGGTCGAGATCACCATCGCGTTACGCACGCCGATCTTGGCGAACTCCTGACGGGCCGGTGTGTCCTCCGGAATCCGCACAGCGACGATGGCTTCGTCAGGCAGGATCGCGGTGCGCTTCACGCCGACGAAGAACTCCCTCCATGGCATCACGCGGGTCCCCCTGTCTTTCGATCGAAGCTCGATCGTGCCGTCGAGCGCGGCGATCCACGGGAGCCCATCGCCTGCAGGGCTCGCGGTCCCGATGTTTCCCCCGAGCGTCCCGGCAGCGCGGATCTGGGGAGACCCCACGGTCCTGGCCGCTTGGGCGAGCGCTCGGTGGGGATGGGACTCGAGGGTCGCCCAGGTCACGCCTGCCCCGATGCGGAGATCGGTCATCTCGCGCAGTTCGTCGACGCGGCGAAGGCCGATCGCGGAAGACGGCCGGTGATGGGCCAGGTTGACCTCCACCATGAGATCGGTGCCGCCTGCGAGGAACTCGGCGTCAGGATGGTTCGCCTTCGCTACGAGTGCCTCGTCAAGGTCTTTGGCGGCGACGAATTCCACTGAAGATCAACTCCCGTCGGCGCTCCTTGGCTGCACCATGTCCGATTATGCCGGTGGTCGCGCGTTCACACAACGCAAGCGCGGTTTTGCCGTGTTGGGCGTTCTCATCCACAATTGGTATGATGAACCGACAACCAGCGAAATTGGTTGTCCGACCGACCGGAAGGCCGCCGCATCGTGATCTCTCGCAGCCCGTCACTCACCGAACAGGTGAAGGCGCACCTCAAGCAGCGGATCGCAGACGGCGAGTTCGAGGACGGGCGGATCCCTCCTGAGGTTGAGCTCTCCGCCGAACTCGGGGTCAGCCGGACCACCGTTCGGGACGCGCTGTCCCGCCTCGCCAACGAGGGCGTCGTCTACCGCAGGCAGGGTTCGGGCACGTTCATCAACGAGCACGGCCTCCAGATCAAGTCACGGCTTGAGGAGATCTGGTCCTACGAGGACGTCCTCACCGCACACGGGTACGAGCCTTCCGTCGATGTCATCAGCATCGATGAGGAGAAGGCGACGAAGGCCATCGCCGAGGAGCTCGACATCCCAGTGGGCACGAAGCTGGTCGTGATGGAGAAGGTCTTCAGAGGCGACGACCTGCCCGTGGCAGTCGCGGTCAACCGGATCCCGTCTGCCAGGCTCACCGACGAGGCCATGACCTACGACGGAAGCGAGCCGCTCTACACGTTCCTCGAGCGGCACTCCGATCGACGGCTCAGTTACTTCCTCTCCGAGATCGTTCCCGTCAAGCTCGACGAGCACACCGCGGGGTTGCTCGGCGTCCCGGTCGGCACGGCAGCCGTGTGCTTCGATGAGATCGGATTCGACGAGGACAACACGCCACTTGTCAGAGCAACGTCGTTCTTCCGGGACGACCTTCTCCGTTTCCGCCTGATCAGGCGGAAACCCAACCCTGAATAGCAAAGGAGCACGCATGCAGACGTATCTGCACGGACGGGACATGATCACCACACAAGAGTGGACGAAGGACGAACTTGACACCGTCCTCGACATCGCGCTCGACCTCAAGCGCCGCCGTGCGCTCGGTGAGGACCATGCCCTCCTCCGCGACAAGGTGCTCGCAATGCTCTTCTTCTTCTCTTCGACCCGCACCCGTGCGTCCTTCGAGGCAGGCATGGCGCAGCTCGGCGGACATGCGATGTTCCTCGACTCGACCACCACCCAGATCGGCCACGGCGACACGTGGAAGGAGATCGGGGAGATCCTCGGCCGCTACAACGACGGCATCGCCATCCGCAACGTCGACTGGGGAATCGGCAACGACTACATCCGCGCGGTTGCCGAGGCGAGCCGAACACCCGTACTCAACATGCAGTGCGACTGGTACCACCCGTTCCAGGCGCTCGCCGACCTGCTCACGATCATCGAGCAGAAGGGCGACCCGTCGAAGCTCACGATCAACATGAGCTACGCGTACGCGGCGAGCTACCAGAAGCCGATCAGCGTCCCCCAAAGCGTGATCCTGCTGATGACGCGGTACGGGGCAAACGTGCGCCTGACCCGTCCACCGGAGTTCAAGCTGATGCCGGAGATCGTTGCGCAGGCAGAGGAGAACGCCCGCGCCGCCCACGGAAGTTTCGAGATCGTCGAGGACTTCGAAGAGGGCATGGTCGGTGCCGACGTCGTCTACGCCAAGGCATGGGGCTCGATGCTCACCACGTCTGACCATGAGGAATCAGCGAAGATTTCGGCGCAGTACAAGGACTGGATCGTCGACGCGAGGCGCATGGAGATGGCGGACGAGGATGCGATCTACATGCACCCGCTCCCCGCAGACCGCAACATCGAGGTGGCCGACGAGGTCATCGATGGCCGCTGGAGCCGTGTGTTCGACCAGGCCGAGAACCGTCTGCATGCGCAGAAGGCCGTCATGGCCCTCACGATGTAGGAGAGGTATCGCTGTCGTGACGCCCGGGAGGGGTTTGTAGAGTGCAAGGTATGGACGCCACGACCACCGCCGCGCCCGGAACGAGCGACATGACGAGCCTCGTGGTCAATGGGACGCCAGTCGAGGTGTCGGCGTCCCACCCCCACCTCCTGCGCGCGCTGCGCGAAGAGCTCGACGTCACCTCCCCGAAGGACGGCTGTGCGCCTTCCGGGCAGTGCGGCGCATGCACGGTGCTCCTTGACGGGAAGCCGATCCAAAGCTGCCTCGTGTCGATGGAGAAAGCCGCCGGCAAGGAGGTCACGACCCTCGAGGGGTTCGATCCCGCGGAGCGCGACCGATATGCAGATGCCTTTGCGGCGACCGGTGCCCTCCAGTGCGGCTTCTGCACCCCCGGGATCCTCGTCAGGACCAAGGCGCTGATCGACCAGAAGGGCAAGGACCTGACGCGCGAGACCGCCGCCGGCCGCCTCGGCGCCCACCTCTGCCGGTGCACTGGGTACACGAAGATCTTCGACGCGATCGACATGCTCCGAGACGAGGTCGAGATCACGGCCCCGAGCCTGCCCACGAAGATCGGCGAGCGCGGCAAGAAGTACGAAGCCCAGGAGCTGGCCCTCGGCGACCGCGGCTATGTCGACGACATCCGCATTCCCGGCATGCTCCACGCAGGGCTGCGCCTCGCCGACTTCGCTAGGGCGGACGTTCTCTCGATCGACACGTCTCGTGCGCTCGACGTCGACGGCGTCGTCGCCGTGTATACCCAACAGGACATTCCGGGGGACCAGCGCGTCGGCATCATCCACAAGGACTGGCCGGTCATGATCGGCCCCGGCCAGCGGACCTCATACCTCGGGGACGTGATGGCGGTCGTGGTCGCCGACGACGTCGAAGTGGCTCGTATGGCAGCCGGATTGGTCGACATCGAGTACCAGGAGCTCAAGGTCTACACGGATCCCGACGTCGCCCTCGCATCGGACGAGGACGCCGTGTGGGGACTCGACGGCAACGTGCTCTCGAAGTCCGTCTACAGCCGCGGCGATGTCGATTTCGCCCTCGCTGACGCCGCGCACACGGTGACCGAGACCTTCCACACCCAGCGGGTTGAGCACGCGTTCCTCGAGCCAGAGTCGACGCTCGCCGTGCCGCTGGAAGGCGGCGCGCTGCACGTGTACTCGGGTGGTCAGGGTGTGTGGGACGACCGCGACCAGATCGCGGCGGTTCTCGGCGTCGACACGGACAAGGTGACGGTCGAACTCGTCTCGAACGGTGGTGCGTTCGGCGGCAAGGAGGACATGTCGAACCAGGCGCACGCGGCGCTCGCAGCCCACCTTCTCAACCGGCCGGTCAAGTGCACCCTGACGCGCGAGCAGTCGCTTCTCATGCATGCCAAGCGGCACCCGATTCGGATCGAAGCGACCGCCGGCTGCGACGAGAACGGGAAGCTCGTCGCCTACAAGGCGAGGATGATCGGCGACTCGGGGCCGTACGCGTCGGTCGGGATGAAGGTGCTGGAGCGTGCCGCCGGCCACGCGAGCGGGCCGTACACGGTCCCGAACATCGACGTGTCCGCAGTTGCGGTTCGCACGAACAACCCGGTGTGCGGTGCGTTCCGAGGTTTCGGGGCGAACCAGGCGCAGTTCGCGACCGAGGGCATGCTCGACCGCCTCGCCGACAAGGTCGGCATCAGCACCTGGGAGATGCGGAACCGTAACATCGTGAAGCCTGGCGATACCTGGGGTCCGGGCCAGGTCATGGACGACGGCTGCCTCGGGATCCGGCAGTGCCTCGACGCCATCAAGCCCTACTACGACGACGCAAAGGCGGCTGGCAAGGCTGTCGGTCTCGGCCTCGCCCTCAAGAACTCGGGGCTCGGGAACGGATTCGTCGAAATTGCGAAGGCTGTCGTCCGCTTCGATGACGATGGCAACGTCGAGGTCCGCCACTGCTGGACCGAGATGGGTCAGGGCGTTCACACCGTGGCAATGCAGGTCGCTGCGGAGGAACTCGACGTCGCACCCGAGAAGATCACCGTCAAAGTCGACACGAGCCGGGAACTCGGTGCAGGACAGACCACCGGATCCCGTGGCACGCTCATGGGGGCTGGCTCCGTGCAGGACGCATGCCGCATTGCGATCGAAGACGGCCGAAAGCCGAACGTGGACTACGTCGGTGAGTACGTCGTCGATTGGACGAACTCGCTCGAAGAGGGCGTCGAGAACCCGATCATCCACTCGGCGTTCGGATACGGGGGGCAGCTTGTGATCGCCGATCGGGAGACCGGCACAATCGAGAAGGTCGTCGCTGTGAACGACGTCGGGCGCGTGATCAACCCAACCCTTTGTGAGGGGCAGGTCGAGGGTGCCGTGCACATGGGGCTCGGGTACGCCCTCACCGAGGAGTTCCCGACCGACGAGCAGGCGATGCCGACCAACATGACCTTGCGGAGCCTGGGTGTGCTCCGCCCGAAGGACATTCCTGAGATCGAGGTGGTCCTCGTCGAAGCACCGCAGCCGAGGTCTCCGTACGGCGTCAAGGGCGTGGGTGAGATCGGGCTCGTGCCGACCGCCGGTGCCGTTGCGGGCGCGTTCTACGAGGTCGACGGCATCCGCCGAAACCAGCTCCCGTTCAGTGTTCACCAGCCGGTCGGCGCATGACCGCAACCACTCCGGGCCTCGTCTGCGCCCACCACCACCTCTACTCGGCGCTCGCCCGCGGCATGCCGGCGCCCCCGAAGGTGGCTTCGAATTTCCAGGAAGTCCTCGAACAGGTCTGGTGGAGGCTCGACACGGCGCTCGACCTCGACATGATCAGGGCGTCCGCCCTCCTCGGCGCCCTCGAAGCGCTCGAGAACGGAACCACCGCCATCGTCGACCACCACGAGTCGCCGAATGCGATCGAGGGGAGCCTCGACGTGATCGCCGAGGCGTGTGCCGAGGTCGGCGTACGGCTCCTCGTCGCGTACGGGATCACGGATCGGCATGGCGCCGACGGAGCGAAGCGGGGCCTCGAGGAGAACGAACGGTTCATCAAGGCAGGCGGCAACGGGATGGTCGGCATCCATGCCGCGTTCACCTGCTCGGACGATTCCCTCGAAGCGGCAGCCGGGCTCGCCGCGGACCTCGGCGTCGGCGTCCACATCCACGTGTGTGAAGGAATCGGGGATATCGACGCACCGAACAGGCTCGAAGGGCTCACGACCGACGACTGGCTGTTGAGCCACTGCGTCCACCTGCCGACGGACCACACGCTGAGGGGCACGATCCTCCACAATCCGATGTCCAACTTGAACAATGCCGTCGGGTATGCGAACCCGGCACGGTTCTCGAACCCCGTCGCCCTCGGAACCGACGGCATCGGCGGAAACGTCCTCGAGTCCTTCAGGCTCGCCTATGTGATGCAACGATCGGTCGACATCACGGTCGGCCCCGACCCTGCGTGGCGATGGCTGGAGACGGGATGGGACATCGTGCCGGAAGCCCGAGACGACGAGGTGACGTGGTCATACGACCCCATGGATCCATGGCACATCGCGTTCACGCCCGGCATCCGACCCCTCGAGGTGAAGGTCGACGGTGAGACGATCCTCGCGGACGGCAAGCCGACACGGGTCGATGCAGACGAGATCCGGGCGGTCGCCAGGGAACAGGCTGCACGACTCCACGCCAGGCTGTGAGGGAGGGGAGAGGCGATGTCCGATAGGTTCCACCCGATCTCGATGGAGCAGCTCACGAAGTGGGTCTTCACCGAGCTCGACGAAAAGGGCTCACTCTTCAACGTCCCGCGCTCCGCCTTCTTCGTCCCGAGCCCAGACCATCCGTATCGCATCACGAAGTACGGCGTCGAGATGGACACACCCTTCGGGGTGGCCGCAGGACCCCACACGCAGATGGCCCAGAACATCATCGTGTCGTGGCTCGTCGGGGCCCGCCTCATCGAACTCAAGACGATCCAGACGCTCGACGAGCTCGACGTCAACAAGCCGTGCATCGACGTCGAGGACGAGGGCTACAACGTCGAGTGGTCCCAGGAACTCAAGGTCTTCCAGTCGTTCGACGAGTACCTCAGGGCATGGGTGCTGATCCACGCGCTCCACCACAAGTTCGGTTGGCATGGCGAGCGGCCAGGCATGGTCTTCAACATGTCCGTCGGGTACAACCTCGAAGGGATGCTGAAGCCGAACGTGCAGTGGTACTTCGACGTGATGGCTGATGCGAGCGAGTACCTGCCGAAGTACATCGACATCGTGGCCGAGTACTACCCGGAGGTCCGCGACATCGACATCCCGAGGCAGCTCTCCGACACGATCACGCTCTCCACGATGCACGGCTGCCCTCCTGATGAGATCGAGAGGATCTCCCTGTACCTGATGGAGGAACGGGGCCTGCACACGTCCGTGAAGTGCAACCCGACCCTGCTCGGCGCCGACCGCGTTCGGGGGATCATCAACGAGGGGCTCGGGTTCGACGACATCCCGATTCCCGATGAAGCGTTCGGGCACGACTTGATGTACGTCGACGCTGTGCCGATGTTCCACAACCTGCGCCGGGTCGCGGCAGAGCGCAACCTGACGTTCGGGCTGAAGCTGACGAACACGCTCGAGGTGGAGAACTGGCGGACAGAGTTCGACAAGGACGAGATGATGTACCTGTCTGGCAGGGCGCTCCACGCTGTCACGACGAACCTTGCATCGCGGATCTCGGAGGAGTTCCGCGGAGACCTGATGCTCTCGTTCGCCGGGGGAGCCGACTGTTTCAATGTCGCCGACCTCCTGCGCGGCGGGATGAAGACCATCACGGTGTGCTCGGACCTGCTGAAGTCAGGCGGGTACCTCCGGATGCTCCAGTACATGGAGAACGTCGAGGCCGCCTACGACAAGGTCGGTGCCGTCGACACGACGGACTTCATGTGCAAGACAGCCCTCCAACAGGATGCGATCGAGGAGTTCCCTGTGCTCTTGCGATACGCCTCGTTGACAGCGAGCGGCCTCGACCTCACGGCGGAGCACTGCACAGGCATCCTGTCGGCGCTGCGCGCGCACGACGGCAACGGCCGACTGCTCGATGCCGTCGACTCCTGGTCAGCGGCCGCCGGGTTCGATGCGATGCGCTCGAAGGAGATCTCCCGACTCGTGACGAACGCGCTCGCCCGCGTGAATCTTCGCCAGTACGCCGAGGATGTCCGCACGGACTGGCGCTACCAGAAGCACTCGTTCCGCATGGATCGGTCGAAGACCCCGAGAACCCTCGACTTCTTCGACTGCATCGAAGCGCCGTGCGTCGACGAATGCCCTGTCGACCAGAAGGTCCCGCAGTACATGAACGCGGTCCGCGAGGGCAACTTCCTCAAAGCAGTCGAGCTCGCTCGTGAGGACAACCCGCTGCCGTCCGTCCTCGGGCGAGTGTGCGATCACCTATGTGAGAACACCTGCATCCGAACGCATTTCGACCAGCCGCTCGCGATCCGGCACATGAAGCGGTTCATCATGGAGCACGAAGAGGTGCCGGTGCTCTTCACGACCAACCCGTCGACCGGCGTCAGCGTGGCGATCATCGGTGCGGGACCGGCTGGATTGGCTGCCGCCCAGGAACTCGCGCACGCCGGTTTCGCCGTGACGATCTTCGAAGCACACCCCTACGCGGGCGGAATGGTGGGCGGCGCGATCCCCTCGTATCGCTTGCCACAGAAGGACATCGACCAGGATCTCGCGGTCCTCGACGACCTCGGCGTGGAGATCCGGTACAGCCAGAAGGCGGGGGAGGACTTCACACTCGAAGGCCTCCGAGCCGACGGGTTCGACTACGTCTTCGTGGCGGTTGGTGCCCAGCTCGCCAAGAAGCTGAACCTGCCGGGCGAGGACGCGGACGGCGTCATGGACGGGATCGGCTTCCTTCGGTCCGTACGGGAGGAGCGTCCGGTGGCGATCGGCAAGCGGGTCGGTGTCATCGGTGCGGGTGACACGGCGATGGACTGTGTGCGGTCGGCCCTGCGGGTCGGAGCCGAGGACGTCTACCTCGTCTACCGGCGCACGGTCGACCAGATGCCGGCAGACCCCGAGGAGATCCACGCGATCAGGGAAGAGGGCATCCACATCGTCGAGCTCGCCAAGCCACACGGCCTCCACGTCGAGGACGGCACGCTCGCCGGCCTGATCTGCACTCGGACGGAGTACCGCGGCGACCGGGACGACTCCGGCCGCAAGATCCCCTTCGACGTGCCTGACTCGGAGTTCGAGCTCGAGCTCGACACCCTGATCCTCGCCATTTCACAGCACTCGGTGCTCGACTTCTTCGGGGACGAGGTGCCGGACCTCACGAACCGCGGCTACATCGCGGTGGATCCTGCGACCTACGAGTCGTCGATCCCCGGCGTGTACGCAGGCGGCGACGTCGCAGCCGACGGGCCGTCATCGATCGTGAAGGCTGCCGCAGACGGCAAGCGGGTTGCGGAAGCGATCATGGCGAAGCACGACTCGCCGAGGGTCAAGCCGGCCGAAGAGGAGCGTCCCATCGACCTGCACAACATGGTGATTCGACGCTCACGGCGCGAGTACCGCGTTCCCATTCGGTTC
The DNA here is from genome assembly GCA_003235475.1 of Acidimicrobiia bacterium. Lineage (GTDB taxonomy): Bacteria > Actinomycetota > Acidimicrobiia > Spongiisociales > UBA5794 > SZUA-442. The sequence goes on along the minus strand of QJWC01000031.1, from coordinate 51,746 downwards.
TCGCCCCTCGACCAGCGCGATGGTTTCGACGAGACCGTGCTGTCGTACACGGCCGAGGAGGCGATGGCCGAAGCCTCCCGGTGCCTCGACTGCCATGAGATCTGCAGCCTGTGCGTCGGGGTGTGCCCGAACATGGCGCTCATGACCTACGAGATGTCCCCGGTGACGGCCGACCTGCCATCCCTGTCGGTCGCCGACGGTGCGGTGGTCGCGGGCGAGACCTCCCGGTTCACGGCCGGCCAGCAGTACCAGATCGCCGTGCTGACCGACTTCTGCAACGAGTGCGGCAACTGCGTCACCGCGTGCCCCACGTCTGGTGAGCCCTACAAGGACAAGCCGCGGCTGTACCTCGACCGGGAGGACTTCGAGGCGCAACACTCGAACGCGTTCATGATGTTCGAAGGCTCGGTGATGGAGGGACGCTTCGATGGCGAGACCCACCGGATCTCCCTCAACGGCAAGGTCGAGTACGCGTCCCCGTCGTTCACCGCGACGCTCGACCACGATCTGGCGCTGGTGGGGGCGTCGGTCGCAGCAGCGGACGGTGAGGCACTCTCGCTCGAGCCGGCGGCGGTGATGTACACGATCCTCAAGGGCGTACAGGAGTCGATGCCGCACATTCCAGTGAAGTCCGACGCCGGCACCTTCGTCGCCCACCCCGGTTACCCGGAGAAATAGGCCGTCCGCTACAGGGCGGGAATCCTGTCGGTAGATTCGGGAGCCGATGACATGGCAGAACGCATGGTGAATCAGGACATCCTGGAGCTGGCCCGTCTCGCAGTGGAACGGTCGGATTGGACCGAGGCACGGGAGCTTCTCGACGGCCCTCACGACGCATCGGAGCTCGACGCGCTCGGTCTCGACCTGTGGGGTGAGGCGGCATGGTGGTCTGGCGATGCAGACGACGCGCTCGTCGCGTTCGAGGAGGCGGCCGCCGCATTCGAGCACGAGGGCAACCCAGTCGAGGCAGCCCGCGTGACCGCGAAGCTCGCCTATCTCGCAGCTCGTCGGCAGGCGATGGCCGTCGCGGGCGGATGGATGGCAAAGACCGAAGCGCTGCTCGATGGGCAGCCCGAGTCCTTCGCGCACGGCTGGCTCCGCGTGTTCCGAGGCATCATGGCGATGCGAGAGCGCGACTGGGAAGGCGCGATCTCGTTGTTTGCCGAGGCACGTGAGAAGGCCGTGGGCATAGGTGACGCAGGGATCGAGGCGCTTGCCACGAGCTTCACCGGATATTCGAAGAGCCAACAGGGCGATTGGGAGGAGGCCCTGCGTCTCGCCGACGCCGCAACGCTCACAGCGCTGTCCGGTCGATCTGATCTGCGTTCGACGGGCGACGTCTACTGCAACACGATCGCGCTGTGTCGGGACCTCGGGGAGTTCAAGCGAGCGTCGGAGTGGACGGAGGAGGCTGAGCGGTGGATGCGCGGGAAGGCCGTGGGCGGGTATCCGGGTGTCTGCCAGGTCCATCGTGCAGAACTCCAGCGGCTGAAGGGCCACTTCCCTGAAGCCGAGAAGGCAGCGCGACAGGCGTGCATCGAGCTTCAGAAGTTCCAGCTCTTCGACGGCATCGGATTCGCCCAGTACGAGATCGGTGAGTCGCGCCGCCGGAGGGGCGATCTCAAGGGAGCCCAGGCTGCGTTCGACAAGGCATACGAATACGGCCTCAGCGGTCAGCCGGGCCGATCCCTCCTCATGATGGACCAAGGAGACGTCGAGGGCGCCTTTGGCTCATTGACACGCGCCCTCGACAGGATTCCCCTCGCCGACAGCGGAAGGTCCTCGAGGTTGCAGCGCGCACGACTCCTTCCCTCGATGGTGGACATCGCCCTTGCCGCAGGAGACGTCGAGCGGGCAGAGCAGGCGTGGAAGGAACTCGACGAGGTCGCCAATGACTATGGCGCCGCATCGTGGACGGCGTTCGCGGCAACGTGCCGGGGAGCGATCGATCTCGCCAAGGGCGACGTCGACGCGGCCGTCACCATGTTGAGCGATGCATGGCGCCAGTGGAGGGACATCGACATGCCGTACGAGAGTGCACGCGCCCGGGCACTGCTCGGGGCGGCACTCGAAGCGCAGGGCGATGCGGAGGGCGCGGCGATGGAATACCGGGCTGCGCGCACGGTTATGGCCAAGCTCGGTGCCGACCGCGATGCCGATCGTCTGAGCGAACTTCTCGGTGAGTCCCCGCACGACTCGAAGGGGGATCGCGTGACGAGGACGTTCGTCTTCACCGACATCGTCACGTCCACGGACCTCATCGGCCTCATCGGGGACTCGGCGTGGGAGGACCTCATCCGCTGGCACGACCGGCTGATGGACGAGACCATCGATGATGCCGGCGGCGAGGTCGTCAGCCACACAGGAGATGGCTATTTCGTGGCGTTCACCGACCCCGATGCCGCCATCGACTGGGCTGTCGTCGTCCAGAAGCGGTTGGCCACGCACCGACGCGACCACGGATTCGCACCGGAGGTGCGCATCGGTATCCACACGTCGGAAGCCACCGAGCGGGACGCGAACTACTCGGGGCAAGGGGTCCACATCGCGGCGAGGATCATGTCGTCGGCAGACGGGGGCCACATCCACATCAGCACGTCCACGCTCGACGGCGTCGAGACCAGCCACGAGATCCGGGCCCTCGGTCCGAAGGAGTTGAAGGGCATCACCGACCCCGTCGATGTGTCCGAGATCGTGTGGAGCACGCCGTCCCTCTAGCGAGGTGATCCCCCTGGCTCGCTGACGCTTGCCGTCCCCCTTGAAAGGGGGCGATTCGGAGGTATCACGTCCCCCCTTCAAGGGGGACGGCATCGCACGGGGCGCGATGCAGGGGGGTCACCGCCCGATCGGCAACTTGCGCTGGCTAGAGGATGAACTCGAGGGCGCGGATTGTCTCGTACACCGGCGACAGTTCCTCGTGCATCTCCGCGGCGCTCTGTGCCATCTCTTCCATCTCTTTGAGCCTGTCGGAGCCCCGGAAGGCGTAGATCTCGAACGTGGGACTCGCAACGGTGCCGTCATCGAGCGTCTGCTGCACCAACCAGTGGGCGAGCGGGCTCATGATGTCGACCATCAGGATGTACAGGACGCCAACGGCTTTGCGTTGGAGTCCTTCGTCGCCGAAGAGCCTTCGCATGGTGAGGTACATCCCTCGGTACGCCGCGTTGAAGAGGTCGGCGACGATGCGGATGTCTTCAGGGAACGATGCGGTCGTCGGATTCGTGCGAACCGGACGGACTGCGCCGAGAGGTGAGTCGCCGTCAGCGATCTGGACGAGCTTGGAGTAGTGGGTGAGCTCCTGGTGGGATGGGTCCGCCCACCGCTCGTCGCTCAAGCCCTCGCCCTGGTGAACGATGATCTCGAACGCCTCGACCGCTGAGTCGAGGTCGTCGACAAGGACGAGCCCCCCGCTGTCCTCCGCATCGAGCGCGACGGGTCGGTAGAAGTCCGGGTCCCCCATCTGCGCGGAACGCTGCGGGTTCGTGAACAGTTCCGTTGAGGCCGCGAGTTCCTTCACCCCGTTCTCGAGGGCGTGATAGAACTGACCGAGCGTTTCGTACTGGTCCGGCTGATCTGGTGCGCCGTGCGTCTCGGGCTGCTCGATCCTCATGAGCACTCTCCGGATCAGATCCTCGGACGCGGGTGCCAGGTCGAGCCGCAGGGGCGGGATGTGGTGCGGCAGGTCGAGCGGGTATCTCGGGATGTACGCCTCCGACGCGAAGTCGGGAGTCCCTCCGACGGCGAGGAGCACGTTCGTGCAGAGCGCCGCATGGAGCATCTCCTCAGCAACGATGCTTCGGATGAGAAGCACGGCGTCTGACTGCTGATCCTCGATCGAATACATCGCGTACAGGTATGGGGGGATCGTCGAGAGTTCGACCTGTATGGCGAGCTCGAGATGGTCCCGCAACTGCTCAACCGTTGTGATCGGCATGAAACCTCCTGTCGGTCCTAGCCAACCACATCCCACGCGCCCATGCGTCCCATACCGAACATGATTTGTGTGTCACGGGCGGGCAATAATCGAGACATGGCGCATGAGATCACAGATCCGTTCCGTACCGACACCCTCGACGTGGGCGCCGGCCACACGCTTCACTGGAGTGAGGCCGGAAACCCCGATGGCAAGCCCGCGATCCTCCTGCATGGTGGCCCTGGCTCTGGTTCGTCCCCCCGGCACCGAAGGCTCTTCGACCCGGCTCGATACCGCATCATCCAGTTCGATCAGCGCAACTGCGGTGCGAGCACGCCATACGCAGGTGAACCCACTGTCGATCTGTCGACCAACACCACGCCGCATCTTGTCGACGACATCGAGAAGCTGCGCCGTCATCTCTCCGTCGACAGGTGGCTGGTGTGGGGTGGATCATGGGGAACGACACTCGGTCTGGTCTACGCGGAGGCGCATCCCGATGCAGTGACCGAGCTGGTTCTCGGATCGGTGGTATCCACCAACAGCTCCGCCGTCGAATGGGTGACTCGCACCGTGGGACGCGTGTTCCCGGAGGAATGGCGGGTATTCCGTGATCATCTTCCGGAGGATCTGCGGAGCGGAAACCTCGCAGAGGCGTACCACCGCCTGTTGATGAGCCCGGACCCCGAAGTCCACGGTCCTGCCGCTCGAGCGTGGTGCGCATGGGAAGATGCCCACGTCTCGCTCGCGACCGACGGTGCGCCGGGATTGCGCGACGAGGATCCGAGCTTTCGCTTGTGCTTCGCCCGCATCGTCACTCACTACTGGGCGAATGCAGCCTTCCTCGACGACGACCACATCCTGAGGAACGCAGGCCTCATACGAGGGATCCCCACGTACCTCGCACACGGACGACTGGACATCAGCTCACCCCTCGACTTTCCGTTGCAGCTTGCCGAGGCGGTCGGTGCCACCGAATTCTTGATCGCGGATGCTGACGGGCATGGCGGTACCGCGATGACCGAGTGGACCGTGTCGGTCACCGATTCGCTGGCTCGTTGATCCGCGAACGTAGCTCGCGAGACTCAGGTGTTCGGGACGAGCTCGGGCAGCTCGTGGGCCCTCACTGCAGGAGCTTCGCCGACGAACTTCTCGACCTCGACGAGGCAGGTGGTGGAGGGGCCTTGTGCCATCGATGACGTCCCGAAGTCGTGCGTGAGCACGTTGGGGTTTCCGCTCCGACACATGCCGCCCGGCTCGATGGGATCCCACCACGCACCGGTCGGCAGCTGCACGACTCCGTGGGCAATGTCGTCGCGGATCGAAACGGACGCCATGCAGGCTCCCCGATCGTTGAACACACGGACGAGATCACCGTCGTCGATGCCGCGTGCGGCGGCATCGACCGGGGTCATGCCAAGCCGCTCGCGTCCGTCCTTCTTGCCGCCGATGCTCGTCTCGCCGTGATCCCATTGCGAATGCAGTCTCGTCTTGGGCTGATTGGAGACGAGCGACAGCGAATAGGCGCTGGCACCGCCGGGCCACTCCCTCGGTTCCATCCACGTCGGATGCCCGGGGCAATCGTCGTACCCGAACGATGCGACGGTCTCGGAGAACAGTTCGATCCTCCCTGACGGCGTGTCGAGAGCTGCCCCGGTCGGGTCATCCCGGTACGCGGCCAGCCGCGACGGGGGCGCCGGAATCCACTCACGGGGGATCTCGAAATAGCCAGCATCCCTGAGTTCGTCGAGGCTCGGGTACTCGGGGTGGCGGGTGTGGAACTCGGAGTAGAGGTGCTCGATCCATTCGTCGGACGTGCGACCCTCGGTGAACCGTTCGCCTGCGCCGAGGAGTCGAGCGAGATCGGAGAAGATGTCGTAGTCGTTCCTGGCGTCACCGACGGGATCGATCACCTTCGGCATCCAGAAGATGAAGTTGTCCATGCTGCTTCCGCCGATGTCATTCCGTTCGAGGGGCGTCGTCGCGGGGAGGACGATGTCGGCGTGGCGGGCCAGTGAATTCCAGAACGGCTCGTGCACGACGATCGTGTCAGGTCGCTGCCACGCCTGCTCGAGGCGGTTGAGGTCCTGGTGGTGATGGAAGGGATTCCCGCCGGCCCAGTACACCATCTTGATGTCCGGGTAGGTCAGCCGCTTCCCGTTGTAGTCGTACTCCTTGCCGCCGTGGAGGAGCATGTCGGCGATCCGTGCCACCGGGATGTACGTCGAGACGTTGTTCCTTCCCTGCCCAAGGCGCGGGATGACGTGGTACCCGATGCCGTTGCCCGTGTAGCCGACCGCGCCGTACCCGAAGCCGACACCGCCTCCGGGGAGCCCCACCTGTCCGAGCATCGCTGCGAGCGCAGACGCCATCCAATAGGTCTGTTCGCCGTGGTCCGTCCGCTGGATCGACCAACTCGCCGTGACAAGCGTCCGATGGTGGGCCATGTCCGCAGCGAGGGATCGTATGCGCTGAGGGTCAACAGACGAGATGGCACCCGCCCACTCGGCCGTCTTTGGGACACCGTCCGGTTCGCCGAGGAGGTATGCCCGAAGTTGATCCCATCCCGTGCAGTACGTCGTCAGGAAGTCCTCGTCGTGGTCACCAGCCACAAGGATCGAGTGCGCAAGCCCGAGCATGACGGCCGTGTCGGTGCTCGGGAACATGGGGATCCACTCTGCTTCCACGGCGTCGATGAAGTCCTCACCGAGCGGCGAGAAGTTCACGAATCTCACGCCGCGGTCCCGGCAGGTTTCCAGCCTGCTCGCGAGCAAGTGCTGCCCCTGGCCGCCGTACATGACCTGGCTGTTCTTCAGGGGCATCCCACCGAACGAGACGACGAGCTCCGTGTTCTCGGCGATCTCCTCGAGATGCGGTTGGGCTTCATCCATCATCTCGTCGAAGGAGAACCCGAAGATGTGCGGCGTGATCACATGGCCGCTGGCGATCGAGTAGTCGTCCACCTGGCTCACGTAGCCCCCGATCGAGGCCAGGAACCGGTGGACCTGTGAGAGGGCGTGGTGGAAGCGTCCGGCGCTCGCCCATCCGTAGCTCCCGCCGAAGATGGCTTCGTTCCCGAAGTCGGTGCGGACGCGATCGATCTCAGCGGCAAGGAGCTCGATGGCGACGTCCCACTCGACCTCGACGAATCGCTCGTATCCCCTCTGGTCGCTCCTTGCTCCAGGGCCTTGCTTCAGCCAGCTCTCCCGAATCGATGGCTTGTCGACGCGGCTGCGGCGGACCGCCTTCATCGACTGGCCGATGGCGGACGGATCGGGATCCTTCGCGAACGGGTGGACGGCCGTGATGTCCGTGCCGTCGCTCTCGACCTCGTACGCACCCCAGTTCGTGAGGGTCAAATGACGGGAACTTTTCATCGGAGCGACCTCGCATCGTCGGGTCACCGACTGCGCCGCAATACCCATGGCGCACGTCGAGTGAGTGGACACACCCTACCTCGTGGCTCCGGACTGGGGATCACCAGGAGGACCCACTTGGAAGGCATCTATTGTGCGTGTGATGCGATCGATCGACACCGACTACCTCGTTGTGGGTGCTGGTGCCATGGGTATGGCATTCACCGACTCGCTCATCGACCACGCAGACGTGCACGTCACACTCGTCGACCGACGTCATGCGCCGGGCGGCCACTGGGAGGATGCGTACCCGTTCGTGCAGCTCCACCAGGCCTCGCTGTTCTACGGCGTCGCGTCCACCGTGCTGGGTGACGGATCGATCCAGAAGGACGGCCCCGAGGCGGGTCTCTACGAGCGGGCGCGTCGATCGGAGATCCAGGCCTACTACGACGACATCCTCCACCGCCGGTTCATCGCGTCGGGCCGTGTGACGTTCCTCGGCGGTAGCGAGTACCACAGCGACGGACAGGCCAACCTTGTGACTTCGCTCGTGTCCGGCGAGACAGTGCGCGTCGATGTGCGACGACGGCTCGTCGACGCCACCTACCTCTCGCCAGCCATCCCCGCGACCACACCTCCGCCGTTTGGTGTGGACGAGGGGGTGCCCGTCGTCGCCGTGAACGAACTTGCGCGGCTGGCGGGCGCACCCGAGCGGTTCGTGATCGTCGGATCGGGAAAGACGGCAACGGACGCAATCGTGTGGCTGGTCGGCAACGGTGTCGATGTGGATCGGATCACGTGGGTGCGCCCCCGCGACCCGTGGATGCTCAACCGGGCTGTCGTTCAGCCGGACCCGGTGGTGGCTCTCGGACTTGCCGCTGACACGATGGCAGCCGCCGCAGCCGCTCGATCGCCGGACGACTTCTTCCTTCGTCTGGAGGACGCAGGGGTGATGCTGCGAATCGACTCCGGCGTGCTTCCGACCATGGCCAAGACCCCGACGCTCGGCGAGTGGGAGCTTCGGCTCCTGCAAACCGTGGAGAACGTGGTTCGGAAGGGTCACATCAACCGAGTGACGAAGACCGAGATCCAACTCGAACACGGCTCGGTCCCGCTCGCGCCCGGTTCCCTGATCGTGCATTGTGCGGCCCCTGGACTGCGATATCCACCGCTGGTGCCGATCTGGTCCCCGGATACGATCCGAGTGCAGACGATCCGTGCAGGGTTTCCATGCTTTTGCGCGGCGCTGGCCGGCTACGTGGAAGCGACCCGAGAGGATGACGTCGAGCGCAACCGGTTGTGCCCTCCGAACAACCTCCCCGACAATCCGGGCAACTGGGCAAGCATGCAGGTCCGCGGAACAGTCGCCGCCGCGCGCTACGGCGCCGAGCCCGACATTGCAGAGTGGTCGAACAAGTGCGCTCTGAATCCCGCTCGCATCGACCGGTTGCAGCGAGACTCGACCGAAGTCAGAAGGGCGCTCGCTCGGCTGTCGGGTGTGGCCGAGGAAGGGCTCGAGCGACTGCGATCCCTCGCGGACGAGCCGCTTCTCGAACTCGTCTGAACTCGACCTTGGATGCGTGGGCCCGGTGGGACTCGAACCCACACACTTCGGATTAAAAGTCCGCTGCTCTGCCATTGGAGCTACAGGCCCTGACGTAGGCGGGATTGTAGGGGTTCAGAGGCAGACCCCACAGATGTCTGGCTGCTACGTGGACTCGTCGCTCGGGCCGGCCGCGCCTTCTTCGTCACGGTCTGGAGCATCCCCTTCGCGATGCACCTCGATGGACGCCGTTCCTTCGGTCACAAGCGCGACCCTCCTGCGGCGTCGCTTGTTCAGGAAGAAGGCCAGGAACGCAATGAGGAGGAGCAGCGCTGCGATTCCGCCACCACCGAGGAAGGCACGGTTCCGCCCGGAGTTGGCGGCATCATCGAGCTGCTCGGCGAGGGTTGACCTTCCGGCCTTCACGGCGTCGAAGTCGCCCTCCTCGAAGTCCGTTCGTATCGCATCGACCGTGATGTCGAGGTCGACGCCCCACAGGCCGATATCGGTGAGGAAGGGATGGTCTGCAGCGACATCGTCCTCGGCGGCTCCGATCGCCCTGAGAGCTTCGTCAGCGGTGTCGAGGGAGGCGTGTATCGGATCGAATCCGCTGTCGGTCGTGCTGAAGGTGCCCCCGAGCAGGTCGGGCGCCGCGAGGTCCATCGAGGATGCCTGCTCAGACACCTTCGCCGCGTGATCGATCACGTCGTGTGCTTCCTCGATGCGCTCCTCGGCCACGTCGAACTCCCAGTCGGACATCGGCTTCCGGATGTAGATCGGGAGGGCGTGATCCCCGGCGGCGTCCTGGAGTGCGTGATAGCCGTCTCGCGCGTTGTATCTCGCGTCGAGGTCGACGTCGTCGGTGATGACGTACTTCTCGAACAGCTCCCGTGCGGTCTCGGACCCGCCGAGCTCCTCGACCAGGTCGAGGAGGCGCTCCCATCCGTCGTATGCCGGAACTGTCTCCGGTTCGACGGAACCCCGATACGCCGTGAGGTTCTGGTCGGCGGCGGCGAGCACGTCGCGCATCTGGTCGAATCCGATTTCGTCGGTGATGGTCGTGATGACCCAGCTCGACGTGTTGTATCCGTACTCCTCCCTTCGGACGTCGCCTTCGGTCCCTTTGAGCAGGTCCTCCCACTCCGTGAGGGGGAACGAGAACAAGGCGGAACCCGAGGGCTCGTCTGCACGCTCGTAGTCGGACAGCGCTTCGAGGTCCGCCCGTGCAACGGCCTCCTCCGCGTACGCCTCCGCCAAGCCCTCATTGATCCAACGCTCGCCGAAGAGGTCGAACGTGAACCACGCGTGCGACAGCTCGTGGAGGACGAGGTGGGAGCTGGCGTACTCGCCGATCTCGATCGTGTCCGATCCAATGATGTACCAGCCGCCATACCCGGCGAGGTTCGGTTCGAACGCCTCGATGATCTCGAGGTCGTCTTCGAGGTCCCAGTCGAGGCCCGTCAGCTGCTGGAGGACGCTGAAACCATCGGTCACGGATCGGGTGACGTTCCTCTCCCATCTCCGGTCGTTCGGCCAGCTCTTGATGGTGACGGTCACGTCCTCGATCTCAATCGAGTTGACCTTGAGCCGGTCATCGTCACGCGCAGTGACGAACACGAAGTAGTTGGGCGGGTCCTCGATCGAGTCATCCGTGTACGTGACCAACCCGTCGGCGCGTGACGAGGTGAAGTTTCCACCCTCGAGTTCCACATCGAACCGATCCTCCACGATGACCTTGACGACGGTCGACTCGGGGTCACCGAAGGCGTACACGCCGAAGGAGGCGTACGCGTCGTTCACACGGACGGCGGAGTCCGATCGCGGCAGGTCTGCAACCAGGTCGAAACCGACCACGATCGATTGTGTCTGCCGGTAGAAGAGGTTGCGGTTGAAGTCGACGCTCACCTCCTTGAAGGGGTCACTCGGCGGTCCGAGCGCCCCGACCTCGAACGTGACACCGCCCCGGTCGCCCTCGACGGTGATACCGACCGCCTCGTTGGGAATCGTGAGCACCACGCCGTCGTAGTAGTACCGGGTCGTGACGTAGCCCTTGGTGGTGTTGGGCGTGGTGTTGGTGACGTCGAAGGTGGTGGTCTGGCGCACCCTGCCCGCGTCCGTGTCGAGCGTGAAGACGATCTCCGCTTCCCACTTGAGACCGGCAGCAGCCGCGGGTGAAGCGCCGACGAGGAAGACCAGCGTCGCGACGACCGCTGCCAGCACGACCCGCAGGATCGAGCCGAGCCAGCGCTGCGACGGACACGCGCGAAGCATGCTTCCTCTCCCTTCCCTGGAAACAAAGGTACCAAACGACTCAGCGGCTGGTGGCCCTAGATCCTGGGGGGCTTGAAGCCGGACCTCGCAAGGACCCGATCGCGAGCATTGGCTGCGGCTTCCATCAGGGCGGACCACCGCAGGCCGGTGATTCTGCCGCCGCTCTTCATGATGCGCCCTGCCACCATCACGGTGTCGACGTTCCCCGTGTCCATTCCGAGGACGACGGCGGTCGCAGGATCGTTGAGCGGGGTCACGTTCATCCGGTCGGTCCGCAGCATGACGAGGTCCGCCTGCTTTCCGGGCGTCAGCGATCCCGTCTTGTGGTCGAGGCCGTTCGCCTTCGCCCCGACGATCGTCGCCCATGCGATCACATCCGAGGCGCTGACCTTGTCCCTTCCGCCCTGCTCCGCCAGCGTGTGCTGCAGCGCCATGGCAGACCGCATCTGGTTGAACATGTCGTTCGGAACGTTCGTCTCGACGTCGACGGACAAACTGGGGCTCAGCCCCCGATCGAGGAACTTCTGGATGGGTGGCATGCCGTGACCCATCATCATCTCGACCGGCGAGGCCAAGGACACGGTTCCGCCGGAGTCGACGATCATCTGGATCTCCGTGTCGTTGAGCGTCGTGCAGTGGATGTAGGTCGTGTCGTCACCGAGCAGGCCCGCCTCACCGAACTCCTGGACCTTCGCGTCGAGTCCGTACGAGCCGACGCCGACATGCGTCGAGATCCGTGCATCGGCCTCGCGTGCCAGCTTCCAATGGTCCCTCGTCACCTCGAAGTCAGTGAACTCGGGGCCGGGTGCAGCAAGGGCGAGAGTGAGCATCTGGTCCTTGGTCGAGAAGTACTCGGTCGCGGCGCGGACGAACCAACTCGGTTGGCGCTCCTCCCACTTGCCCCACCAGGGGAATCCGTAGGCGAACACGGCCCTCATGCCGGAATCCTGGAGTGCGTGGATGACCGCATCGGTGTGCGCCGGGCTTCCCTGGATGTGGGACCAGTCGAGCAATGTCGTGACACCCGCGTCGAGGGCCCCCACGCACGACAGGAGGTTTCCGACGTACGCATCCTCCGGGCTGTAGGCCGGCGCGAGCTTGTGCAACACGTGCGAGATGTAGCTCGTGCGCCCTTCGAGAGGGACATCGGTCCCGATGTTGCGGAGCAGGCCTTCCCAGATGTGCCGGTGGGTGTCGACGAACCCGGGCATGACGATCATGCCATGGGCGTCGATCACCCGTGCGCCGTTTGCCTCGATGTTCGGGCGCACCTCGCGGATCGTGTCCCCGTCGATGAGGACATCGGCGACGGCGTGGTCACCGACGGCCGGATCCACGCTCAGCACCGTTCCGCCTCGTATCAGGGTCAGGCCGGACGGCGCAACGCTGAAGTCGATGCCGGGCTCATACAGGTCCGGAATCTCAGCGGCTTTCTCTACTCGACTTCCAACGATCAGGCGCCGAACCCGCTTGTAGTTGCGCTTGGCCAGCTCTTTGAGGTCGCCGAGCTGGAAGATGATGATGCCAAGGATGACGAGGATGCCGATGATCATCGCCCCGTCTTCCTTGGTCCAGTCGAGGTAGGGGACGACGGTGAGAATCAGAGCGAGGAGGACGGAGGCAACAGAGCCACCGAGGAAGGTCGCCCGTCCACCCGCGATCGCCGCGCCACCGAGGACCGCAGCGGTGATCGACCGCAGCGCGTACGGGGAGCCGATCTGGGCGTTTCCAACAGATGACTGTGCCGCGATGACGAAGAAGGCCCCAACGGCGGCAAGGCCCGCCGAGAGCAGGAGCGCCCTCACGCGGACCCAATTCGTCCGTACGCCTCCCCGCTTCGCTGACCGTTCGTCAAAACCGGTCGCACGCAGTTCGAGTCCGCTCCCCGTGCCGTGCAGCCATGCGTCCGCGAGGCCTGCCCCGACCAGTGCGACGATGAAGAAGACAGGGATCGGACCGATGCTGGACTGCAGGAAGCTCACGAGCTCCTTGTTGATGACGCCCTGGGCGGTGGGTCGCATCGTTGCGGCAATCCCGCTCACGATGCTGAGCGTTGCGAGGGTTGCGACGATCGAGGGGATCTTCACGCCGCGGATGAGCGCGGCATTCACGGCACCGACCGCGAGCCCCGCGCCGATGATCGCCACGATGCCGATCGCGATGTCGAATCCTGAGGCGTCCGATCCGATGAGGAAGGACGCAGTGACAACGCTCAGGCTGACCACGGCCCCAACGGACAGGTCGAGGTACCCGACGAGGATGGCGTTCGTCTGGGCTGCGGTGACGATGATCAGGGGGAGTGCCAGCAGAAGCGTCTGCTCGGTGTTGGCGCTGATGAAACCCGGGAAGCGGTACTCGGTGTAGGCGAGCACGATCGCAACCAGAAGGACCTGGAGGACAATGGGCATCCACAGCCTGAACTTGACGACCTTGCGCCATTTGTTCTTGTCACGCGCATTGCGCATGATCTTGCGCGCCAGGATGCGAGCGGCATCGGTCCGGGCCGTCACGACTCGGTCCCTTCCGCCGACGAGGCTGTCGGCATCGCCACGCCGAGGGGCGACCGGGCCGCCTTTGACATCCCAGGGCCGCGGACGATCGATTCCACGATTCGGAGCTCGGTCAGCTCCTCCCCGGGGATTTCCTCCACGATCTGGCCACGGGACATCACGAGCACCCTGTCGCATAGGCCAGCGAGCTCGATCGGATCGCTCGACTTCACGAGCATGGCGGCACCCTCGTCGATGCGGGTTCGGAGTGCCTTGTAGATGTCGAAACGTGAGCCGACGTCAACTCCTTGCGTTGGTTCGAAAGCAAGGATCACCGCAGGTTCCCTGAGGAACGTGCGCGATACGGAGACCTTCTGGGCGTTCCCGCCGGACAGGAACTCAACGGGTTGCTCGAGCGAGGGGGTGCGGATCTCGAGCTGTTCAACGAGGGATCGGACGCCCTTTCGCTCGGACCGTCGCCGCAGGATCCCCGAGACGCTGAACTTGTTGAGTGATTGGATCGTGGCATTCACACGCACGCCGAGGACCCCCATGAGGGCTTGGTGTTTCCGATCGCCAGGGAGGAGCTGGATGCCTGCGGCGACTGCCTCGTGCGTGGAAATGAGGGCGAGATCCTTGCCGACACATTCGACGCGGCCAGCCTTCGGCGGTGTACGGCCCGCGAGTGTGTCGAGCAACGCTGCTTGTCCGTTGCCCTCAGCGCCAGCAAGGCCGACCACCTCCCCCGACAGCAAGGTGAACGAAACGGGCCCGAACGCCTCACCCTGGAGACCCTCTACGACCAGGACGTCCTCCGGCTCGGTTGTGGTGGCGGCTCGATGTGGGAATGCAGAATCGAACGGCCGCCCGACGATCAGTTCGACGAGCTGTTCCTCGCTCGTCTTGTGGGCATCGAAGGTGCCCTGATACTCGCCATCGCGCAATACGGTGATGCGATCGGCGATCTCGAGGACCTCGGGCAGGCGGTGGCTCACGTAGACGACTCCGATGCCCTGCGTGGCACATTGCTTGATCGTGCGGTGGAGGGCCTCCACCTCGTCGGGCCCGAGCGCCGTCGTCGGTTCGTCGAGGAGCAGGACCTTCGGGTTGGTCGCCAGCGCCTTGGCCACCTCGAAGAGCTGGCGGTCTGCGAACGTCAAGAACCCGGCCGGGGCGTCGGGAAACAGCTCGAGGTCGAGGTCGAACTCCGCGAGTTGCCTCCGTGCCCACTTCTTGCGGCGCCAGTAGGGCGGGCGCATCTCGGGCGGAGTTGCGAGGAACAGGTTGTTCTTCACGGGCTCCGCCAGGACGAGGGATGTCTCCTGATACGCCATCGCAAGGCCGAGCTTGCGCGCCAGGGCAGGGGAGTCCGTACGGAGCTTGTGGCCCCCGATCCGGACGGTGCCCAGATCGGGGTCCACGAAGCCACTGGCGATCCCGAGGAGCGTCGACTTGCCGGAGCCGTTCTCGCCGACGAGAGCGTGGATCTCGCCAGCTCGGCATTCGAAGCTGACGTTGGTCAACGCCCGCACCGCACCGAACTGGCGTGATACGCCGCTCAGCTCGAGAACCAATTCCTCTTTCATCGACGCTTCCTCGGGATGCCCTTGTCGGATCAGCCGGCGAACATCAGCGCAAGCACCGCATCCGGCACCAGCGACGTTCCCGAGACGTACGGGTTCACGCGGTCCGGATTGCAATCTGCAGCCGTCACCGGTCGCATCACGTGTGGCACGACGACCTCGGCCGGCACCACGCTCGGTTCCTGAAGTCCCAACATCGCCGCTGTTACCGCGACACGCGACTGGAAGTTGCCACCAGCCGAGTAGAAGATGTTGTACGTCGGTTCGTTGCGATCCACCCAGTCACAGAACAGTGTCTGCTCGTCGGTACGCAAGGCAACCGTGAGATTCGCGACTGGGATGCCGAGTTCCTCGTACACGCTCAGCCCGGTGTTCATTCCATCCGAGTATTCGTATGCCCAGCCCTTGATGCCCGGATTCGTGGTCAAGAGACCCCGGAACACGTCAGGAATGAGCGGGTCATACCAGAAGGTGTCGCCCACGGTGGTGTCGGCGTTCGGCGGGGCATTCACTGCTGTGATGCCCTCGCTCAATGCCGGGAAGATGCACCGCTGCCAGCCAAGTGACAGTGCGTTGCCCGATGAGCCACCGAGAACCGCGACCTCACCGGTACCAACGCCATCGTTCAGGACCTGAGCGAAGCTCTCGCCGAGCGCACACAGGTTCTCACCGACCACGGTGAGGTAGTCCTCTCCGGGGACGAGTGCGCCGTCCTGATCAGGCAGACCGACATAGCCGGCCGAGAACGAGACGTACGGGATGCCCGCGTCGTCCGCTTCCTTGATCGCATCGGCGATCGCGATGCCAGCGTCCGGGTAGCCGACGATGAAGTCGACGCCGCTGTTGATGAGGAACCGAATGTCGTTCGCGGCAACGCTTGGATCCGGGTCGAAGTTCGCCGCCGTCGAGATGATCTTGCCGATCTCCGAGTACGTCAGCGCCTGGAGGATCGCCTCCATGTGGCTGACCGCACGCCAGACGTTGACCTGATCACCACCGCCATCGGCATACCCCATGACGCCCGCCCCGCCAGAGCCGGTGTCGCACTCCTGGTTGTTGAAGCACTCGAGCGCCTTGTCGATCGTCGCCTGGTCCGGGTTCTGATCGGCCCTGGCGATCGCAGCAAGGATGATGTTCCAGCTTGCGTCGTCAGAGGGCTCGACCGGACCCAGTGCCTTCTCGACGAGCGCCGGGTCTGCGTCGATACGCTCGCCATACATGGCGAGCGGGTTCTCATCGCCGCCGGGGCCCGCGGTCGTTGTCGTCGCCGCCGTTGTCGTAGTGGTGTCTCCACTCGTTGTTGTCGTGTCTCCGCCGTCGCTGCTGCCGCACGCGGCGACGATCAGCGCAAACACGGCAAACACGGCAAGTAGTCGTATCTGTTTCATGGGTGCTCCCATCCGCTTCCTTCGCTTGTCGGCTCCCGGTGGGGGTGCCGGAGTCTGAGAGGCGCGTTGTCCTCGCCTCATTGGTTCATCGGGGTCAATATCTCTTCCACCTCAGTTCGGGTTGGACGTCTTCGCTCCCGGAGGAGCTGCTCCACGCCCTTGGTGATCCGGTCGCCGGACACGAGCATCCCGGCGATGATGACGAGCCCGAACGCCACGTTCTGGAGCGCCGTCGGCAGGCCCATCGTGAGCATCATCTGGCGAAGGCCGATGAGGAAGAGGCCCGCCGTGAAGGTCGAGAACGGGCTTGCCAGTCCGCCCGTGAGGGATGCGCCTCCGATCACGACGGCCGCGATGGGCGCGAGCAGGTACTCGTTGCCGACCGAGGCGCCCGGTCGCCTCAGGAGGCCTGCGAGGGCGATCGCCGCGGCTGCGTATAGGAGCGCCGCGAACACGTACGCCATGATCTGGTACCAGTTCACCCTGACGCCGACGACGTTCGCAGCCACCGGATTCGCGCCGATTGCCTGGAATCGGCGACCTGCAACTGTGTACCGGAGAATCACGCTCACGATCACCGTGACGGCGATCCCGATCCAGAAGACCGCACCTAATCCGAAGTACCTCTTGGCGACCCAATCGGTCAACCCCTCCGGAACGGGGTTCTGGACGGTGATCTTCTCCGCGTACCGGAACACGACTCCGGTGACGATGGATCCGGCTGCGAGGGTGACGATGAGGGGGTTGAGCTTCAATCCGCCGATGAGCAAGCCGTTCGCGAGGCCGACCACCGCAGCCGCCGCGAATGCGATCACCATCGCCTTACCGATGTTCTCGTCGGCGCCGTGGCCGACGCCGATCATGATCACCGCGGCGAGGCTCATCGTGCCGGGAACGCTCAGGTCGATACCGCCGATCATGATGACGATCATCTGGCCGAGTGCTGCGATGCCGAGCACGGCTCCGTACGGGGCGATGGCTCTCAGCGAGATGCTCGACAGCGCCTGAGGGGCCCAGATCCACGCCACGACGACGAGCAGCGCCAGTGCGATGTAGACCGGAACGAACCTGGAGCCAACGACGAGCGATGTGAGGGCCGACGATGGCTGTTGGCGCGGGGTTGTCACAATGCACCTCCCGGCGCGGCGCCAGCAAGGATCGGCGAGGGCAGGCCGAGGCGAGCACGAGCCTCCGCGACCAGGGACCTGACTTCTGCGACATCCGCTTGCGTCACACCGGCCCTCACTACTGGTCGGCCGCCGACGAGAACCAGGTCGAGGTTCGACGTGTCAACCCCCCACACGACGGCACCGATCGGGTCGTTGACGGGATAGAGGTTCGGTGTATCGGTCCGGAGCATGATCAGGTCTGCTTGCTTCCCGGCCTCGATGGACCCTGTGGTGCCACCGAGTCCGAGCGCGTTTGCGCCGTCGCTCGTTCCGTAGCGGATCACGTGGCGCGTGGTGAGAAGGTTCGGGAGCCCTCCCTTTCCAGCCAGCTTGAGGTCGAAGTAGGTGGCGTGCTGTATCGATATCGCAGCCCTGATCTGCGCGAGTATGTCGCCGGGTCCCTGGAGCTCATGGCCGACGCCGAGCCCGGGGCGGATGTCCCGGTCGAGGAAGGTCTGCATCGGCGGCGAGCCGGGCCCGGTCGTCATGTCGGCGACCGGCGTGAGCGCGACCCCTGCCCCTGAGTCCGCGATCGCGTCGAGATCATCGTCCGCCAGGCCGGCTGCGTGGATCACCGTGACGCCCGGATCGAGGTCCCCCTTCGCCGCAGCGAACATTCCGGCATCGCGGGCCGTCCCCTTCACATGGAGACGGAGGCCGAGCTCGTTGGCCGCGCGCCGTGCGTCAGACAACGCGGCGGCCGAGTGGACGCCCGCGGCGAGTGTCGTGAGCTCCGTTGGCGCGACGCCATGGCGCTGCACGGCCCTCCGCCAAACGGACTCGGCATGTTCCGCGGGCGCGAGCACCAGGACGGTACGGATGCCCGCCTCGGCATGCGCGCGGAGCACGCCCTCGACGTGTCCGGGCGCGGGGGGCCCGTCGTACCAGTCGGCGACGGTCGTGACTCCCGCCTCGGCAGCGCCGAGGAGTGCTGCGAGCGTCCCTGCGTAGACGTCCTGCGGACCGGGAGTGGCAGCGGTCGGCACACTCCCCTCGTTCTTGAAGAGGGAGGTCCAGCAGCGCCGGTGGCTGTCGACGAAACCGGGCATCACGATCGTGTTCGAAGCATCGATGGCCTCGGCGGCGCGGGATCGGAGCCCGGATCCAACCTCGGACACGGAGCCGCGCTCGACGAGCACATCGGCCTCGACGTGGTTCTGAGTGCGGGCGCCGAGAGTGAGAACGGTCGCGCCCTTCAGCAGGAAGTCGGTCATGCGCTTCCTCCACCATCGACGGACCGTGTCACGGTCTCGACGATGCGATCGACGGACGGAAGGGCGAGGTCCTCGAGGGAGGCCGCGGATGGGAGCGGGATGTGTGGCGTCGTGATGCGCACACATGGGCCATCGAGGTTCCAGAACGCCTCTTCGCTGATGATCGACACGAGCTCTGCACCCCATCCGCACAAGCGCGGGTTCTCCTCGACCGTGAAGAACCTCCCGGTCTTCGCCGTGGATGAAAGCAGGGTCGCCGTGTCGAGGGGAACCAGCGACCGCACGTCGATGACCTCGGCTGAGATGCCGTTCTCCGCGAGGCGGTCAGCTGCTTCGAGTGCGCGGGGCACCATCAGCGCCAACGCGGCGATGGTGACGTCGGAACCCTCTCGGACGACTCGGGCTGTACCGAGTTCGTCGACGATCTCACCGTCGGGGACCTCGGCCTTGCCAGCCATGAGCGACTTGTGCTCGAAGAAGATGACGGGGTCGGGATCGCGTATCGACGCAGCCATGAGGCCGACGACGTCCTCGGGCGTCGATGGGGCGACCACCTTGAGTCCGGGGATCATCATTGCCCAGTTCTCCACGCTCTGCGAGTGCTGGGCTCCGAAGCGGGCACCCCCGCCGTTCGCCGTGCGGATCACGAGGGGGAAGCTCACCTGCCCGTTGGTCATGTACCGGCTCTTTGCGATCTCGTTGGCGATCATGTCCCAGCACACGGCGAGGAAGTCGGAGAACATGATCTCGGCGATCACTGGTATGCCCGTCATCGCGGCGCCCATCGCGGCCCCGAGGATCGCCTGCTCTGAGATCGGCGTGTCGCGGACGCGATCAGGGCCGAACTCCTCGACAAGGCCGACGGTCGTCTTGAAAACGCCGCCAGCCGCCGCGATGTCCTCACCGAGCATCACGAGGGCTGGGTCGCGGCGCATCTCCTGGGCGATCCCGTAGGCGACCGCATCGCGGTAGCTCAGTTCCGCCATGCCGAACCTCCGTCAGCCCAGACCTCGGTCATCAACGTCTCCTCGCCCGGATGCGCGCCAGCCTTTGCGAATTCCGTTGCCGCGTCGATCGTCGCGGCCACCTCACGGGTGATGTCACCGAGCTCAGCCTCGGGAACACCGATCCGGAGGAGACGCTGGTGGTACACGGGAACGGGGTCGCGGTCCTTCCACGCCTCGACCTCCGCCTCGGGGCGGTACTTGGCCGGGTCTGCCCTCGAGTGGCCCCCGGTTCTGTAGGTGACGGCCTCGATGAGCGAAGGGCCGTCGCCCCGCCTGGCACGCTCGAGCGCGTCGACGGCGGCGAGGTACACGGCATCCGGGTCATTCCCGTCGATGATGATCGGATCCAGGCCGTACGCACCAGCACGGTCCGCTGCGGGATTTGGGACCGCAGTGATCGCATCGATCGGCGTGTACTCCATGTAGAGGTTGTTCTCGCACACGAACACGACCGGCAGCTTCCAGATGACCGCCATGTTGAGGGCTTCATGGAACGCTCCGATGTTGGTGGTTCCGTCGCCGAAGAACGCGACAGCAACCTGGTCCGTGCCCCTCATCTTTGCCGACCATGCGGCGCCGTTTGCGATGCACAGGTGCGCGCCGATGATGGCGTACGAGCCCATCATCCCCTTCTCGACGTCGGTCAGGTGCATCGAACCGCCCTTGCCGCCGAGCACGCCGTTCTCCCGGCCGAGAAGCTCCGCGAGGGCTTTTCCGGGATCCATGCCCCTCGCGAGCGAATGGGCGTGACCGCGGTACGTGGCGAACGTGTAGTCGCCCGGTTTCAGGGCCATGCCGAATCCCGTGGCGATCGCCTCCATGCCCAACGAGAGGTGGGTCGTACCCTTCACGAGGTTCTGGAGGAACAAGTCGTGGGCACGCTTGCTCCACTGGCGCAGCTCCTGGAGTTTGCGGTACAGCGCGAGGCGCGTCTCCTGATCGATCGGCGCGTCGTCGAGGGACCGGTCCTCGGGATCCGGAAGCCGCGGCGGGCGCAGCGCGTAGTCGTACGCGGGATCAGTAGGCATTCGCGACCATCAACTCCTCACATGGGAACAGGGTGATCACCTTGCAGCCGTCGGCGGTGACGACGACTTCCTCCTCGATCCGCGCCGCCGAACGCCCATCGGACGCAGGCGCATACGTTTCGAGGGCGAAGACCATGCCCTCCTCGATCTCCACCGGGTTGTCCAGCGAGTTCAGCCTGCTGATGATGGGCCGCTCGTGCAGGCCGACGCCCACGCCGTGGCCGAACTGGAGCCCGAACGCATCCATCTCGTCCTCGAAGCCGAATTCCTCAGCCTTCGGCCATGCGAGCGCGATCTGGTCAGTCGTGGTTCCCGGTTTGACGAGATCGATCGCCGCGTCCATCCACTCCCTCGACTTCTTGAACGCATCGTGGTGTGCCTGCGATGCACGGCCGACCGCGAATGTCCGGTAGTAACAGGTTCGATACCCGTTGAAGACGTGGATGATGTCGAAGTACGCCTGGTCGCCCGGCCGGATGAGGCGATCGCTGAAGACATGCGGGTGGGGGCTGCACCGCTCACCTGCGATCGAGTTGATCGCCTCGACGAACTCCGAGCCCATCTCGAAGAGGCGAGCGTGGGCCATGCCGACGACATCGGATTCCCGGATGCCGGGCTTCAGCGCCTCGAAGATGTGCTGGTACACGCCGTCGACCATGGCGCAGGCCTGCGTGAGGAGCGTGATCTCGTCCGGGTTCTTGATCTCTCTCGCCCGCATCATCGCCTGCTGGCCGTCGACGACGTTGAGGCCCGCACCCTGCAGGGCGAGGAAGACTGCGGTTTCCGCAAGGTCGACGCCCAATTTCTGGTCGGCGACCCCCGCGTCCTCGAGGGCTCCCTTGATCTCGCGCACCGCCCGCGCGTGAAGCCCTGTCTCAGGGCCGATGGCGCCCTGGAGCCCGGTGTTGCCGCCGACGGAGTTCTCCGCGTCGTACATGTGGGGGAGTTGGAGACGGTGCGCCTTGGCCGCTGAACCGAAGTCCCACACCTTCGGGCGACCCTCGCGAGTGACCAGCGCCCACCGCTCACCCTTGTTGAACGCCCAGTACCCGATCTGGGTCGCGGTCGCGTATCGGATGTTGGACGTCTCGAACAGAAGGACCGCGCCGAGGTCGTGTTCGTCGAGCATCTGACGGACACGTGCGATTCGGTACTGGCGGAGGCGTTCGAAGTCGACACGGTTTTCCCAATCGACGCCCATCACGCCTGGACTGGGAGTTGTCGCTACGGGAAAGTCGGCCATGGGGTGCTCCTTGTCGGTTCTCTCACTGCTGTTGTTCTGCCAGGGCGTTTTCGAGGTAGGCCCAGTCACGGGCGAATCGGTACGAATGCCGGGGCGGGGGTGCGGGTGCCTGCGTTTCGAGCCAACGAACGAACCCGTCGCCGACGTTGCGGAACTCGTGGACGCACCCGACGCCTGCCCATGCCGTGTCCCCAGGGCCGAGGACGAAGCTCTCTCCGTCGAACTTCGCCTCGACCTGCCCGTCGAGGATGAGGTAGGTCTCTTCGAGGGGATGGTCGTGGGCGCCGGCGTACCCGCCCTGTTCGTACTGGACCATGAACATCGTCGAGAGGTCGGCGCCGAGGTCGGAGTCGACCATCATCTTCACGGTGATACCGCTGTAGACGAGGAGGGCCGTCCGCATGCTCGCGCTCACCGCGAGCCGGTCCTGTGTCTGGAGGGTGGGATCCATCGATGCGGCGTCGATGTGTCCGAAGTAGCGGTTCCTGGGGTCTCGTACGTCGATCGGTGCGGCAGCGCCGACCGTCATCGCGGGAGGAAACTGTGTGTCATAGCCGAACCGGGCCCTCGGGAGCGGGGCCTTCATCTCGGCGAACTCGACGATGGCTCCGGAGGTGTTGCGGAGGGCGTGGGTCATGCCGACAGGGATCAGGGCGTAGTCCCCTTCGACCAGGAGCACGCTCTCCTCGGGCGTGTCGAGCGTCAGCGTTCCCTCCATCACGTAGATCGACTCCTCATAGGAGTGGACGTGCGTGTCGACGAAGCCGCCTGGCTCGAGGTGGGCGATGCAGAATCCCATCTGAACCGCGCCGTCCTCCTCGTTGACGATCCGGTCGAGCGTGTAGCCCGTCGAACGACCGTGGAACTCAGTTGGCACGGTGAAGGCAAGCTGGGCCTTCGGTTTGACGATGTGCGCCATCAGCTGCCTTCCTTTCGCATGTGCACAGCGACGGCGCTCATGTCCTGGTCGCCGAGGCCAGCATCGATCGCTTCGTTCACGATCGAAAGGCTGGCTTGAGCTTGCTTCATGGGCGCCCCAACTTCCTCACCGAGACGGGTGATGAGGACGAGGTCCTTTGCGACGAGGTCGAGGCTGAAAGCCACGGGGGTCTCTTCCGGATGCTCGTACGCACCTCGCTTGTACAGAACGAACGGTGCGCCACCGGCCCCCGAGGCGAAGACCTCGTACGCGGTCGACCGATCGACACCAGCGCGTTCAGCGAGCACGAGGGACTCGGCGAGGGCGATGTTGAGACCGTGGACGAGGCCGTTCACGGCCAGCTTCGTGGCGGCACCCTTCCCCCGGCCTCCGACGTGGATCACGCGTGACGCGAGGCAGTCGAGCACGGGCCGAACCCGTTCGATCGTCTGCTCGTCCCCACCCACCATGATGGTCAGCGTCCCGGATTCGACCGTTGAAACGCTTCCGGATACGGGGGCATCGAGGAATGCTGCGCCAGACGCTTCGACCGCGGCGCCCACCGTCTGTTGCGTGGCAGGCTCCACCGTGCTCGTTTCGATGACGACGTGATCGGGGCCAACGGCGGCAGCTAGCCCATTGTCGCCGAGGTAGACATCGGCAACCGCCCGATCGTCGGCAAGGCTGGTGATCACGACGGTTGCGCCTTCTACTGCGTCCGCCATCGCCGAGGCGGCCGATGCGCCCGTTGCGGAGGCGACCGCGTCTGCCCGGTCCGAGCTCCGGTTCCACACGATCACGGGGAACCCGCATCGACGGAGCGTCCGCACCATTGCAGAGCCCATGCGGCCAGCACCGATCACTGCGACTGAAGTGTTTTGACCCGTCACTGATCAGTGACACTACACAATTCGTGAGAGGATTACTGGCGGAGGATCGTTTCGACCTGCGCCGCGATGTGCCTCCCGATCGCGAGGCTCGCAGTGGCACCCGGCGACGGTGCGTTGAGGACCTGGATGGTCGCGTCGGTCTTCTGGATGACGAAGTCGTCGACGAGCTTGCCATCGCGGGTCACTGCCTGTGCTCGCACGCCGGACCCGCCGGGGAGGAGATCCTTGGTCCGCACGGCGGGCACGAGATTCCTGGCGAGCCGCGCGTACATGCGCCGTGACCGCGAGTTGACGAGTTCCTTGACGCCGGACGCCAGGTGGGCCGTGGCGAGGCGCCGAAATCCTCGATATGCGAAGGTGTCCCGGACGTCGCCCCAATCGACTGGCGTCCCGCGGTAGTTCTCCCTACCGAGGGCGAGCACAGCGTTCGGGCCGACCTCCACCGCGCCGTCGATACGACGGGTGAAGTGCACGCCGAGGAACGGGAACCTCGGATCGGGCACCGGATAGACAAGGCCCTGCACAAGGCGTTCTGCCTGGTCGCTCAGCCGGTAGTACTCGCCGCGAAACGGCACGATCCGCACGGCGGGTTCGAGGCCGGAGAGCAATGCAATGCGGTCGGAATGGAGCCCGGCACAATTGACCAGAACAGCGACTTTCAGGGCGTTTTCTCCAGCCAGCACCGATACGCCATCAGTAGCGTGTCGAATGTCGGTGACACCGGCATCGAGAAGGATTGAGACGCCGCTGGCCTCGAGCTCGAGTGCAATGTGCGAGGCGACGGTTGGGTAATCGACGACACCGGCGTCAGGCACGTGGAGTGCAGCGAGTCCCACGGCCTCCGGCTCGTACTCGGTGATGCCTCGAGGTCCGAGTCGCTCGATCCCGGTGAGTCCGTTCGCTGTAGCCCTGCGTGCGAGCTCGTCGAGAGCGGGAATCTCACGCTCGTTCGATGCGATGACCAGCTTTCCGGTGCGACGGTGGGGGATCCCGCGCTCCTCGCAGAAGTCGTACATGAGCGTGCGCCCCGACGCGCACAGGTCAGCCTTGAGTGTTCCCGGCCGGTAGTAGAGGCCGGAGTGGATGACCCCGCTGTTGTGGGCGCTCTGGTGTGTTGCGACGGAATCGGCCTTGTCCATCACCACGATGGACCGTCCGGGAAGGCTCTCGACCAGCGCTCGGGCCGTTGCGAGCCCGATGAGGCCCGCTCCGACGATGCCGATGTCGTGGTCGAGGCCCATGCGCCCTCTCGCGTTGTTCAGTATGGCTGCACACCCGTGTCAGATCGTATAGTGTGACACATTGACCGAACAAGGAGTGCACGAGCATGCCCGAGGGAAGTGTCGTCGTCGTCGGTGGAACCGGGGGGATCGGGCGCGAGATCGCACGGCACTATCACTCGCAGGGCCGCCACGTCGTCATTACTGGACGTGACACCGACCGGGCAGCCGCCATCGCCGCAGAGATCGGCGACGGCGTCACCGGGATCGGATTCGACCTCAGCGACCCGCATTCAATCGATGAAGCGCTGAGCGATATCGGGCCCGTGGCCTACCTCGTGCTCGTGGGCATTGCGAGGGACAACAACCCGATGCACGACTACACGATCGAGGACGCTGTCGCGCTCGCAGTGATGAAGCTCGTGGGGTACACGAAGGTCGTGCATGCACTGACGGACCGCATGTCGGACGATTCAGCGGTGGTGCTCTTCGGTGGTCGTGCGAAGGATCGCCCGTACCCGGGTTCGACGACGGTGACGACCGTGAACGGCGGCGTGAGCAGCCTCATCCGGACGCTTGCCATCCAGCTCGCACCCATCCGGTTCAATGCGCTCCATCCGGGCATCGTCGGTGACAGCCCCTATTGGGCTGGGAACCAGGCCGCGCTCGATGCCACGATCGCCCGGACGCCCACCAAGCGGCTGGCCACGATGGCCGACGTGGTGGGCGCGACGGCCTTCCTCCTCGAGAACCCGGCCATGAACGGCGAGAACCTGCACATCGACGGCGGCTGGATGTTGATGTGACGAACACTCCCCAGACGCACGCGGTGCCGGACGCACTTGATGGCATCGGCGACCGTCTGCGCGAGGAGCGCGAACGGGCGGGCCTCAGCCAGCGCAAACTCGCCGGTCGCCTCGGCCTCTCGCCGAGTCTGATCTCCCAGCTCGAGAGCGGAAGCACGAAGCCGTCGGTCGGGACGCTCTATGCGATCGTCACCGAACTCGGCGTGTCCCTCGACAGCGTTCTGCGGGGGGCTGACGACGCACCGTCGCCCCGCGCCGTGGAGTCTGCCTCGCCGACACCGGTGGTGAATCCGGGTAGCCGGCAGTCGATCGACCTGGCTTCGGGCGTCAAGTGGGAGGAGCTCTCGGCCGTCACGGAGGACGGTGTCGACTTCCTGTTCGCGACCTACGAGGTGGGTGGGGCATCGACCCCGGACGAATCCCTGATGCGCCACCATGGAAGGGAATACGGCTACATCGTCAGCGGGACGCTCGGCATCCAGATCGGCTTCAACGACTTCACCCTCGAACCAGGCGATTCGATCGCCTTCGATTCGGAGCGCCCGCACCGGCTGTACAACAAGGGAGACACACCCGTGAAGGCTGTGTGGTTCGTCGTCGGCAGGGACTCCGACAACCGCACGAACTCGCTCTAGGACGTCAGGCTGCGCCGGCGTCCTTCCATGCGGCGATCTGACGTTGCACCTCGGCCGCGTCGAACCACGCGTTCTCGAAGCAGATCAAGCCGTCCCGAATCTCGAATACGTGCAGAATGCGAATCTCCACGGGAGCACCGCCTCCCACGACCCCAGCCCACTCGCCATGGACATGGCCGGTGATGATCGATTCGTCGACCACATACCGCCCGTCCTCCCCGCTGAATCGTCTGATGGATCGCAGATGGACATCAGGGATCGCGTCGATGATCGTGCTGTACACCGATCCGACCTCGTCCTTGCCGCGAAACGGGGACTCCGGATGCGTGATGTCGTCCCACAGGATGTCGTCCGTGTAGGTGGCGAGTGTGCCTTCCACGTCGTGGGCATTCTCCGCCGCAAAGTGCCGATCGATGATGTCCACGGTGCGCCTTTCGTCGGGCGGCCCAGCGTAGACGGCGGTCCATTCGGCCGGTCGCAGGGACGGTCGCTACGATCCCTCGATCAGGGAGGCCCCATGGAGCAATACGTCCGGAACTTCGCCGATGCGGACGAGGTGGTCGAGATCGATACGGTCCGTTCGGAGATGATCACGAAGGGCGGGATGACCGTATCCCATGACATCCAGACGCCCGGGTGGAGGTGGTCTGAGCATGTGAAGCCACTCGTTGGCACCGAGTGGTGCGAGACCCGCCACATCGGAGTGGTGCTCAAGGGCCGCATGGGGGTCCTGCTCGACGACGGCACCGAATTCGAGGCTGGACCCCTCGACTTGATGGACATTCCGGCTCGTCACGACGCGTGGGTCATCGGCGACGAACCTTGCGAGACGATTGCGTGGACGGGTGCGCGCGGTTGGATCGCCCCACTCGAGACCTTCTCTGAACGCGTGCTCGCCACGGTCCTGTTCACGGACATCGTCGACTCGACAGGCACGGCGATGCGCCTCGGCGATCGAACCTGGGCGGACACCCTCACCACCCACGAGATTCGGACGAGGGAGACGGTCGAGCACTTCCACGGCACCGTGGTCAAGAACACCGGGGACGGAGTCCTCGCGACGTTCGATGGAGTGGCGAGGGCCGTCCGGTGTGCGATCGCCCTCCGAAGTGCAGCCGCCGACCTCGGGATCAGCATCAGGGTCGCTCTCCACACCGGCGAGATCGAATTGACAGGTACCGACATCCGGGGAGTCGCCGTCCACGAGGCGTCGCGCGTGCTTGGCCTTGCCCAAGGGGGCGAGATCCTCGTCTCGTCGGTAACGGCCGGTCTCGCAGGCGACGCAGGCGTGGCATTCGACGACCGCGGCGAACACGAGCTGCGCGGCCTTACAGGAGTACGCAGGATCTTTGCGGTGACGTGACCGACCCAGTCAGCGCGGCTCGGGGACCTCGACGCCGCGGTCGGTGAGGATTCCTTTGATTCTTCCGATGCGGGCTTGGATACGGCCTGCGCCCGAAGCCTCGACGATGCGACGGTTGATGTCGACGCCGCCGAGGTTGGTCATGTTGGACGGTTCCGCGCCTCCTCCCGCCTGGACGACGAGATCGATCTTCTGGCGTTCGATCAGCGCAAGCTGGGTGCGGAGCCCTGAGAGTTCTGCGAGCAGGTCTTCGTCGGACCTGCCTTTGTCGAGGTCCTCTGCGAACCGTGCAGCCTGCTGTCGAAGTGTGTCCTGTTCCATGCGCAGGCGGTAGCGCTGCTCGAACGCGTCATCGGGCAGCGACCTGAGCTCTACGTCAACCCTGGCGAGCTCTCTCGTGATGTGGTCTATTTCGTCCATGGGTGAAGCGTACCGATTCAGACGTGTCCGGGGAGTCGGAACCCGTCATCGCCGATACCCTCGCGTGATGCGCAAGTCCTCGATTTCTGTTGCCATCGCCCTCTCCGTGCTCGTTGCCGCGTGCACCACATCGCCGTCCGAGACCGATGCGACGACGACCACCGTTGCCGAATCGGACACCCTCCCCGGTGAGACCACCACGACGGTGGCGGCTGACGGCGAGATCGTCGAAGGCGTTTCGAACGACGTCGTTGCCTTCGTCTCCGACCTCGCTGTCCTGCTCAAGGATTCGCCGTATGCCGATGCGCTCGAAGCGGATCCTGAAGTCTTCGTTGCCACCGCAAAGTTGCTCTGCGAGCGCCTTTCGGAGGGCGAGCCACCGTTCGAGGTCCTCGCCGACTACCTCGGATTGCTCACCGACGGTTCGGTCGACGATGCACCCGAGGAGGTGATCGACCTTGCGGGCTGGATATTCGGCGAGGCCGTTGGCTCCTTCTGTCCCGAGTACAGCGATCGGCTCGAAGGGTTCGAATCGTGACACCGTTGACAGCAGTAACTCGACCACTTACGGTGGTTGGCATGAGAAGGACTGCAGTGCTGATCGCCGCGGGGATGCTCGCGCTCACCGTCGTCGCGCCGTCGGCCAGTGCACACGAAGGGGCGACCGGACTCGACCGCGCGGCCCACGCAGCGCTCGAAGGCCTCGCAAAGGCCCAGAAGACCGCGTTTGCGCATGGTCAACCCGATGCGTCCGATGCGGGCCACGGCCTCACGGGTCGGGAGCGCGCCGTCGCAGCCATCTCGAAGGCGATGGAACGCGGGAACGGGAATGGCAACGCGTACGGCCGCGGCAACGCGCTCTACGTCCACAGCATTCTCTCCGGTGGTGGGATCCCCGGGCAGATGGATGACGAGAACCACGGCCAAGCCGTGAGCGCGTTGGTGCACGCCTACAACGAGCTCAGGAAGGCGTCCGAGGGAGACTCCTAGTCCGCCGTTCCCTCGGCAAGGCGCTTCACACCGTCGATAACCAGCTGCATGTTCGCTGCGTGCTCGGCGCTGCGGGTGGCGACGATCTCCTCTTCACGCTCGGGGTACTTCTCGACGGCATATCTGAGGTAGCTCGGGCCCGGTCCGATCACCCGCTCGTATCGAAGCCGCGTGCCGTGATCGATCTCGTCGAGGCGGAAGGTCCACGTTGCCCCCGGCGCGTCCTTGTCATCGACAGCCCACCCGAACGCGTGTGGAGGGTCGTAGGAGACGACGTAGCACGTGGTCTCCCAGGAGCGTCCCTTCCGTTCATTGCGACCCACGAAAACCGATCCGGGACCGCGCACGTCGCCGACCCATTCAGCCCCGATGAACTCGCTCTGGAAGTGAGCGGAGAGGTTGATGTCGGAAACGAGTTCCCAGACCGCCTCGATCGGAGCATCGATGTCCACCGAAACCTCGAGCGTATGGTTGTCCAGCCGTGCCATGCGTCTCCCGTCTACTCGGTGTGATCCGTCCGCGGTTCTGTTCGGGCGATGATCGGGGCAATGCGTTCGAGGTATGCCTCGAGGCCGTGTCGTTGGAAGTTCTCCCACGTGGTCATCGACGTCGGATCATTCATCCGATCGACGATGAGGCGTCCGCCGAGGTGGTCGACCTCGTGTTGGACGGTCCCTGCCGAAAGCCCCCTGTAGATCTGTGTGAACGGATTTCCGTGGCGATCCTGGGCCGACACTTCGATGTTCATCCTTCGGTACAGGTCGCCTCGTATCGGCACGCTCAGGCAACCCTCGTTGTTGAGCCACCGCTCCTCGTCGAGCGGCCTGATGACGGGGTTGGCGAGCACCGTGAGGGGTATCGGCGGTTTGTACGGATACCGCGCGTTCCGGTCGACGCCGATGACGCAGACATTGAGCGACACACCGACCTGGTTCGCCGCGATGCCAGCGCCGTTCGCATCTTGCATCGTCTCGATCATGTCATCGACGAGCTGTTGGAACGCCGAATCTGCGAATTGGCCCGCGGTGACGTCGTCCGTCGGACGGCGGAGAACAGGGTCACCTATCCGGGGAATCGGGCGGACAGCCATCAGCCAGGGCCCCTCGCGACGACCTGGCGCCCGGCGACTATGACGTCAGAGACTGCAGCACGCGTCGCGGCCATCACCACAGCCGCCGGTGTCGGCTCGACATTGACCAGGTCCGGGTGTGATGTGTCGAGCGCGATGAAGTCCGCGGGTACACCCGCAGTAAGTCCTCCTGACGGCCAGCCGAGTGCGGCCATGCCGTTGGTCGTCGCGGCGGAAAGGAGGGAAACGGGCGAGTGCAGACCGCGGGCGCCGAGCCGCAGACGGTCGAACAGCTCCACGGACTGTGCCTCTCGGAGGATGTCGATGACGGCGTTCGAATCCGACCCAAGACTGAGCGCGACACCGGCCCTGGACAGCTCGATTGCAGGCCCGATGCCGTCGCCCAGGTCAGCCTCCGTTGTCGGGCAGAGGCACACACCGGTTCCGGTTGCAGCGAGAATGTCGATGTCGGCGGGCGTCGCATGCGTTGCGTGGACGACGGTGGTCGTCTGGCCGAGCATCGCCTCGGCCTCCAGCACCGCAATCGGTGTCGCTCCGTGGACGCGCATCGAGTCCTCGACCTCTGCTGGCTGCTCAGACGCGTGCACGTGAATCGGCAATTCGAGGTCCGCGGCCGTCGCTGCGATGGCGGCGAGGTCCTCCCTTGGAACTCCACGGATGCTGTGGGCGGCCACTGCGATCCTCACTGTCGGTGACGCGAACGTCGCGAGATCCCGCACCCGGTCCGCCCAACTTGCGATCGCGCTGTCCGAGAATCGCGCCTGTTCCGGCAACGGAGCAGTGCCATCGACTCCGGAGGCGAGGTACGCTGCGTCGACAAGCGTGAGCCGAATGCCCGTGGCAGTAGCTGCGTCGCACAGCGCTCGTGCGAACGCGTTCGGGTCATCGTACGGTGTTCCGTCTGGCCGGTGATGCACGTAGTGGAACTCGCCGACCGTGGTGATGCCCGCCCCGAGCATCTCCGTGAACACTGAGCCGGCCAGCGACCGGTACGACTCGGGGGTGAGGGCGTTCGCCGCCTCGTACATCGGCGTTCGCCAGGCCCAGAAATCGCCCCCCTCCCCGTGCGTTCGCCCCCTGAGGATCCGGTGAAACGCGTGCGAGTGCGCGGACACGAGACCGGGGAGCACGATGCCACGCAACGAGATCGCGTCCTCATGGCCCTGCCCCGTCGATATCTCGACGATGGAGCCGCCGTCAGTCTCGATCACGACGTTGGACACGAAGGAGTCACCGCCGAGCCACGCGCGTTCTGCGATCCACCGAGTCATGCCGCGACGATAGTTCCGCCGAGCGGTCCGACCCCGAAGTTCCGTCTGCTGGAAAGGATCTAGAGTGGCGCACGGTGCCCCGGATGCGCGGACGTCGGGGATCGGGACTCGGACAAGAGAGGAAACTGAATGAAGGCCACCAGATTCAAGGCGCTGGCGATTCTGGTTCTCGCGCTTTCCCTGGTCGCTGCGGCGTGCGGCGATGACAGCGGAGAGGGCGACACCGAGGAACTCAAGGTTGCTTTCGTGCACGTCGGACCAACGTCCGACAAGGGCTGGTCGTGGGCTCATGACCAGGGCGCGAAGTACCTCGAAGCGAACATGGACAACGTCAACGTCACGACGCTCGAGAGCATCCCCGAGGGCGCGGACAGCCTCCGCGTGTTCGAGGATCTCATCGCGGACGGGAACACCCTGATCTTCGGCACCTCCTTCGGCTACATGGATCCGATGCTCGAGGCAGCTGCGGCTCACCCGGAGGTCACGTTCCTCCATGCGACGGGCTACAAGACCGCGGACAACATGGGCACCTACTTCGGTGCTGCCGAGGAGGGCCGCTACCTCGCAGGCATGGTCGCCGGTTCGGTGACCGAGACGAACCTCATCGGGTACGTCGCAGCCTTTCCGATCCCAGAGGTCCTTCGCGGCATCAACGCCTTCACGCTTGGTGCGCAGGAGGTCAATCCCGACGTGACGGTGCAGGTCGTGTGGACGTCGACGTGGTTCGATCCACCCGTTGAAGGAAACGCGGCACAGTCGCTCCTCGACGCGGGTGCGGACGTCATCTCGATGCACCAGGACTCCACCGCTCCGGGCCTCGCCGCCGAAGCGGCGGGTGCCAAGTGGGCCGGCTACAACACCGACATGGAGGAGTTCGCTCCTGACGCATGGCTGACGGCTCCCGTCTGGAACTGGGGACCGTTCTACCTGAAGACGGCGGAGGCCGTGCGGGCGGGGACGTGGACGACAGAGCAGTACTACGGAAACATGGCAGACGGCATGGTCGACATCGCCCCGTATGGCTCGTCGGTTCCCGACGATGTGCGCAAGCTCGTCGATGAGCGAAAGGCGCAGATCATCTCGGGTGAGTTCAGCGTTTTCCCGGCCACCGTGACGGACCAGGACGGAAACCAGCGTGACCTCGGCGACATCTTCGCGATGGATTACTTCGTGCAAGGCGTTGTGGGAGATCCTGCTGGCTGATCGAGCGACACATTGTTTGGTAACGAGGGACCCCTGCACAGCGCAGGGGTCCCTCGTGTTCTAGTGTGACGCCCATGGCCGGACCTGCCGCGTACCCACCCCAGACGGCGGTTCGGATGCGTGGCATCAACAAGTCCTTCTACGGTGTCAAGGCGAACGACGACGTCGATTTCGACCTCGGCGTCGGCGAGGTCCACGCCCTCCTCGGTGAGAACGGTGCAGGCAAGTCAACGATGTGCTCCGTCCTCGCAGGCCTCTATCGACCGGACAGTGGAGAAATCCTGCTCGACGGCGAGCCCGTGGCGTTCGGTTCTCCGAAAGACGCCCTGGCCGCTGGCGTCGGGATGGTGTACCAGCACTTCCGGCTCGTCATGAACTTTACGGTCGCCGAGAACCTCGCGCTGGGTCACCCCGACGTGCCGACGAGGCTCTCGGAGAAGGACCTCGTCGCGAAAGCGCACGAACTCGGGGACCGGTACGACTTCCCGGTCGACCCCAACGCGTATGTGTGGCAGCTGTCCGTCGGGCAGCAGCAGCGCGTCGAGATCCTCAAACTCCTGTACCGCGAAGCCCGCGTCCTGATCCTCGACGAGCCGACCGCGGTCCTCACGCCGCAGGAGGGCGAGGCGCTCTTCCGGACGATGCGTCTCATGGCCGAGGACGGCCGTTCCCTGATATTCGTGTCGCACAAGCTCAACGAGGTGAAGGCGGTGTCCGACCGGGTCACGGTCTTCCGCGACGGACGAGTCGTGGGCTCAGCCGACACCGTCGATGCGACCCCGAAGGATCTCGCTCGCATGATGGTCGGGCGCGACCTCGACCTCCCGAAGCGCTCGGGTTCGGCGGATCGGGGCGCCGTCGTGCTCTCGGTGCGGGACCTCGCGGTGAACGACGACCGTGGCCTCGAAGGTCTCCGAGGCGTCTCCATCGACATTCGCCAGGGTGAGGTCGTCGGGATCGCGGGAGTAGCTGGCAACGGCCAGCGGGAGCTGACCCATGCGATCGCCGGGCTCCGGGCTCCAACAGCCGGTACGGTCGAGCTCGGTGGCAAGGATGTCACGTCGCGCACGGTGGCCCACCGGATCGACGCAGGACTTGCGTACGTCCCGCAGAGTCGGCTCGGGGTGGGGCTCGCCAGCGGGCTCACGGCCGAAGAAAACCTTGCTTTGAAAGGGTATCGGAAGCCGCCGTATGCCAAGGGCCGTCTCCTCGACCAAGACGTGTTCAAGAGCCGCGGCGACAAGCTCATCGACGACTTCGACGTGCGCGGTGTCCGTCCGGGCCTCCCGGTCCGCCTGCTTTCCGGAGGGAACCTCCAGAAGGTGCTGTTTGCAAGGGAGGTCTCCCAGGACCACATCGTGCTGATGGCAAGGTCGCCCACGCGGGGCCTCGACGTCGGTGCGACCGAACAGGTGCGCAACCAGATCCTCGCCGAGCGTGATGCGGGCATCGGCGTCTTGCTCGTGTCCGAAGATCTCGACGAGCTCCTCTCGCTGTCCGACAGGATCCTCGTCTTCTACGAAGGAAAGGTTGTCGGCGAATTCTCGGCCGAAGAGGCCACGCCGGAGGAGATCGGCCTCCTCATGGCAGGGCATACCGAGGAAGGCGCCGCGTGACACGTCGCTTCATCGTCGAGCCGCGGGGTGTCGCAGACAGTTGGGTGAAGCTCGCCGTTCCCGTCGCCTCGGTCGTGGCTGCCCTCGTGCTCGGTGCGATCTTCCTGGCGATCACCGGCAACAGCGTTATCGAGGTCTACGCGAAGATGCTCAAGACGGCGTTCGGGTCGTGGCGGGGGTTCAGCGAGACGCTCGTGTCGGCGACGCCGCTCATCCTCACGGGGCTCGCTGCAGCCGTGGCCTTCAAGATGCTCGTCTGGAACATCGGCGGCGAGGGGCAGCTGCTGATCGGGGCGGTGCTCGCGTCCGGCGTCGCGATCATGATGGGCGACAACGTCCCGGCTGTTGCCGCGGTCGTCCTCGTCATCTCCGCGGGAGCGGTCGGTGGCGCCCTGTGGGCAGGTATCGCCGCCGCGCCGAGGGTGTACCTCGGGACGAACGAGATCATCACGACGCTGATGCTCAACTTCATCGCCATCAACTTGATGAACTACCTCGTGTTCGGCAGCTTTTCGCCGTGGCGAGACCCCGACGCGACCCAGTTCCCGCAGGGCCGCCCGATCAGCGACAGGGCGCGCCTTCCGGAGTTCGGTGAGCTGATCCCCGGCCTCAAAAGCTTCCTCCACCGCCTCGATCTCGGGTTCGTCATCGCGGTCGTCGTTGCGATCCTGATCTGGGTCGTGCTCTTCCGCACCCCGTGGGGGTTCGGCTACCGCGTCGCGGGCGACTCCGCGGGCGCAGCGAGGTACGCCGGGGTCAAGGTGTCCCGGACCTTCTTCGCCACGTTCCTGATGTCTGGGGCGGCAGCCGGGCTCGCCGGGGGGATCATGGTCGCCGGCGTTCTCGGGAAGATGGATCCTCGCTCCCTCGAGCTCGGTCTCGGCTTCACCGGGATCATCGTTGCCGCCCTCGCCCGTCTCAACCCCGTCGTTGTGATTCCCGTCGCAATCTTGCTCGGCGCGCTCATCAACTCGGGGCCCGCGCTCCAGTCGATCGGTGTGCCGTCGTCCACCGCTGTGATGCTTCAGGGCGCGATCCTGATCTTCGCCGTCGCAGGTGAGTTCCTCATCAGGAATCGGATCCGACGTCCGGATGCGGTTCCGACAGAAGTGTCAGAGGCAGAGGGGGCAACGGCGTGAACGAGTCAGCCGAGATCGGCCTCCTGGTCCTCGCCATCGCAGCGGGAACACCTGTGGTCTACGCCGCCGTCGGGGAGATCCTCGCCGAACGAGCTGGCGTCCTGAACCTCGGCGTCCAGGGGATGATGCTCGTCGGAGCCGTGGCGGGGTTCTGGGCGGTGTTCACCGTCGAGAGCCTCTGGCTCGGGGTGCTTCTGTCGTTGATCGTCGGTGCAGCGGCAGCCGCGATCCACGCGTTCAACTCCATCACCCTTCGTGTGAACCAGATCGTGTCCGGCCTCGCACTCACCATCTTCGGCACGGGGCTGTCGACCTTCATCGGTCGCGCCGGCGAGACCCAGCTTGCCGGTGAACCTGCCCCGAAGTCGTTCGAACCTCTCCTCACGGGGGGACTGGCGGACATTCCGCTGATCGGCCCCCTCGTCTTCGGCCACGACATCCTCGTGTACCTGTCATGGCTCCTCGTGGCCGCTACCAGCTACTACATCTTCAGAACGAAGCCCGGCCTCGCGCTGCGGGCGGTCGGCGAAGATCCGCCAAGCGCCGAGTCGGCGGGCATCGATGTCGCGAAGGTGCGATACATCCATGTGCTGGTCGGTGGCGCACTCGCGGGCCTGGGTGGCGCCTACATCTCGCTCGCACTCGTGCCGAGCTGGACGGACGAACCCATCGGGCAGGCTGGCTGGATCGCAATCGCCCTCGTCATCCTCGCGAGCTGGCGTCCATGGCGAGCGCTCTTTGCCGCCTACCTCTTCGGTGCCGCCGGGCAGCTCAACTTCTACCTGCAGACCCAGGGCGTCGACATCCCCTCGAACCTCTTGGCGATGCTGCCGTTCGTGCTTGCAATCCTTGCGATGCTGGTCCTTGCATCAGGGGAACGGGCACGCAAGCTGGGAGCGCCCGCCGCCCTTGCCATCCCGTACTCACGCGAGCAGCGCTGACGGTCCTTCCGGGATGCGACCCCGTCGCAAGACGAGCAGCCGGACAACGAGCAGCCGGACAACGAGCAGGCGCACAACGAGGAGAGGGGACCCTTTTGGGTCCCCTCTCCTGACTCGCCTGAACTTCGTCGTCAGACCCCAGCCGGCTCTTTGGAGGGCTCGGGTGCGGCAAGGGCGAAGACAACGTCCTCTTCCTTACCGGATGCTGACCAGATCAGTCCTGCTCCGAGCAGGATGAGCGTGAGGCCCACGCCGAAGATCATGGCTGAGATTCCAGTGCTCAATTGGAGCGTTGATGCCGTGACGGCGCCGACGCCGAGTTCACCAATCAACCCGTGAGCGGTGCCCGACCATGCCTGTCCCCGCGCGGGACCCTCGATCGGGTGCGAGCGGTTGAAGTCGGTCCAGTAGCCGCCGAGTTCACCACGCTCGCCAACGGTGCGGATCTCGAGCTGGTACTCGCCAGCCGGGAACAGCTCGCCGTTGAATTCGGCATCCTCCGTCAGCGTGACGGTCTGCGTCCCGTGGAGGACGTGATAGGCAATCGTTGCCATCTGGTACATGTACTCAGATGCGGTGTTCACGAGCGGATCATCCGGATTCAGTTCCGAATCCTTGACCGGGTATCCCCACTCGTCGGTGAGCAGGGTCATGATCGCTTCGGCGCCTTCAGTGGTGCCACGGTCGACCAGGACGCCGTCCTCGTTGTACGACAGCGTCACGTTCTGCGCTGTGCTGAACGCCTGGAGCGAGTCCGCTCCGGCACGAACCTGCGTGTATGCGTAGATTCCCGCGCCAGCAAAGACCACGCCGAAAACAAGCATCACGATCCCGAGTGCTTTCAGCCGTTTGGTCATCGTGCTTTCCTTTCCTGTGAGTGTGCTCGTGCTTTTTTTCACAAGCACGGTTTATTCCTCACCTTCAGTCTAAGCAATAGCAGGGGCGCCGTCTAGAGGTTTTGTGAATTTTTTCTCAAGATAGGGATGCGTCGACCGCAGCGATGGCGTGGAGGGCAGTCGTTTGGAAGTAGGGAACATCGAGATCGGAAGGGCGCAGCAGGAGCTCGATCTCCGTGCATCCGGCGATGATCCCTTGCGCTCCTCGTGCGACGAGGCGGTCGCTCACGTCGACGAGGACATGCCGTGAGGTGGGTGAGATCACGCCGCGCACGAGCTCGTCGAAGATCACCTCGTGGAGCACCTCACGGTCCGCTTCTCCGGGAACCAGGGTCTCGATGCCGCGCATGCGCATCCGGTCGACATAGAAAGGCTGCTCCATCGTGTAGCGGGTTCCGAGGAGGCCGACGGTCGACAGGCCCCGTTCATGGATTGCCGCGGCCGTGGCATCTGCGATGTGGACGAACGTCACGTCGATGGCATCCTCGATGGCATCGGCGACCGTGTGCATCGTGTTCGTGCAGAGAAGGATGATCTCAGCACCTGCCCTCTCGAGGGTTACCGCATCCGCAGCGAGGATCCTTCCGGCCGCCTCCCATCGACCCTCTTCCTGAAGCTGCTCGATCTCGGCGAAGTTGTACGAGCGGATGATGAGGTCCGCTGAAGAGGCACCGCCCAGGCGACGGCGCACCTCCTCGTTGATGATGCGCTCGTACTCGACCGACGACTCCCAGCTCATCCCACCAAGAAGACCGATCCGTTTCATGGCGGCCACCACCCCGACCTATACCGGCGCTTCGACTCGGTGGTCGATCGCTGTGTCCCAGATCCGATCAGCGCGTTTGAAGAGGGCAAAGCCGACGAGTGCCAACGCGAGTGAGGAGACGGCGAACGGCGTCACGGTCCCGTTGTAGGCACGGTCGATCAACGCCCCGAGGACCGCTCCGAACAGCATC
The DNA here is from genome assembly GCA_003235475.1 of Acidimicrobiia bacterium. Lineage (GTDB taxonomy): Bacteria > Actinomycetota > Acidimicrobiia > Spongiisociales > UBA5794 > SZUA-442. The sequence goes on along the minus strand of QJWC01000031.1, from coordinate 13,187 downwards.
GATGTGGCTCCGATGACCGCGGCGGCCGTCCCTGCGATCGCACCCATCGGGAGCATCGACGCGGCGTTGAGGTTCGGCATGAGAAAGGCGTGTGAGAAGAGGATCGGAACGGTTGCCACGAGATATGCCCACAACGGAGGCCGGCCACCCCAAGCAAGGGATACGAAGACGAGGAGCACGCCGCCGAGTATGTATCCGACGAACACGCCCCTGAGCACGAACCGGATCTGAACCTTCTTGAGCACCTGCGTGTTCACAGCCACCCCCACGCCCACGATCGCGGCCTGTCCAGCGAAGATCAGCGCAAACCAGTCTCCGAGGCCGAAGATGTCCTCGATGAAGAGCTGCGACGACGCGATCAGCGAGGCGAAGAAGCCGAACGCGGCGGTCTGGGCGAGGGTGAGGCTCATCGTGAAGCGGTGGCCGAGCACGATGCGCGTGGCGGCGACGAGCCTGTTGAATTGCAGCGCGAGACGATGGTCCGGGTGCAAGGTTTCGGGAAGCCGTATCGCCCACACCGTGACGACGGCGCCGTACGCCGCGATCGCCCAGAAGGTGAGCTGCCAGGGACCGATTGCGACGAACAGCGAACCGACACTCGGCGCAACGACCGGAACGAGGATGAAGACTGCCATCACGAACGACATGACGCGAGCCATGGCTTGTCCTTCGTAGGCGTCGCGAACCACTGACAGTGCCACGACCCGGGGTCCGGCCGCCCCGAGACCGCCGACGAACCGAGCGAGGAAGAGGAGAGGCAGGGAGGGCGCAAGCGCTGCGCCGATTGCCGCGGCCACGTACACGACTCCACCGATGTAGAGGATCGGTTTGCGTCCGAGCGCGTCCGAGAGCGGGCCGAGGATCGGTGTTCCGAGGGCGACACCGATGAAGAAGAACGTGACGACCGGTGCGAGAGCATTGGAATCCGGGGCGAGGCCGAACGACACACGCATCTCCGTGAAGGCAGGGAGCATCATGTCGATGGCGAGGGCCGTCACCGCCATCATCGCCGAGATCATCACGGTGAAGGTTGCGCGACTCAACCGCGATTCGATGAGTTCGCGTGCGGCGCTCACGTGGTATCTCCCGAGTTTGGCTTGCGGAAGCGACCCCGTGCCGCGCCCGAGGGACGCGACACGGGGCACGTTCCCGAAGGGGTCTATCCCCTCATTCGGCTGTAGATGACGACCGCGATGGCTGCGACCGCAACCTGGATGAAGAGCTTGATCCAGTCGATACCGCTCGTGTCGCCGCCGCCCAGGACTTGGTAGACGATCCCACCAACAAACGCACCCACAGCGCCCAGGACGATCGTCATTCCGATCGACACGTTCTGCTTGCCGGGCAGCACCAGCCTTGCGAGCGGCCCGATGATGACGCCAGCAATGAGTGCGCCGATGACCGTGGCCAAGAAGTCGCCCATCCGTCCTCCTTTTGTGAATGGCGTCGCCAACCTACCAATCTGTGTTCAGGTGTGCCCTCCAATCGTCGAGCGCGCGAGAATGATGGCAATGACCACGGTCCACCTCCTCGACGGAACGTATGAACTGTTCAGGTCGCACTTCGGGGCGCCGCCGCGCACGACGCCGGAGGGTTGGGAGATCGGTGCCACGTACGGCTTGGTGCAGTCGACCCTCTCGTTGCTCGCCGAGGACGGCGTGACCCATGTCGGAGCAGCCTTCGACACCGTCATCGAGTCGTTCAGGAACGACATGTTCGAGGGGTACAAGACAGGAGAGGGGACACCTCCCGAGCTCCACGCGCAGTTCCCGATCGCTGAGCGAGCGCTCGAAACGCTCGGCGTCGCCGTGTGGTCGATGATCGAGCAGGAGGCAGACGACGGGCTCGCAGCGGCAGCGATGAAGTATGCCCCTGAAGTGGACCAGGTGGTCGTGATGTCACCGGACAAGGACATGTGCCAGCTCTACGGGCACCCGAAAATCGTGGGGTTCGACAGGCGCAAGGGCGCGTTCATCGACGCTGAGGGCGTGTGGGAGAAGTTCGGCGTTGCCCCCGAGTCGATCCCCGACTACCTGGCCCTCGTCGGCGACACCGCGGACGGGATTCCGGGGCTCGCCGGGTGGGGTGCGAAATCCTCGTCTGCCCTGCTTGCCGAGTACGGGCACCTCGAGTCGATTCCCGCATTCGAGGATGACTGGGCGGTGAAGGTGCGGGGAGCATCGAAACTTGCCGCGGTGCTTCGGGAGGGCATGGAGGCTGCGATGCTCTATCGGGACCTTGCCACACTCCGCACCGACGCTGAGATCCCGCAATCCCTCGTGGACCTTGAGTGGAAGGGCGTCGACAGGGAGGCGTTCCACGAACTGTGCGACGAACTCGGCTGGACGGGCATCCGCGAGCGGCCTCATCGTTGGCGATGAGTGTGCGTAAGTCGGGACCGAACGGGATACTGGGGCCATGGGAGTGATCAATGTCGCCAACCTCGTGAAGGACTACGGGGACGTGCGCGCCGTCGCGGGGATCGACCTCGAGGTTGAAGCCGGTGAGGTCTTCGCGTTGCTCGGGCCGAACGGCGCCGGGAAGTCGACGACCGTCGAGATTCTCGAGGGCCACCGCAAGGCGACAAGCGGTGACATCGACGTGCTCGGCTACGACCCTTCCTCGCGCGACCGAGATTTCCGTGAGCGCATCGGGATCATCCTCCAGGAGACGGCGATCGAGGGGTCCCTCTCGGTGACCGAGGCCATCGACATCTATGGCGGGATGTACCCGCGGCGCAGACCGACCGCAGAGCTCATCGAGATCGTCGGACTCGAGGACAAGGCGCATGCGCGGATCAAGACGCTTTCGGGAGGCCAACGACGAAGGCTGGAGCTCGCGCTCGGCATCGTCGGCGACCCGGAGTTGATCTTCATGGACGAACCGACGACTGGGTTCGATCCATCGGCTCGTCGTCAGGCGTGGGCGATCGTGGAGAACCTCACATCCCTCGGCAAGACCGTTCTCCTGACGACGCACTACATGGATGAGGCTCAGTACCTCGCGGATCGCATCGCGGTGATCAACGAGGGGGTGATCGTGGCTGAGGGAACTCCTGGAACCCTCGGCGGTCGGGAGCAAGCAGACACCGTGGTGTCCTTCCATCCGGACCGCGCAGCACTCGAAGGGTTCCCCTTTGACGCACCGGAGATCTCCGAGAGCGGCCGCGTGACGGTCAGGACGAGCGAACCCACACGCGCCCTTCATGCGATCACGGGATGGGCACTCGACCACGGTGTCGACCTCGCAGATCTCACCGTGACTCGACCGAGCCTCGAAGACGTGTACCTGCATCTCACGGAGGACGGCGCCGATGGCTGATCGTCCATCCACTTTTGCCCTGCTCGCCGATCAGACGAGGTACCAGAACAAGATCTTCTTCCGGACCTTGGTCGCAGCGTTCTTCACACTCGTGTTCCCGCTGTTCATCTTCATGGTGTTCTCGCTCGTGTTCGGGAACGAGGAGATCCCAGTGCTCGGCGTGAAGCTCGCGCAGTACTTCGGCCCAGCGATGGCGGTGTTCGCCGCCGTGTCCGCGTCGTACACCAACATCGCGTCGGTCACCGCCTACCAGCGGGACGAGGGCATTCTGAAGCGAGTGAGGGGGACCCCGCTGCCAGCTGGCATCTACCTAGGCGGCAAGGTCGTCAGCGCGGTCTGGATCGCAGTGATCTCGGTGGTGCTGATGCTGGTCGTCGGCGTCGCGTTCTACGGAATACAGATCTACGGGGCCACGCTCCCCGCCGCGATCTTCACTTTCTTCGTCGGCGTCGCGTGCTTTGCATCGATCGGGCTGCTGGTCGCCGGGTTGGTGAGCTCCGGGGAGTCGGCAACGGCGGTGACCAACGCGACGCTTCTCCCCCTCGCGTTCATCTCCGGCGTCTTCCTCGTCCCTTCAGAGGACTCACCAGCGTGGTTGGACTCTGTGGCCAACCTCTTCCCCCTGAAACACTTCGTCGTGCCATTCACAGACGCGTTCAACCCCACCTATACCGGCTCGCCGTGGCAGTGGGACCACCTCGGCTACATGGCGCTGTGGGGAGCGGTCTGTCTCGTTCTCGGCATCAGGTTCTTCAAGTGGGAGTCCACCGTCGGGGGCGGTCGACGCTCCAGACGCAAGAAGGGTGAGCATTGACATCGGTCGGGGTGCGCGCCGCGACCGAGGCTGATGTGGGCGCACTCAACGCCATCTACAACGAGTACATCGTGGACTCGCACGTCTCGTTCGACACCGAGCCGTGGACGGACCAGAAGCGGCTCGACTGGGTCCGCAGCCGCACGCGCGACGGCTATCCGGTACTCGTCGCCGAGCGGGCAGGCGAGATCGTCGGGACGTCGTGGTCGGGCCCGTGGAGGGACAAGGCTGCCTACCGCGGATCCGTCGAGACGACGGTCGTTCTCGCTCCGGGTGAACTCGGCAAGGGATACGGCTCGTTGCTGTACGAGAGCCTCCTCGAGGCCCTCCGGGAGGCTGGGTTCCACACCGCGATAGCGGTGATCGCCCTCCCCAACGAAGGGTCCATCGCGCTTCACAGGAAGTTCGGCTACGAAGAGGTCGGCGTGCTCGAAGAGGTCGGGTTCAAGGACGGCGCGTACTACGGCACGATGCTGATGCAACGAGCACTCGGCGCTGGTGGCTAGGCCTCAGCCGCCACCCCGAGAAGCCTTTCCCGTTTGATGCTTTTTGCCCCGCCGGCGAGCAGCATCGCGGCAAAGACCCAGGCCACAAGCCCGGAGATGGCCGCCGAAAGCACCGGGCTGAACAGCAGCCCGCTCGCGACGCCGTAGCTGAGGAGGATCACCGGGAGCGTGACAAGGCTCGAAGCCTGATGCGCGGACGCTGCAGACCGAACCCGAGCTGACAGCCGGAGGATCAGCGCCAGGGCGATCGTTATGAAGGGCGGAACGACCCACAGCACGAGCACCATCCAGCCGAGCGTCGGGAAGAACCACCCGCCGATCTGGCTGCCGACGATCACGTTGACGACGATGGAGTAGAGCCCGAACCCGACGATGCCCGCCGCGTAGCCGGGGAGCAGCGAGGCGAGCAGCTTGCCGAAGTAGATCTCGTTGAGCGTCAGCGGGCTGTGCGCAAGGAACTCGCCGGTGCCCCGCTCGCGCTCGCCGACGATCGAGTTGGCGCCGACAGCTGACGAGATCGTCAGTGGGACGACGATCGCGATCGGCGCGAGGAGGTACACAGCGAAGGCGTACGAGGCACGCGTGCCTGGTGCCTCCCCCTGGATGTTCTGCTGGATGGCGTCAGGCAGCGTTCCGACGATGTCACCGATCTGGGTGGCCAGCCCTCCTTCGCGGACGAGCGACATCGAGCCGAGAAGGATCGCGGGCAACACGATGAAGAAGACCCCTCCGAGGATGATGAGCGGGATCCAGTAGTCCCTCGTCTTCAGAAGCCGGTACAGGTCGGCGAACACAACGGCCCTCACCATCCGCCATCTCATGCGTGCGTCTCCCTGTGTGCGCGCTGCATCTCGAAGTAGAGGTCCTCGAGCGTCGGCGAGATCGGATCGACCCGTGTGAGGCGGACGCCCCGTTTGACGAGTTCAACAACGATGTCGGGCACCCTGTCCTCAGTGTCGATCGTGACATGGAGTGCGCCGTCCCATCGTGTGGCCATCACGCCGTCGAGCTGTGCGACTGCTTCGAGGGCGTCGCGATCCTCGGCGTCGAGGATCACGATCGGGTCGGGCATGTATTGACGAGCAAGGCTCGCTGGGCTCCCGTGTGCTCGGACGACACCCTCGTCCATGAGGACGACCTGATCGGCGATTCCTTCAGCCTCGTGCAACAGGTGGGTGCACATCATGATGGTGCGTCCGCGCCCGGCCATCTCACGGATCAGGTCGAGGACGGCCTTGGCGGACTCGGGATCCAGACCGGCGGTCGGCTCATCGAGCATCAGCACTTCCGGATCGTGGATCACGGCTCGGGCAAGCGCCAGGCGGGTGCGCATTCCCGTCGAATACCCACCGACCTCCTGGCCAAGCGCGTGGTCGATACCGAAGCGCTCGGCTGCGGATCTCGCGCTCGCCTCATCTGATTCGAAGATCGTGGCGGCGAACTGAAGGTTCTCCCACCCCGTGAGCTGGTCGTAGAAGGCTGGCTTGGGCGGGACGACGCCGACGCGTGACCGGATCTCGTCTCCATCGTGCAGAGGGTTCAGCCCGAGCACCTGGATCCCGCCGTGGTTGGGGACGACCGCGCCCGTCGTCAGCCTGACGGTGGTGGTCTTGCCTGCGCCGTTCGGGCCCAGAAGCACCGTCACAGCGCCTGCGGGCGCGTCGAACGTGATGGCGTCGAGGGCCTGGACGTCGCCAAACGCCTTTGACACGTCTTCGAATCTGATGGCGTACATCTCAGGCTTCATCGGCGACAACGGTAGGTGGCTTGACCATCAAGGGGAGCGATGGTCATGTGCGTCACACACCCGTGGGACAATCCGGGTCATGTGCGGTCGGTTCGTCCAGGTCGAGAAGCCCGAGTTCTATGCGGAGCACTTCGGCGCGGAATTCGTTCGCACGGAAACGCTGCCCGTCAACTACAACGTCGCGCCGACGCAGCCCGTGTACGCCGTCGCGGAACACGAAGGGGAGCGGTCGCTCACGTCGTTTCGCTGGGGGTTGGTGCCCTTCTGGGCCAAAGACGTCAAGATCGGGGCGAAGTCGATCAATGCGAGGGTCGAGACGGCAGCGACCAAGCCCGTGTTCAGGGACTCGTTCGAGCGTCGTCGATGCCTGATTCCCCTCGACGGCTTCTACGAATGGCAGCGCAGGGAGAAGGGAAAGCTGCCCCACTACATCCACGGCACTGACGGAGTGCCGCTCCCGGCCGCCGGGCTCTGGTCGAGCTGGAAGGACCCCGAGACCGGCGACCGCCTGGTGACGTGCACGATCCTGACGACGACCCCCAACGAGATCATGGAACCAATCCACAACCGGATGCCCGTGTTCATCCGTTCCGATCGGTGGGACGCCTGGCTCGATCGGGAGAACCGCGATAAGGATGCGGTAGCGGGCTTGATCACCCCGTACCCGTCGGCGTCGCTTGCCCTTCATCCGGTGTCGACCCTCGTCAACAAGGTGGCCAACAACGTTCCCGAGCTGATCGAGCCGCTCACGACCCCGGCTGTCGACGCCGAATGACCGGCGGCGCCGAGACCATCGCCGCCTCGTTCGAACGCCAGCGCGGGTGGTGCGAGCAGATGGGGTCGGCGTTGTACGCACAGCTCCTCGCCTTCGCGAGAGACGACATCGAGGAGGGCGGCGCGGTGGCCGCCGTCGTCGATGCCTTCCCTGGTGACCCCGTCAAGGCCGCATTGCCCCTCCGGTTGATGGGCGGGCTCCATCGTTTGGTCCTGATGGGCGTGGCACCGAACCTCGCACGCCACTACCCGTCGGTCGGCGGCATGCCGGAGGTCGACACGATGCGCGCCGACCTTCTCGGCACCGTGCACGAACATCGCGGTTATCTGAGAGACTCGCTCTCGGTGGCTCCCCAGACGAACGAGGTCGGGCGGGCGGCAGCGCTCTTGCTCGCGCTCGGGACGGCGGCGTCACAGTTCAAGGGTGGCATCCGGTTGCTCGAGATCGGAGCTGCTGCAGGCTTGAACCTCCATCTCGATCGGTACCGATACGAATTCGGGTCGTGGTCGTGGGGGAGCGCGTCCTCGCCCGTGAGGATCGAAGCCGAGTGGCGCGGTGATCCACCCTCCATCACGGAGAAGCTGCGAATCGAGGGTCGTCGCGGCTGCGACGTCGCACCGATCGATGCCCGTGACGAATCCTCCCGCCTTCGAGTGCTCTCGTTCGTGTGGGCTGACCAGGTTGAGCGTTTCGGAAGGACGGAAGCTGCCCTCGAGCTGGCAGCGCGCGAACCAGTCGACATCGACCGCGCGGACGCGGCCGACTGGCTCGCGACGCAGCTCGACCTGTCCCATTCAGGGACGATGACTGTGATCCAACAGTCCGTCATGTGGCAGTACGTCCCCGAGGAGACCCAGCGGCGCATCGAACGGACCATCGAACGAGCCGGTGGGGCGGCGAGTGCGAACGCGCCGCTTGCGAGGTCCTGGTTCGATGTTCCGAAGGTCGAGGCATGGAATCACGGAGGTCCTGAGATCGCGCTCACGATGTGGCCGGGAGGAGAGCGGCGCACGCTGGGATGGGGGCAGGCGCACGGTGCGTGGATCGAGTCGATTTCCTGAGGCCTGTGGTTTCATGCGGGCATGACATCGGGCCGGGTATGCGTGATCGGGGCGGGAGTATCGGGCCTCGCTGCGATCAAGGCGCTCGCGGACGAAGGTATTGACTTCGACTGCTTCGAGATCGGGAGCGATATCGGCGGCTTGTGGAGATTCGACAACGACAATGGTCGGTCACCGGCATACGCCTCGCTCCACATCGACACGTCGAAGGAACGGTTTGCGTTCGCTGACTTGCCGGTTTCTGGTGGCCTTCCCCCGTACCTCCATCATTCGCAAGTGCTCGAGTACCTCGAGCGATACGCACAGGCATTCGGCCTCGAGGAGATGATCTCGTTCAGGCACAAGGTGATCTCGGTCGAGCGCACCGAGGGCGGCTGGACGGTTGAGGTCGAGTCGCTTGCAACGGGTTCGGTCAGGCAGGAGGCGTATTCAGCGGTCGTCGTGGCGAGCGGCCACCACTGGGAGCCGGTGATCCCCCAGATCGATGGGCCCTTCGCCGGATCGGTGATGCACTCACAGGCGTATCGAACGCCTCAGCCGTTCATCGGGAAGGATGTCGTCGTGGTCGGAGTCGGCAACTCGGGCGTCGACATCGCGTGCGACCTCTCCTGGCATGCCAAGTCGGTGACCCTCTCGACACGATCGGGAGCGCACGTCTTCCCGCGCTTCCTTTTCGGCCGTCCGCTCGATAAATGGTCGACGCCGTGGTCCTCGACGCTTCCGCTCGGCGTTCAGAGAACGCTCTACAAAGTTCTCCTCACACTCGGGAGGGGAAGGCAGCGGTCGTTCGGGTTCCCCACGCCTGAAGGCCCGATCCTGTCACACCACCCCACCGTGAACTCGGACATCCTCCAGCTCGTGAAGAACGGCGACGTTGCTGTGAAGCCCGGGATCTCGAGGAGCACCGAGCGCGAGATCGTGTTCACCGACGGGTCGAGCGCTCCGGCTGACACCGTCATCTTCGCCACCGGCTACAGGATCTCGTATCCGTTCCTGGCACCGGATGTCATCGAGACAACAGAGAACCAGGTCGAGCTCTACAAGCGCGTCGTCGCGGTCGATTCCCCGGGGCTGTACTTCGTCGGGCTGATCCAACCCGTCGGCGCGCTGCCGCCGCTCGCCGAGGCGCAGGGCAAATGGGTCGCGAAGTTGATCACCGGGCTCCCGCTTCCCACCGCGGCGACAATGAAGGCAGAGATCGCCAAATATCACGAGGAGCTGGCCAACAGATATCAGGACCGCCCGCGACACACGATCCAGGTCGACTACTGGCCGTACCTCGATGACCTGAGACGTCTCGCCGCAGACGTCTGAGCACGATCGGACCCGATGGTTCGGTGCCGGTCGTTATCGTTGCTCGCTGTATCCCGGAACTCCAGCATGACTGACGATGTGACTCCGAAAAGACTCAACGGCCCTTCGCGACGCCGCAAGATCATCACGCGCCTCATCTTCATGGGGATCGCGCTGGTCGTCTTGTACTACTTCCTCCCGACCATCGTCTCGTTGCTCGACAAGGCGCCGCAACTCGCATCGGTCGACTGGTGGTGGTTCATTCTGATGTTCGCGCTCATGGTGGGCGCGTTCGTATCCGCGTGGTTCCTCACGCACATCGCCGTGCCCGACATCTCGCTCTTCGTCGCAGCGTGCTCCCAGCTCGTTTCGAACGCGATGGCAAAGGTGCTGCCCGGCGGCGCCGTCGCCGCGGGAGCGACCTACTTCCAGATGCTCTCCGTGTCGGGTGTTCCCACCGGCCAGGCCGCGGTCGCGCTCGCGGCCGGCTCGTTCATATCCAATCTCGTGCTGTTCTCTCTGCCCGGCATCGCGGTCCTCATAGCGGCCGTTTCGGCGCCGATTCCTGAGGGTCTTGCGCCTGTGGCGCTGACGGGGACTGCGCTCTTCATCCTGATGTTCACGGCCGTGTTCCTCGCTGTGAAGTTCGACCGGCCCCTGCTGTTCGTCGGACGGCTCGTCGAGCGAGTCGTCGGGTGGGCTGCACAGCGGTTCCACAAGCCTTGGAACCCGACGGCGGACGGGTTCTTGCAACGCAGGAACGAGGTCGTCCAAGCACTCGGTCGGCGGTGGCAGAAGGCCCTGATCGCAGCAGTGCTCAACTGGATGCTGGACTACATGGTCCTCGTCGTCGCCTTGGTCGCGGTTGGTGCAGACGCCAGACCGTCCCTCGTGCTGCTCGCTTTCGCGGGTTCCGCGGTCCTCGGCATGATCCCGATCACTCCGGGCGGCCTCGGATTCGTGGAGTTCGGGCTCGTCGCGATGCTGACCGTCGCCGGGATCCCTGGTCCGACGGCGACGCTTGCGACGCTTGCGTACCGGCTCTTCCAGTACTGGCTCCCGATTCCCTCCGGCGCCGTTGCGTACTTCGTGTTCCGGCGTCGGTACGGCTCGCCGTCCGAGCTGCCGGAGGGTGCCACGTGAGGCGTACGGGGCGAGTACGCTTCTGACGCTGCTGACGCCTTGCGGGAGAGCCGATCATCGGCGCCGAAGGAGCAACCGCCCCGGGAATCTCTCAGGCAAACGGACCGCTTGGAACAGGCACCTCTGGAAAGCAGGGCGTAGCCCTCACCGAAGGGGAAAGCCGTAGGGCGAATCTCTCAGGTTGTGCGACAGACGGGGCACGGAACGACGCGTGCCCAAGGAGCCAACCGATGACCTCGAACCCAAGCGCTGCCAGCTTCGTCGACCGACACATCGGGCCGTCGTCCACGGATGTCGAGGCCATGCTCGGTGCGATCGGCGTCGATTCACTCGACGAACTCATCGACGCCGCCGTGCCGGAGATCATCCGGTCCCACAGGCTGCCCGATGTGGGGGGGCCATTGTCCGAGACCGAAGCGCTCGCCGCGCTGCGCAAACGAGCAGCGAAGAACGAGGTCTTCACGTCCTTCATCGGGATGGGCTATTACGGAACGGTCACGCCCGGGGTCATCCAGCGCAACATCCTCGAGAACCCCGGCTGGTACACGGCGTACACGCCCTACCAGCCAGAGATCTCCCAAGGCCGTCTCGAGGCACTGCTCAACTACCAGACGGTCGTCTCTGACCTGACGGGACTCGATCTGGCAAACGCGTCGCTGCTCGATGAGGCGACCGCTGCAGCTGAGGCCATGACCCTCCTCAAGCGTGTCGGCAAGAGCGAGAACATGTCGTTCTTCGTCGACGAGGGTTGTCATCCGCAGACGATCGAGGTCGTGAACACCCGCGCGACCCCACTCGGGTTCACCGTGGTGGTTGGCGACCCCGAGACCGATCTGGACCCCGGGAGCGTGTTCGGTGCCCTCCTGCAGTACCCGGGCACGACCGGCGGAGTCAGGGATCTCCGCCCGACCATCGATGCACTCCATGCGGCCGGCGCCCTCGCCGCTGTCGCCACCGATCTCCTCGCCTGCACGCTGCTCACCCCACCGGGCGAGATGGGCGCTGACGTGGCCATCGGAAGCACCCAGCGGTTCGGCGTGCCCATGATGTTCGGCGGCCCGCATGCCGCGTTCATGTCGACGCGCCATGACTACCGCCGATCGATGCCGGGGAGGCTCGTGGGCGTCTCGGTCGATGGCGTGGGGCGGCAAGGCCTCCGGCTCACCCTCCAGACGAGGGAGCAGCACATCCGACGCGATCGGGCGACCTCGAACATCTGCACGGCACAGGTGCTCCTCGCGGTCATGGCAGGGATGTACGCGGTGTACCACGGCCCGGATGGACTCACCACAATCGCCGAAGCGGTCCATGCGAGAACGTCGATGCTCGCCCAGGCGGTGACGGCAGCCGGGCTCGAACTCGTGAACGACACGTGGTTCGACACGATCGCGGTGCGAGTCGCCGACGCCGAAGAAACCCTCGCGAAGGCGCGCCACCGCAAGATCAACCTCCGCCAGATCGATGCGAGAACCGTCGGTGTGTCGGTCGACGAGACCACAACCGACACATACATTGCCGCCCTGTGTGAGATCCTCGGCGCGGCCAGCCCCGAGCCCGGTGCTCCGTCCGGTATCCCGGACGGCATGCGTCGTGGGTCAGCGTTCCTCGAGCACCCCACCTTCCACCGGTACCGGTCCGAAACCGAGATGCTCCGCTACCTGCGAAGGCTCCAGGACAAGGACATCGCCCTCGACCGGTCGATGATCCCGCTCGGCTCGTGCACGATGAAGCTGAACGCGTCCGCCGAGATGCTGCCGATCACATGGCCGGAGTTCGCAAACATCCACCCCTTCGTCCCGCTTGACCAGGTGACGGGCTACATCGAGATGATCACAGAGCTCGAGTCGTGGCTCGCGGACATCACGGGGTACGACGCCGTCTCGGTACAGCCGAACTCGGGCGCTCAGGGCGAGTTCTCGGGTCTGCTGGCGATCAGCGGCTACCACCAGGCGAGGGGAGAGGGGCACCGCAACATCTGCCTCATCCCGCAGTCCGCGCACGGCACGAACCCGGCGTCCGCCGTGATGGCAGGCATGCAGGTGGTCGTCGTCAAGTGCGATGACGATGGGAACATCGATGTCAACGACCTGCGAGAGAAGGCTGAGGAGCACCGCGACAACCTCGCCGCCATCATGGTCACCTACCCATCGACGCACGGCGTGTTCGAGGAGGCGATCGTCGAGATCTGCAAGATCGTCCACGAGAACGGCGGCCAGGTGTACCTCGACGGAGCGAACCTGAACGCGATGGTCGGGATCGCTGAACCGGGCGCGTTCGGATCGGACGTGTCCCACCTCAACCTCCACAAGACGTTCGCCATCCCCCACGGCGGAGGGGGTCCCGGGGTCGGGCCGATTGGGGTGAAGGAGCACCTCGCGCCGTACTTGCCTGGACACGGCCTCGTGCACGACCAACCCGGGCCGCTCGACGGCACTGGTGCGGTGTCAGCAGCTCCCTGGGGATCCGCTGGCGTCCTCCCGATCTCGTGGATGTACATAGCGATGCTCGGTCCCACCGGCCTTCGGAA
>QJWC01000076.1 GCA_003235475.1 Acidimicrobiia bacterium | reverse complement strand
TGACAAGATCGTCGCAGCTTGGAACGGCCTTGCAGTTCGGGCGTTCGCCGAAGCGGCTGCGGTGCTCGACGAGCGGCGGTGGCTGGATCGAGCGATCAGCATCGCGACGTTCCTCACCACGGTGGCATCGCCGGACGGCCGACTGCGCCGATCGTGGCGCGACACACCGGGCCATCCCGCGTTCGCAGAGGACCACGGTGCCGTGGCGGTCGGTCTGTACTCGCTGTACCAGGTCACCGGCGACGAGCGATGGTTCAACGAGGCCGAACGCCACGTTTCGGAGCTTCGGGGGGCGTTCGCCGATCCCGAGGGCGGCTGGTTCGCCACCAGGGGCGATGCCTCGGACCTGCCGACCAGGCCGAAGAACACGCAGGACAACCCGGCACCATCAGACAACAGCATCGCGGCGGAAGCGCTGCTCATACATGCAGCGCTCACCGGCGATCTCGCGGCCGTCGACGAGGTCGAACGCGCTGTCGCGGCGCTGGGCACCGACGCCCTGCGCCACCCGGCCTTTTTCGGTCACGCCCTTGCGGTGTGGCTCACGCACCTTGCCGGCACGAAGGAGGTCGCGATCACGGGGCCCGACTCCGGAGATCTCACCGACGTCATATGGGATCGATTTCGGCCCGACGCCGTGGTGGCACTCGGCCGTGAGGCGGCGTCGTCCGTCCCCCTCCTCGAGGGCCGATGGATGGACGAACCCACCGCGTACGTATGCCAGAACCTCGTGTGCGATCTCCCGGTCCACACGCGGGAGTCGCTCCGCGAACTGCTCGGCGGAACCGGGTGAGGAGGCGACCCACCTCACAAGAGATGTAGCGAGGGTCGTGGCTACCCTCACGCCATGGATCCGATCCGCCGCAGCTCCTCCCCCAACCTCAGGAACCCTGTCGCCGTCATCGCCTTCGGCGGATGGAACGACGCATGCGATGTGGCATCCACGGCAGCCGAGTTCCTCGTCGAGGCCCACCACTCACCAAAGCCGTTCGCCGAGATCGAACCAGACTCGTTCTACGACTTCCAGCAGCAGCGGCCGACCATCGATGTTCGCGCCGGCGTCACCCGCAAGCTCGAATGGCCGGGTATCTCGTTCATCGGCATCGAACGCCCCGATGACCCGCGCGACCTGATCATCGTCACCGGCCAGGAACCGAACTTCAACTGGAAGACCTTCTCCCGCGCTGTTGTGGGGGTCCTCAACGAAGAGGGTGTCGAGGAGGTCATCCTCGCGGGCGCATACATCGGCGCCGTCGGACACCGCGACCCGGTCGACCTCTCGGGCGTCGGCTCCGACGCCGTCAGCGTCATACGCTCCGGGCTTGCCTCGTCGAGTTACAAGGGCCCGACGGGCATCGTGGGCGTGATCCAGGAAGCGTGCCGCGAGTCCGGAATCCGATCGATCGCGATGTGGGCTGCCACACCGCCGTACCTCGCGGGCAATCCGTACCCGAAGGCCGTCCTGACGATCGTCGAGAAGATCGCTGACATCATCAACATGCACATCGACACGTCCGAGCTGATCGCCGTGGACGCCGAGTACACGGAGAAGGTCGACGAGGCGATCGAGAACTCGGGAGCGGAGTTCGAGGCGTATCTCGAGGACCTCGAGGGATACGACGAGCCCCTGCTCGGCTCCCTGCTTGCACGCCCGTCAGACCTGTCTGACGAATCCGGCCAACGCCTCGACCCAGAGCGCACAGACGCGCTCGTCGACGAGATCGTGCGCTTCTTGGAGGGCGACTCGAGCGCATGACCTCGCTCGAGATTGCGAAGTGGATTCATCTTCTCGCGGCCGCGGTGTGGACCGGCGGCCTGATCGTCCTGGGATTCCTCGTCGGAGCAGTACGTAAGGCGACGAACGACCGGGGAGTGCTCCAGGCGATCGCAAGGCGATTCGGCGTTGTTTCATGGACGGCGATGGGCGTCGCACTCGCTACGGGGTTGTGGATGTTCTTCGAGCGGCGCCTGACCGCCGACCGTTTCCAACTGAAGTGGACCCTCGTTGGCATCGCCATCGCAGTGGCGCTCGTCCACCAGCTCACGGCGAGGAAGTCATCGCCTGCGGTTCGCGGTGCCCTCCAGGGCGTGATCATGCTCGTGAGCATCGGGATCTTCGCCGCGGCCGTGACGCTCTTCTAGCCCAACGCGAAGCACCCCCGGATGACTCCGAGGGTGCTTCGTCGAACGGCTACTTGTTCTTGCGCTTGTGTCGATTCGCCTTGAGGCGCTTGCGGTATTTGTGCTTCGACATCTTCTTGCGTCGCTTCTTGATCAGCGAACCCATAGGGCGACCATCTCCTTCGAAAGTGATTCGGTGCGGTACACCGAATGGGCCGCACTGACAACGGAAGGATAGGGAGATCGAGCGTGTGCTGTCCGCTCAGATCGAACCGACGGCACCTACTATTGCGTGATGCGTCCAATCATCGGCATATCAAGTCGTCCTCAGGACGTCCGCGCGGCAGGCACGATGGTTCGGGCGTATCTCGCCGCCCATACGTACACAGATTCGGTCACACGCGGCGGCGGACTCCCTGTAGTCCTGGTACCCGTGTCGAACGACGCCGTCGACCACGTCCTCGACCACATCGACGGTCTCCTCCTCACGGGCGGTGGCGACGTTGCTCCCGAGCGGTACGGCGCGAAACGGCATGAGTCGGTGCGCGGCATAGATCACGAGCGGGACGAGTTCGAGCTCGAGTTGGCGCGGCGCGCCTACGCGCGGAAGATGCCGACCATGGCGATCTGTCGCGGGTTGCAGGTCGTCAACGTCGCCCTCGGCGGAACCCTGATCCAGGATCTGCCTTCGCATACCGGGGCAGAGGGACACGACGTATGGGGCGACGGCGCCTATGAGCCACACTCGCATGCGCTCATCGAGCCGAACTCCTGCATCGCCGCGATCATCGGAGAAGGGCTCCACGAGATCAATTCAATCCACCATCAGGCGATCGAGACGGTGGCCGACGGCTTGAGAGTGATCGGATCCGCTCCCGACGGGACGATCGACAGTGGCACCCCGAGTTCCTCGGCGTCATGGACCACGGCGAGAGCCACGACCTGTTCGAGGCGTTCGTCGAGTCTGCAGCGAAGTACCGCGCGGACGTGTGAACGTCGCGCGCCGACACGTCCTGTTCATCTGCACCGGCAACACCTGCCGATCGCCTCTCGCCGAGGTCATCGCCCGCGACATGTGGGCCGACCGAGCCGACGTGAGCAGCGCTGGTTCGCTCGCGGGCGAGGGTGCCGCCGCGTCGGGCAACGCCATTCGGGTAGCTGCTGAGCTGGGGCTCGACCTGACCGAATTCCGAACGAGCCCGCTGTCGGAGGCTGACGAGCCCGATCTCGTGTTCGCGATGGAACCGTCCCACGTCACCGCCGTGCGACGGGCGTTCCCGCACCTCCCCGAAAACGCCGTCCGCCTCCTCGATCCGGCAGGTATCGACGATCCGATCGACGAACCACTCGACGTCTACCGCCAGGTCGCCGTTCAGATCACCACAGCACTCGAGGCAATCGAGCTCACGTAGCGCTCAGAAGCACCCGCGGATCAATCACCGTCACCCTCCCAGAACAGCCTGCCATCCGCGGAGATACCCACTCTGAACCCCCTGTAACTGCCATGCGTATCGCTGGAATTCACCAAGTCGTCGACGGTCTCGCCCAGGAGGGCAGCAACGGCTTCGAGCGTGCTCTCATCCCATGCGTCGCGGAGGGATTGACCTTCCACGAGGTCCGCATAGGGGGGCCAGAAGAACACCACGAGCACGGTGTCGGCTTGTGCATCCCAGTCATAGATGTACACCTCATGCGCTTGGTACGGGACCGTTGCGAGTACACGGACGAAGGTGGCAAACACGCCCGACGTGTCATCGTGCGTGGCGAGCTCTCGCTCGTCGAGGGGCGCTCCCAAGAACACGGCGTCGTTCCACTCACCATCGATCTGGGATCTGACGAAGTCGAGCAGCGCGGTCCAGTCACACGAGAGGGCTGACGCCAAGAGAAACGCTCGCGTCTCGGCGACCGTCTCGGGGAGGCCTTCGTGGGACTCGGGGATTTCGTCGTACTCGAGATCCGTCGCCGAACACGTCGTGGGCAGCGCCGGGCTCGTAGTCGTCGTTGGCGCTGCGTCATCCAGCGGGTTGCGAGGGTCAGGGCCTTCACTCCGGGTGAACCGGACGCTTGCACCGGAAGGATTGTGCCACTCCATCGTCGTGTCACCGAGGATGACCTCGATTTCATCTGATCCGAGCACGGCGACGAGGCCCGGTTCGATCGTGTCGGATTCGCAGCGGACCGCTGTCATCGTGATCCCACCCGGCTCCAAGAACCCACCGTCGTAGGTCCATTCGCGGGTGTTCCCGAAGTCATTGCAACCGGTCGTTCCAGAGATGCGATCCTCCGTGATCTCGACGTGCGGAACCGGCGCACCCATCTCCTCGAAGAGGCTGCGGTCGGCGACGACGGTCTCACCCTCGTACGTCACCGAATCGACAAGCCAGTACCCGAAGATGGTGAGCTCTTCGGCGCTCGTCGGGTCGGTGCCGGACGGACCGCCCTCGTCCTCCCCACCGAACGCACCGAACAACGACGCTGATCCGACGGCGACCACCGTCAACGCGGCTGCGGCCAGCAAGGCGACCGCTGGGCGAAACGCTGTCCGTGGCTTTGCGGTGAGCTGCACCGGGCCGCCAGCGCGAATCGACGCGAATGACGGTGGCTCCGGCGCGGTCCGCTCGACGTCGGACAGCGCTGCCTTCACGACACGCGTGAAGTCGTCAGTCACGGTCGACCACCTCTCCGAGCTTGTTTCGCGCCAGGTGGAGGTACCGGCGCACCGTCGCGGCACCACAGCCCATATGCGATGCGACGTCTTCGCTCGTCATGCCAACCCAGTAGGTCAGGTACACCGCAGCCCGCTGTCTGACCGGGAGTGCGAGCACCGCTTCGAGCACGTCAGGACGGGACTCGACGGGTTCGATCCCCTGGTCGATGAGCGGGAGAGTCGGCTTCCTGCGCCGCCCATCCATTGCGGCGTGAAGAATCGACTTCATCAAGTACGGCCGCGGTTCTTCGAGGTCCGCAAGGGTTCGCTTCGACGAGTAGAGCCTCGCAACAACCGATGACACGAGATCCTCCGCGTTCGACGGTCCGGCAAGGATGGTCGCGTAGCGAATCAGCGCATCCTTGTGCTCCCGATAGATCGCTTCGTCCATCCAACCTTCCCACGCAGCATCACCGCCAAGTGTTGCACGCGGTTTCGAACATTTAGGCAGGCGATCCAGGGTGCGAGCAGGACTCGAACCGGAACGGTTGCAGGCTCGCGCCTCATCCGATCACGCGCCCATGCGCACCCGATAGTGTGCTGGTATGAGCGATGTCGTCGACTGGCTCCTCGAAGGTGACCCGTCGATCCGCTGGCAGGTGGAACGGGACCTCCTCGACTGCCCAGCATCGATCTGGCTGGCAACCCAACGGACCGTCGGCACGGAGGGATGGGGAACGAGGCTGCTGGCTGAACGCGACGACGCGGGGCTCTGGGCTCAGGGGCTGTATGGCCCCAAATGGATCTCGACGACGTACACGCTGCTGCAGCTGTGGCGGATGGGCTTGCCGCGCGACAACGCGGAAGCCTTGGAGTCTGTACGCGTGCTCATCGATCGGCCGGTGTGGTTGTTCGGTAGGGCCCACCGGCAGAAATGGGAAGGGTGTGTTGCGGGTTTCGGCCTCGCCCTGTCCAGTTGGTTCACCATCGACGACCCGATCAGGGACGATCTCGTCGAGGAGATCCTTGCCAGGCAGCTCGGGGACGGAGGTTGGAACTGCAGGGCCGATCGCGGTGAACAGAGGCACAGTTCGTTTCACACGACCATCAACACCATGGAGGGACTGCGCGAGTACTGCCTGAGCGGGGGAAAGCACACGAGCGATGTCGAGAAGGCGGAGGCCCTCGGTCGTCAGTTCTTCGCGCAACACCAGATGTACCGCTCTCATCGGACGGGGCGCATCCCGGATCCCCGGATGGCGCAGCTGCACTTCCCCCCGAGATGGCACCACGACATCCTGCGCGGACTTGATTACTACCGCGCCGCGGTCGCCGAGCGCGATGGTCAGCTTGCGGACCCCATCGCGTTGTTGAACGGCTATCGGCGGAAGGACGGACGGTGGCCCCTGCATCAGGGTTACGGCGGCAAGGTCTGGTTCTCGATGGAGACGGGTCGCAACCCGAGCCGTTGGAACACCCTCCGGGCCCTCAGGGTCCTTCGGTGGTGGAATCAGACTGGCTGACGCAAGCTCCGGACGCGGCGGGCACTCTCCGGCTATGCGACTGCGGACTCGGGTGCCGGTTGTGACGCCGTTGCGAAGATCACGCCCGACAGGACGCCAGCGAGGATCGTCAGCGCGCCGCCGATGTAGAAGACGCCGGACACCCCGATGCCTGCGGCCAGCACACCGGCGAAGGCCTGTGAAACGACCATGGCGACGGCGATCGCCGT
>QJWC01000016.1 GCA_003235475.1 Acidimicrobiia bacterium | reverse complement strand
CTCAACCATCGATCGTCGCGGCGGCGCTCGACGGCTACGGGGGCGCCTTTCCACTCAGGCTCGGCGCACGGCCTCGGACCTCTGCTCGCATCGCCTCACCCAACGGCGATGTGGAGATCTCGTAGCCGTCGCGAAGCCGGGCTGTCCCTGCCCCTGCGGCCGTCACTCGCGACGTCGGAGACGCACGAACGACACGACGATCGCGATCGCCATCACCGACAGCACGAGTGCACGAAGTCTCGGGCCAGTGTCGCCGGGCTTCCCGATGATGACATCCCAGAGATTGAGAGCTGCCAAGGCGGCGACCACGATGCCCAGCGCTGCACGGACGCGTAGGCCATCCCGACGTTCGCTGCTCCGCTCCGCCCTCTGAGCGATCTCCTCCATCTCGTCCCTCGTCAAGGGAGTGCACGCGGGCATCGGACCTCTGACTCGCCTCCCCGATGGTGCAATCACCTTGCGCCGTCGCAGGCTCCCTGCGTTCACCCAGGTCCAGATGCCACAAGCTTCGCATCGAACAAGGGATTCATCGATGGGGCCGCCTTCGCCGGTCGGAATCCTCGCGCGCCAGAGTCGAGGGTCGTGTCCTCCCGGCTTGAAGAGTGCAAAGAGGTCGTGCACCTGCTGGGAGCGCCCTTGCTGCGTCGGTCGTGCGCCTTCGCTGTGAGCCACCCGCCGATACTCACGCGCATCCGATCTCGTGAAGAACAGGGGACGTTCGCTGTTCATGTCCGACTCCTCGGGGAGGATCGAGCGTACATCAGACCAACAGGCGCGTGCGTGGAGGGCAGTCGCCGAATGCGAATCACCCCTGGCGGTGCAGCGCCCCGAAGTACACACCGGCCAAAACGAGGACTCCCCCGAAGACCAAACCGATCGTGATCGGTTCGTTGAGTATCCAGGCCGAAGCCAGGACTGTGAAGATCGGCATGACCACGAAACCGTAGTTCGCCCGCGTCGCGCTCCACCGTTCCACGACGGCAACCCAAAGGGTGAAGACGACACCCGAACCGACGATCACCATGTACGCGACCGCCCACAGCGTGTCGGTCTGGCGGGGAAGGGCAACAGTGGTGCCAGTAATCAGCGTGAGACCCGCGAGGAAGGCCGCTCCGACGATCAGCCCAACGGCATTCATCGTCAGCGGATCCATTGGAGGGAATCGTCGAACCACGATGGCCGCCTCGGAGAAGCACACGGCCGATCCGAAAAGAGCCATGAGCGGAAGGGTCGGAAGCGGTCCCTCGAGGCTCGAACTCGACATCACGATCACACCGCCAAGCGCCACGATGGCACCTATCAGCGCGGGACGACGCAGGCGTTCGATTCTCTGAGCCGCGGCAAGGAGGACGGTCAAGAGAGGCACCACAGCAAGAAGAATCTGCCCGAACCCCGCCTGAAGCTCCACGAGCGCATAGAACGCAAATGCGAATGCACCACCGAATGCAAGCAATCCGTAGAGCGCCGGACCGATCAGGGCTCTACCCCGCGGAGCGCGACGGCCTGTTGCGAGGGCGACCGCGACCATCATGACCGCGGCCAGACCGAACCTCAGCGTGGCACCCCACAGCGGCTCGAGTTCCTGATTGGAGATCCGGACACCCACCGCGTTGCCGCCGGCGAGGATCGAGTACCCGAGGAAGAGCGCGAGGCCAACTCGGTCGCTGGGCGGGGGGTCACCGGATGATTCCGTCACCGGCGCATGCTACCGACGCTGCTTTCCCGCGCACCGTCGTTGGTGCGCACCCGTCAACCGAAGCGAGTAGGTTTCCGGCCATGTCACGGTCTGTTGACCCCACTGATCAGGCTGCGTACGACGCTCTCCAGGCGAAGCTCGTGCCCCTGTGGTCGTCGCTTGATCACCTGAACAAGGACCCGCAGACGATCGTCGTCGTCCCGTCCGCGTTCATCGATGTCGAAGTCACGGCGGCACAGCTCCAGGCATATGAGGAGCGATACCTCTTCCTCCTCTTCCTCTTGCGCCAACCGAACGCCCGGATGATCTACGTGACTGGCCAAGCGATCCACCCCGACATCATCGACTACTACCTCGACCTGCTGCCAGGCGTCATCTCGTCGCACGCACGCGACCGCTTGTTCTTCGTGTCGCCGATGGAAGCCAGGTACCGTCCGCTCTCGCGAAAGCTGCTCGATCGTCCGCGTCTGATCGAGCGCATCCGTGACCTGATTCCCGACACGGACCGTGCCCACCTGGTGCCGTTCATGACGACGTGGGACGACCGGGAGCTCGCAATGCGTATCGGTATCCCGATGTACGGCGCAGATCCCGCGCACGCCGTATACGGCACGAAGTCCGAGGGTCGGAAGTTGTTCGCTGCAGCCGGAGTCCGTCACCCGACCGGTTTCGAGGACCTCCACACGAGGAGGGACGTGACTGACGCCCTTCGGGACCTCATCGACCGCCTTCCGGGACTTCGTCGAGCCGTCATCAAGCACAACGAGGGCGTCTCCGGGTTCGGGAACGCGGTGGTCGACCTCACGACTCTTCCCGAGAATCCCTCGGATGGGGACTTCGAAGCCCTCCTCGACACCATCCCCGTCGACGCGCACGTCGGAGGTGTCGACGGCTATTTCGGCATGCTCGAACGCGAGGGTGGCATCGTCGAAGCCATGATCGACGCCGAGTCGATCTCGAGCCCGTCGGTTCAGCTCCGCATCACGCCGCTCGGCGAGGTCGAAGTGCTTTCCACCCACGACCAGATCCTTGGGGGCGACAGCGGCCAGGTGTTCCTGGGATCGTGCTTTCCGGCGAACAAGGGCTACGCGCGGGAGATATCGAGGAGCGCACGCAAGGTCGGCGAGGAGCTCGTGAAGAAGGGCGTCATCGGCCGCTTCGCCCTCGACTACATCGTGGTCGAGCAACCAGACGGGTCGTGGGACGAGTATGCCATCGAGGTGAACCTTCGAAAGGGAGGAACGACACACCCATTCCTCACGCTCCAGTTCCTCACAGACGGCACATACGACGAGGATCAGGCGGTCTTCGTCGCGCCAAGCGGTATCGAGAAGTACTACGTCGCCTCCGATCACCTGACCATCGCCGGTATGGAGGCGCTGACGCCGAAGGACCTACTCGACATCGCCCTCCAACGGGACCTTCACTTCGACCAGACCCGACAGGTCGGCTCGGTATTCCACATGTTGTCTGCGATGCCGACGCACGGGAACGTTGGGGTCACCTGCGTCGGGGACTCCGAGGAAGACGCGCATGCCCGCTACGAGGAATTGGTGTCCGTCCTGACCGAAGAAGTCGCCGCGTTCTCATCGTGACGAGTCACGATGTCCCGACTCGATACCGGGTCGATGAGAGGAAGTATCCGGACCGCTTCCACTGGCAATTCGCGGTCAACCTGCTCGGGGAGGACGAGCACGGCATGTGGTTCCACGTCCCCCCAAGGACACCAGCGATGAGGGGTTCCGAGCCCAGGATGATCGAGCGGGGCTTCGTCGCGCTCGCACCGGTGAATGACCCGTGGATCGCTGAGTTCTACATGGACAGCCCGACCGAACAGATCTACGTGAACATCGGCACCGTGCCAACGATCGCCAAAGGGGTCATCCGCCAGATCGACCTCGATCTCGATGTGATCCTGACGGCCGACGGCGAGGTGGTCGTCGCTGACGAGGAGGAGTTCGCACAGCGCCAGGTCGAGTTCGGATACCCGCGGGACCTGATCGAGGCGGCGATCCAAGCGGCCGAGGACGCCGTTCACCGCCTCACGAACCGGCTCGCACCGTTCGATGGGGCTGCTGACCCATGGCTCGAGGCAGCCGGATCGGCTGCGGAAGTATGACCCCGCTGTCGCCGCCGGACGGAGCGGTAGCCTGCACCACCCCCGCTCAACGGACCTGAAGTGACAACGACGCAGCGTGACCGTGTGCCTTCTGGTGCTGGACTCGGCACCTTCGCTGGCGTCTTCACCCCGTCGATCCTCACGATCCTTGGGATCATCCTGTTCCTCCGATCCGGCTTCGTCGTGGGAAATGCAGGGCTCGCCGGAACGCTCGCGATCATCGCCATGGCGACCGCGGTGTCGGTGTTGACGAGCCTCTCGCTCGCTGCGATCTCGACCAACATCAACGTCGGGGGCGGCGGCGACTACTACCTCATCTCCCGAACCCTCGGCCTCGAGTTCGGCGGTGCCATCGGGATCGTGCTCTTCCTCGCACAGTCGGTATCGGTCGCGTTCTACTCGATCGGCTTCGGTGAGGTCACCGCATCCCTGATGGGGTGGGAGTCACAGCTCGCCGTCCAGGCCATTGCGGCCGGCGCGATCCTCGTGCTGTTCGTCTTCGCGTGGGCAGGCGCGGATGTTGCCACCCGGCTCCAGTTCGTGATCATGGCTGCGCTGATCGCGGCGCTCGTGTCGTTCTACGTCGGAGCATTCGGCTCGTTCGACTTCTCGATGTTGACGTCGTCGTGGTCGGGCGGCCCGGGAGGCATCGGATACTGGGCCGCGTTCGCCATCTTCTTCCCGGCGGTCACGGGATTCACCCAGGGTGTGAGCATGTCAGGCGATCTCGAGGATCCGAAGCGGAGCCTGCCAGCGGGAACATTCGCAGCGGTCGGGATATCGACGGTGGTCTATGTGACCGTCGTGATCCTGATCGCAGGAGGAGTGCCGATTGCCTCCCTCGTCGACGACGACGGGAGCGCCATGCGCAACCTGGCTTCGATCGGCGCGCTGGTGTCCGTCGGTGTCGTCGCGGCAACGCTCTCGTCTGCAATGGCGTCGTTCCTCGGGGCGCCGCGCATCCTCCAGTCGATGGCGTCTGACCGGGTGTACCCGCTGATCGGTTCCTTCGCCACCGGATCCGGCGAAAACAACAACCCGAGGCGAGCAACGGTCCTCACGATGGGCCTCGCCCTCGTGACGGTGTCGCTCGGTTCCGTGAACGTCATCGCGCCGGTCGTGTCGATGTTCTTCCTCATCTCGTACGGCCTGCTCAACTACGCGACGTACTTCGAGGCACGGGCATCGAGCCCTTCGTTCAGGCCGACGTTCCGCTACTTCAACAAGTGGGGGAGCCTCGCAGGCGCGGCTCTGTGTGGGGGGGCGATGCTCGCCATCAACCCGGCGGCGGGGGCGATCTCGATCCTCCTCCTCCTCGGGATCTATCGCTACCTCTCCACCCGTCCCATACCCAAGCGGTGGGCCGATTCGGGTTACTCACACCACTTCCAACGGGCTGTCGAGAGCATCAAGTCGTTGGACGGCGAACTCAGACACGCCAGGTACTGGAGGCCCCAACTCCTCGTCTTCTCGGCCGACGCTACCCGCCGCGCCAGGCTGCTGACCTTTGCGAGCTGGATCGAGGCGAACAGTGGCTTCACCGCAACGTTCAAGATCGTTGTCGGCGACGGGGTTCGCAAGCGAATCGAGACTGACGAAGAGGAGCGCGAGCTCCAGCGCGAGATCGCGGACCTCGGTCTGTCCATCCACGCACGGTCCGTGCTCGCCCCTGACGGATTGCAGGCGCTCCCGGTCATTGTCCAGTCATCGGGCATCGGACGCCTCAAGCCGAACGTAGTCCTCTTCGGGTGGCCGGAGTCCTCCGACAAGGAACAGCTCTCGCGGTATACGGACACCGTTCGAAGGGTGGCCCGCCTCGGCGTGAGCGTTGTCAGCCTCTCGACAGATCAGGAGAGATGGGACACGCTCAACGCCGTACCCGAACGGGACCGCCGCATCGACGTCTGGTGGGAGGACGACGACGCGGGGCGCCTCGCGCTGATGGCTGCGTACCTCTGCACAAGGAGCCCCGAGTGGAGATACGCCAAGATCCGGCTCGTTCTCATCGTCGACGACGACGTCTCCGACCACCAGCGGTCCGTCGAGCAGTTCCTCGAAGACGCACGGTTCAGCGCCGAGGTGGTGGTGATCGACCGCGCGATCGGCCCCGACATCGTGACGATGTGCGCGGATGCTTCGCTCGTGTTCATCCCCATGCACATTCGACGAGGCGATCTGGTCGACCCCTACGGGGAGGAGATCGTGAGTCAGACGGCCCGACTTCCGGTGACAGCCGCCGTACACGCTGGCGAACCGATTCGCCTCGACACCGATCCATCCAGCGGCCGTGGAGCCCAGATAGCCGCCGCCGAGCGAGCTGTCGACGAAGCTGCCGAGCGACTCGGGAGGCTCGAGATCAACCTCGACGAGCTGGGAAGCACAGTTGAGCGCCTGATGCGGACCGGCGGCGAACCCGACGAGATCGCCGCAGCCGAGGACAACTTCGAAAGGGTCCACCGGCGGGTGCTCTCCGCGCGTGTCCGGTTGACCCAGGCTGAGTCCGATCTGTCGACCCTCCTGCGCAACGCTCGCTGACGCTTCCGAGCGATCCGTGAAGCCTCACGTCGAGGGACTCGGGATATCTCCGCTTTCGAGATGCCAACACAGCACAGCCGCCTCGAGCGGTATGGGTACGTGGGGTTGCAGCGTCGTGCCGCTCCAACCAGACAGAACGGTCAGCACGTCGCCGAGCCGCCTTCCGTATGTAACGCGACCCGGAATGTGGGCGGGTAGGTACCACGCCGTCTCCGAGCCGACCGTGATCTGCGGCGCCAGCGTGCCCAGGTTGAGCATCCATGCAGTTGCCCGTTCGATCGGATGCGGTCCATGGCGGGTCAGCGATTCACGGATCGCCGTCTTCTGTGCCTTTCGATCCGGCCACCGCGCGGACGCGAGGACCACGCCCTTTCGCTCGTCAACCACACGCACAACGCGTTCTCGCATGTTCCGAATTCGCGCGCGCGCCCGACCACCCTTCGGCTCCGGAAAGACCATGGTCCGCTCGGGCGCTCCGGTGTCCACCTGCCATCGCGATCCGTCCGGGAAAGTCACGGTGGTCGAGCGGGCACGCGACACGCCGCGAATGCCGGTCTTGATGAACCGCGACTCGATCTCGGCGATGGGGTCACCCAGGACGGTGATATCGCCGCGGGCGACTCCTCGACGCACGCTGGTCTCCACCACTGCCTCCGTGGACAGCACATGGCCCGAAACAGATCGCATTCGGCCATCGTATCGAGACCGCCCCAGCGGGTGCTGACGATCAGTCGGGGCATGGATTCGTGATGGAACGCGGCTCCTATCGTTCGTGGTGAGGACCAAGCGAAGGAGGCATCGTGAAGGTTCAGGACAAGGTCTTCGCCGTCACCGGCGCGGGCAACGGGATGGGACGTGAACTCACGCTGGAGCTGCTCGAGCGCGGCGCCAAGGTCGCGGCCGTCGACATTCGCCAGGAAAGCCTCGATGAAACCGCAGCGCTCGCCGACGCAGGTGACGCGCTGGCCACATTCGTCGCCGACGTGGCCGATCGAGAGGCGATAGGAACCCTTCCGGACGCTGTGAGCGCACGGCTCGGACCAGTTGACGGAATCATCAACAACGCCGGGATCATCCAGCCGTTCGTGAAGGTCGCAGACCTGGACTACGACACGATCGACCGCGTGATCAACGTGAACCTCTACGGCCAGATCAACATGGTGAAGGCGTTCATCCCCCACCTGCTCCAGAGGCCCGAGGCGCACATCGCCAACGTCTCCAGCATGGGCGGATTCCTACCGGTCCCCGGGCAGACCATCTACGGGGCATCGAAGGCCGCCGTCAAGCTCTTCACCGAGGGCCTCTACGCAGAGATGATCGGGACGAGCGTCCACGTGTCTGCGATCTTCCCGGGCGCGGTCATGACCGACATCACTGGAAACTCAGGCGTCGCCATCCCGACGATGTCCGAGGAGGACATGGAGAAGGCGACCAAGAGAAGCCTTGCGCCCGCGAAGGCGGCGAAGATCATGCTCGACGGTATCGAGAACGACCGGTTCCACATCTACGTCGGGCGCGACTCGCGCATGATGAACATCGCCAACCGCTTCGCACCGAGGCGATCCACGCACCTCATCTCCAAGCAGATGGCTGACCTCCTCAGCTGAGGGGCGATTCGACGCGCGGCTTTGCATCGCAAGGTAGCGTTAGCCCGCGGCACCGTCAGGAGGGGCGATGCACTGTTCCGTGTGCGGAAATGAGAATCAGCCCGGCGCGAAGTTCTGCGCGAACTGTGGCAGCGCGCTGATGATCACGTGCCCCATCTGTGCCCATGTTTCGCCTGCGGACGCCAAGTTCTGCTCCAATTGCGGCACGGCACTCGACGCCACCGCAGTTCCCGCTGCGACCGCGCCCCCCACGAAGACGGCTGACACCGCGCTGGAGCGCCTCATCCCGCCGGAGATGCTCCAGAAGCTCCAGTCAGCCAGGGCCGGGAAGTCGATGGCTGGCGAGCGACGCACGGTCACCATGCTGTTTGCCGACGTCAAAGGGTCGACCGCGGCCGCAGAGCAGCTCGACCCGGAGGAGTGGGCCGACCTGATGAATTCGGCGTTCGCCCGACTCATCGAACCGATTTACCGCTACGAGGGAACGCTCGCGCAATTGCTCGGCGACGCCGTTCTCGCATTCTTCGGTGCACCGATCGCACACGACGACGACCCGATCAGAGCGGTACGCGCCGGGCTCGACATCATCGAGGGAATGCAAGAACGCAAGGCGCAGATCCTCGAGCAGTTCGGCGTCGAGATCGAGGTACGCGTCGGAATCAACACGGGACTGGTCGTGGTCGGCGAAGTCGGCTCCGACCTCCGGGTCGAATACACCGCCCTCGGTGATGCCATCAACATCGCTGCCCGCATGGAGCAGACGGCGAAGCCGGGAACCGTCCAGATCTCAGAACGCACCTACGCCCTGACCCACGGCGCCTTCGCCGCGGAGAACCTCGGCCCCGTCGAGGTGAAGGGCAAGTCGGAGCCGATCGTCACGTACCGGCCGACCGCATTCCTCGGCGTATCCCCGGAGGACGACCTCGAGCACACCTTCGTGGGTCGCGAGGAGGAACTCGCGAAGCTGGACGAGCTCGTCAGCAGGCTTGAGGGCGACTCGGGATGGATCGCCTCGGTCATCGGCGAGGCTGGCCTCGGCAAGTCAGCGCTCCTCCGGGAGTGGGCACGACGTTCACTCACGCCAATGGGTGTGGCCCGACATCCAGGCGACGAAGGCGACATGGCACTCATGATCGGGGCAAGCCAGTCATACGACGCATCCCGCCCGATGTCGGGCATCCGTGACCTCCTCGAGCGGTGGTTCGACCTCGACGGCATCGACGACCTCTCCAAGATCCGTGCCGCGTGCGAAGGCATCGACGAGCACGACATGAGCACCCTTATCGCCCACGCGGTTGGCACATCGCTCCCCGCCGCTGAGCAGTCGTTCATCGATGCACTCGCCCCGCCGGTTCGACTCGCTCGCGTCCGCGCGGCGGCCTCCGCCTACGTCGCGGCTGAAGCGGCGAAGCGGCCGCTGGTCATCGGGTTCGAGGACCTGCACTGGTCAGACGACCTCACGGTCGACCTCATCGCCGACCTGCTGATGGTGACGGAGACCGAACCGATCGGGATCCTCTTCTCGATGCGGCCGTACCGCGACGACCCGTCGTGGAGGGTTCACGAGCGCGCGGCGAGGGACCACGGCCATAGGTACACCGAGCTCCATCTCGAACCACTTGGGGAGGCGTCTTCCGCCGAGTTGATCATGGACCTCCTGGGGGATCATGAGATCGACGATGACGCGCTTGCCGCCCTGCTCGAGAGATCGGCGGGAAACCCTCTGTTCCTCGAGGAGATCGCGACCTCCCTCGAACGCGGCGGAACGATTGAGGGCGTCCCGGACAGCCTCTCTGGAGTTCTCGTTGCGAGGCTGGACAGGCTGGATGAGCAGCCACGGCTTGTCGCTCAGGTGTCGTCCGTCCTCGGCACCGAGTTCCGGCGCGACACCGTCCACGCCCTTGTCGATGTCGATGACCTCGCCGAGACGATCACAGAGCTTCTTCGTCAGGGCGTCTTCGTCGAGAGCCGGATGACGCCCGGCCGCCTTCGTTTCCGGCACGCGCTCCTACAGGACGCGGCGTATTCGTCGGTGCTGCTGAAGACCAGACGCGTGCTCCACGGTCAGGTCGCGCGACACCTCGCGGCGGTCGCACCCGACGCCGCATCCGAGATCGCTCGACACTTCGTTGCGGCCGAGGACTACGACAGCGCATTCCCCTTCCTGGTCCAGGCCGGCGGTCAGGCGACGACCGCAATGGCCCTCGCCGACGCGATCCGGGACTTCCGCATGGCCATCGACCATGCACCCGACGACGCGGACAACGAGCTGCTCGAAAGCGCACATCTCGGGCTTGGGCAGGCGTACGCACTGCTCCCCGACCTCTCGGAGTCCGCAGCGGCATTCCAACGCCTGTTCGAATACGGTGAGCAGGCGGAGCGCCCAACGGCACAGGTTGCCGCGCTCAACAACCTCGCCTACACAACGGCCACTGTCGGAGGAGATGCCGAGGGGGCAAACAAGTATCTCCTCCAGGCGCGCGCCCTCGCAGAGGCGACAGGCGACGAGCGTGGTCTCCTCGAGTACCACATGAACGCATGCATGCTCGCTGCCCTCGGCGGCGACCCTGGAACAGCTGCCGACCACGATCGATCGACGTCAGAGATCGCGGCGGCACTTGGCGACGAGCGAATACGCGTCGAGGGTCTCAAGCGCCGGGCGATCAACCAGGCACTCGTGCTCGACCTCGACCAGGCGGAGGAATCGTTCAATCTCGCCATCGGCGCAGCAGAGCAGCTCGGAATGGAGGAGTCGTTTGCCGAGCTGAGGATGATCGGCCTCGGGTCGATCCTTTGGGCTCGGGGGAACTACCGCGGCGCTCTCGAAACCTCTGCGGAACAGGTGCCCGTGCTCGAGCGGTTCTCGTCGTTCAACCTGCCGTACGCCCACGCAGCCGTCGGTCAACTCCAGCTCGAGGTCGGCGATCCCGAGACAGCCTTGGCCAGCTTCATGGAAGCGAGGAGAACTGCGCAGCAGTTCGGGCAGCCTTTCGTCGAGGCTCTCGGAACCTCCGGAATGGCGGCCGTGTATGCCCTCATGGGTGACCGGCCGAGGTCGATCTCCCTTCTCGCCGAGACACGGATCGGTGAGGGCCCGATGGGCGACTACTACGCATCGTCCTCTTGGTACTACCTGAGCCTCGCACACTTCCTGAACGGCGATTCGGCGACCGCAGCCGACGCATTCACCAGAGGCATCGCTGCCCCCGCAGTCGTGCAATACCTCGATCGCACGCGTCTCCTCGTCGGGTTGGCCCGAGCGCTCACGGTCACCAGGGATCTCGATCGTGCTTCAACGATCATCGAGGAGGCGCGAGAGTTCGCGACCACCAAGGGACTTACCGTCGCAATCCCCTCGATAGCGCTCGCTGACGGAGAGCTCCAAGAAGCGCTCAGCGACACGGACGCGGCCCAATCCCGCCTGCGGGATTCCATCGACGCCGCCGATGAGCAGGGTCATGCCTGGACCGGGTTCCAGGCTGCCTGGTCGCTGGCACGAGTGACCGGGTCTCCGGGTGACGCTCCTGATCGCACCGAAGCGATAGCGGCGACGATCATCGACCAGGATCTCGCGGCGTCGTTCCGAGCCCGTTGGCTCGAGTCAGCTACCCGAGCCACCTAGCGAAAAACGGACGCGGAGAGCAGCCACACCGCCCGTTTCGGTGAGGTAGGGTGAGGGGGTGCAGGTGGGCGCTGCACTGCCATTGATACCGGGCGGCAATCAACTCCGGGTGGCAGGGGAGGCGCGCCGTGAGGCGAGTACTGATCTTGCTGGGCACATTTCTCTTCGTCTTCGGCGCGTCCATCAGCGTTGCCCAGGCATCTGACATCTGCGGCGGCCTCGACAGTGGCAAGGTCGAAGTCTCTGGCGAACCTTCGTCGGTCACGGTGACGGCACCCGACGGCAAGCTCATCGACGGCTACTGCGTGAAGGCCGGCAGCGTCAACAACGGATCCGGCGCGGAGTACGTCACCGTCGATCCTCCTCAAAAGACCATCGTGATCACCCACTCGAGCGGGAAGGGCGTGTCCCACTGGTCAGTGAGCTACACGGACGACACGACGACGACAACGACGCAGCCCGGCGACACGACGACCACCACGGACGTCTCAGGCACAACGATCACGTCGACATCGACCACCACGACGGATCCCTCGACCACGACAACCTCGGGCGACACGACGACCACTTCAGGCGGTTCATCGACCACCTCCGACCCGTCCGCTTCGACGACCACATCCGGAGAAGGAGGAGGCGGCGGGGGCGGGGACGATGGTGGCGACGTCGGCGATACGACCCTCGAGACGCTTCCCCTCACCGGATTCGGCGACTTCTTCGCCGCGATCGGGTTCATGGGGGGAACGTTGATGCTGCTCGGGCTCGCGGTGTTGGCCGTCGCCGTGCTCGCAAGGCCCAGGGCCCGTCTGGCGGTCACCGGCTTCGGTGCTCACGAGATGTGGATACCGGTCTATCCGCGCCCGGGCGTCACGATCCACCTCAAGCTGCACCGACTCGCACGAACGGGCTGATCCGTCAGTCCGTGTCAGGTCGGCGGTACGAGCGTCCCCGCGAACACCTGCCACGCGAGGGCTGACTTCGCGAGCAGGCTGAGCAGGATGTACGTCCTCTCCCCAACGAGGTAGTTCCTCCAGGGACCGATCTTCTTGTACTGGAGGAGCTGCGTGATCGCGAAGCTGTTGAAGAAGACGAAGAGCGAGATGAAGATCGCATAAACGAACCCCGGCGCGCTCGCGTCACTTCCCGGTGACAGGAGATAGATGCCAATGGCAACCCACGGGACGATGCCGAGCACGCTCCCGAGCCAGAACGGCATCAGTGAGCCACCCGGCTGCTCGTAACGCTCCTGGATCGACCCCATGAAGATCATCCCTGCATTCACGCCAAAGAGCCCGATGAGCGCAGCGACGTCGTAGATGCCCGGGAGCATCGCGATCAGGACGATCATGATCGACGAGGACAGCGCATACTCGATCCAACGGAACTGGTTCTGGCCCCGCTCGAGTTGGCTCTTGTACCGGTTGGCACCGATGGTCGCGACGATCAGATGAAACGCAGCAGAGAGGAACAGGAACGACGCGACGCCCCATGCCACCGAGAGGTTGAACAACACGACCTGCTCCGAATCCGACGTACCGGGAGGGCCCAGCAGGTAGGTCGCGGTGACCGGCAGCGTGAAGTCCGTTGCCAGGATCAATACAAGAACGCCCTGGACAAAGTGCAGAGCACCCATTCCGATGTTGTAGATGCGGAGTCGAGAGAAGCTTTGGGTGCTGACGGTTACGCTGGATGCCACGAGACTCTCCAAAGGTTGCAGGGTGGTTACCTGGCAATACGGGGCCAGCATAGGTTTCGGATTGAATCCGCAATCGAGCCGAGGGAGCCTGCGGATCGAGGTTCTCGCATCCGAATCACCCGCGGGATCCGTATCCAACCATGATGAACCGAATCGAAGTCTCCATCGACCTCCCCCATCCACGTGAGAAGGTGTGGGATGCGGTCAGCCAGCTCGACCGCCACGCCGAGTGGATGGCCGACGCCGAGTCCATCGAATTCAAGGACGGCCAAACTTCCGGCGTCGGCACGACGATGGACGTGCTCACACGCGTCGGACCCTTCACCACACTCGACAGGATCATCGTCGAGCAATGGGGACCACCGTCCACGATCGGGGTGTCCCACCACGGCGTCGTCTCCGGAAAGGGAGAATTCCGACTTGCAAGCACGGCGACGGGAACACGATTCACGTGGCAGGAGGATCTCCGATTCCCGTGGTACCTGGGAGGCCGTCTCGCCGGGATAGTGGCCAAGCCGGTGCTCCGGCGTATCTGGCGTGCGAACCTCGCCCGGTTTGCGGCGACCCTCGACGCTTCCGCCTCCTAGATAGCTGATGCCCGAAGTCGCCGTATTGATGCGCGATCTCCGAATCGCAGACAACCCCGTTCTTGCAGGGGCTGGTACCGATGTCGTCCCCCTCTTCGTCTCGGACGATTCGGTGCACATGTCCCCGAACCAGAAGGCCTACCTGCACGAGAGCCTCCGCGACCTCGATCGGTCGCTGCGCGAACTCGGGAGCTCCCTCGTGTACCGCGCAGGTTCGTTCGATACCGAAGTTCGAAAGGTGGTCGACGAGGTCCGGGCAGGGAGAGTCCACATCGGGCGTGACGCCGATGAGCTCTCCCAGCGGCGCGTCGCCGACCTGCGTGCGTCGCTTGGCGTCCCGATCATCGAGCACACGTCGATCACGGTCATCGATCCTCACGCGGTCACCCCCGTGTCCGCCGACTACTACCAGCGGTTCACGCCGTATCACGAACGGTGGCGAACCGAGGAACGGCGCCCGATCCACCAACTGCCATCGGCCCTCCGGCCCCACTCGGTCAACGGGCAGCCGATCCCCGATCCTCCGACGCTCGGAACATCACCGCAAAGACGGAACGGCGGGGAGCGCGCCGCGCGGAAGCGCTTCGATGCGTGGATCGACTTGGCACGCTCGTACGGCGACACGCGCGATGAGCTTGTGGACGGATCCACGTCTCGGGTCTCTGAAGCACTCAGTTTCGGCGAGCTCTCAGCCGTTGAGGTCGTCGACGCAGCCCTCGGACACGGCGCCGACGAGTTCGTTCGGCAGGTCGCCTGGCGGGACTTCAACCACCAGCTGCTCTTCCACCGTCCCGACCTTGAACACCAAGGCCTGCGAAGCGACCCCATCCGGTGGATCGTCGACGACGAGGCCCTCGACGCGTGGCGCGAGGGGCGCACCGGCTACCCGGTGGTGGACGCGGCGATGCGCCAGCTCACGGAGACAGGCTGGATGCCGAACCGCGCCCGGATGATCACCGCGAGCTTCCTCACGAAGCACCTCCTGCAGGACTGGCGGGTCGGTGCCGAGTGGTTCCGTGCGTGGCTCACGGACTTCGACGTCGCGAACAACCAGCTTGGGTGGCAATGGGTAGCCGGGGTAGGCGTCGACACGAATCCCTGGAGGATGCTGAACCCGACGCTCCAATCACGTCGCCACGATCCGAGTGGCGGATACATCACCACCTGGGTCCCTGAGCTGTCCGCGTGGTGGGTCGATGACGTCCACGACCCGTCGCCTGAAAGTCGGACGCGCAGTGGCTATCCGCCCACGATCATCGACCATCGCGAGGCCGTGGCGCGGTATCGGGATCGCAAGCGTTGAGAGGCAATCGAGCCTCCAACGGTTCGATCACCCCGCGGTGAGCCCTGCGTAGATATCCACGGCGTTGCCGTCGGGATCGAGCACCGTCGCATACCGCTGGCCCCAGAAGGCGTCGAATGGCTCCCGCACCGAGCGAAACCCAGCCGCAAGCACCGCGGCGTGGGTTTCGTCGACCTCCTCGGGCGACGTCGCCTCGACCGCCAGCGACATCTGGTCGTTCCCGATCGGCGGCGTGAAGTCGTCGATGAATGCAGCGGCGGTCTCGTACGTGTCCAGCATCAGTCGGAATCCGCCGAGGTCTGCCTCGCAGTGCCCTTGTCCGGGTGTGTACTCGCCGAACGACACGCCGAGCAAGGAGTAGAACCGGATCGATTCCTCGATGTCGGCGGTCAGGATCCCGATTGCGTTGAGCTTCATGGGTCAAGCCTCCCCGTCATGATCGCGCCGTCCCGTGAGGAAGTGGGTCGTCAGGGACCCCTTCCCCTTGATCTCCACCGTTCCCCGCTCTTCGAATGTGAACGCATCCTCGAGTCCGGTTCGCACGGACCCTGTCACGTGAATGCGACCGGGAACGCCGTGCGATTCCATTCGGGCAGCCGTATTGACGGTGTCCCCCCAGAGGTCGTAGCTGAACTTCCTCCGCCCGATCACGCCAGCCACGACCGGGCCGGTGTGGATCCCGTACCGCATCTGCAGCGGTGTGCCATTCGCGGCAGGATGGTCGGCAATCTGATCCTGCATCCGCAGTGCCAGTTCCGCAATCGCCTCGAGGTGGTCCTCGCGTTCTTCTGGCAACCCTCCCACCACCATGTACGCATCCCCGATCGTCTTGATCTTCTCCAGCCCGAGCTCGTCGGCGAGGTCGTCGAACTTGGTGAAGATCCCGTCGAGGAAGACGACCAGTTCCGTTGGGGACAAACGCTGGGAGAGGGGCGTCGAATCCACGAGATCCGCGAACAGCACGGACACGTGATCGACGCGATCGGCGATCACGCCCTCCCCCGCCTTGAGGCGCTCGGCGATCGATTCAGGAAGGATGTTCAACAGCAGATCATCCGACTCCCTTTGGAATCGATCACGCTGACGGATGAAGTACACCAACAACAAGAACACCGCAACCATCACCGTGAGCAGATTGGCGACGGCAGTCGCAGTGACGTTCTCCAGTTCGTACAAGCCTTCCCAGTAGTTGGGGATGATGACGCCGAGGAGGACGGAAGCGACAAAGGCCCCGAGCCAGATCGACGCGACTCGGTACCCCGAAACCAGAAGCGCGCCAAGAACGCTGAGGAAAGCCCAAATCATGTTCCAGCCGGAAGCGATGAGACCCCCGAACAAGAGCGTCTGAGCGAGCGCACCGAGGTTGTTGCCAAGGAACACGAACTGGATAACGGTCGAGAATGCCCCTGGACGTATCCGGATGACGGCGAGGGTCACGACGCTCATGAGCGCGACCAGCGCCAGCGACACCGCGCCCCACGGTGCTCCTTCGGCGAGGTTCATCGCAACCCAAACCGAGGTCGATGGTATGGACAGCCACAGAACCGCAACGACGAGTCGCTTGACCTCCCGCTGCTGCGGACTGTCACCCGGCGCAGTCCCGAAGTCGAGCATCCGCAACCACGCCGAATACAGGCGGTTTCTGGCCTTCCGATCGCGTGACGCGAGCACCCCAGCCTCCCTCGACATCCCGGCGCCGTGTTGGTCGCGCAGGTAGTGTGGCACCACCCTAGAGACGTCCACTGCTGCGTTTCAGCGGGTGGACATCGACGCGAAGGAGTCCGCGGTGGAAGATGGATTGCTCTTCCTGCACATCATCGGCGTCGCCGGCTGGATCGGCGGCGGCCTGTTCGGTATCTACGCCGGAGGTCGGCTTGCGAGGGCTGGAGGCGAAGCCAACGGCCGCGCACTCGAGCTCATCTATGAGAAGGCAAGCGTGTACTTCGGAGTCGCGTTCGTCATCGTGGTGGGATCAGGAATCGGCTTGGTTCTCACCGAGGACGCGTGGGGCTGGGGAGACACGTTCATCTGGATCGCCGTCGCGGCGATCGTGGTATCTGGCGCGTGGGAGGGCCTCGTCTCCCGCAAGGCGGGAGAAGCGATGATCGACGAACTGAAGACGACGGGCACTGCGAGGCCAGCTACGTTCAGCAGGTGGCGCTTCGCAGGTTGGGGCGATATCGCGATCTTGCTTGTTGCCGTTTGGGCGATGATCACGAAGATCGGCGCGTAGCCCGATCAGCCGGCTTCGTCGCCGATGTCCTCGAACAGCGCGTCGTCTGGATCCAGGTCCTGAACGAGATAGGACAGCTCCGAGCGCGTCGCGACACCGAGCTTCTCGAAGATGTGCGAGACGTGGGTCTCGAGCGTCTTCACCTTCATCCCGAGCTTCGAAGCCGACTGTCGGTACGTGTATCCCTTTGCGAGGACGTCGACCACCTCGCGCTCGCGGGATGTGAGTCGCTTGAGGCTCTCGATCTTGATCATCTCGTCGTCGAGCTCGAGCATGAACTGGGCGACGTCAGGCGAAACGGGATTTCCTCCGTCGAGGGCGCTCCGAATGGCCGCCGTGAGCTCATCGCGCGAGGCCTGCTTGGTGATGTACCCGTCGACCCCCGCCGCAAACAGTGTCGCGACATCGATGCGCGACTGTGACACGCTCAACGCAAGGCACAGGATGGAGGGCTCGTTCCGCTTCACGGCGCGTACCAGGGATGCACCTGCGCGTCGGCGTTCCATGTGGACATCGACCAGGACGATGTCCGGTTTCGTCTCGAGAACTCCGCGAATGCCGTCCTCGCTGTTCGACGCCTCACCGACGACGTCGAACCCCTCGAGGAGGGCTTTTGTCCCCGCGCGAGCGATTTCGTGGTCGTCAACGAGGTACACGGTCGGCATCTCAAACGCCCTTGGGCAGGGTCATCTCGACCTCAGTGCCGAACTCGTCTGTCGACGAAAAGGTCACGGTGCCCCCGAACGGCTCGAGCCGTCGACCGATCGACTTCGGCACGATCGCCGTCGTGTCGAAGCCTGATCCCTCGTCCCGCACGAGGACGGTGATCGCGCCGTTCGACTCCGCACAGTGAGTTCGAATGATGGCCGAACCTGAGTGTTTCGCTGCATTCATCATCGCTTCGCGAGTCGCCTCGACGAGGGCGCCCAGTCGAGATGTCATTTCCGCGTCGTAACCACACACCATCTCGATCCGTGTCCGATAGAGGTCCTCGACGTCGTCGCGCGCCGCGAACATTGCGGTGATGAATGGCTCCTCGTAGTCCGACTGAAGTGCGCGGATGGTCTTTCGCAACTCCCGCTCCTGGCGACGTGCGATGTACTCCACCTTCTCCGCATCGTGAGGCTCGGACTGGATAGCGTGCATGGACTGCAGCACCGAGTCGTGAAGCTGGTCTGCAAGCTTCTTCTGCTCATCGGATCGGGCCTGCCGCGCGTTCTGGTAGGCAAGCTCGTCCTCGGCCTGGCGCCAGAGGAAGTCACGGTGTCGGATCTGATCAAACCCGTACCCGACGATCGCCCCATAGATCGGGAAGACGATCGCGCCGAGTTTGTCGGGAAGGGTGCGCGTCCCTTCGATGTCCATGCCCACCCACTGGTTGACGAACAGGGCGA
Organism: Acidimicrobiia bacterium; assembly: GCA_003235475.1. Classification (GTDB taxonomy): domain Bacteria; phylum Actinomycetota; class Acidimicrobiia; order Spongiisociales; family UBA5794; genus SZUA-442. The sequence goes on along the minus strand of QJWC01000016.1, from coordinate 32,148 downwards.
GGCTCGCCGCCATGGTCCATTTCGCCTCGTAGGCATAGGCGACGATCGCCAACCATGAGATGGGATATCCGCCGTGCAGGTTGCTCTTGGCTCCCGCGAAGTACGACGCGCTCGCGACGAGCAGGGCTACGACACCGTCGGCCACGACGAACCACCGACGCTTGATGAGCCCACGCTTTCGGGAAAGAAGGACGGTCAGAACGGTCCACAGACCTGCCCCGATCATCATCACGACGACGATGGTGTGATTTGCGCCCTCGTCTGTTGCGAGGGCGGCAACCGCGAGAATCGCAAGCCAGATGTATCCGAGCACCCGGAACGCGAGCGCGAACCAGAGGAGTACCCGCTCGACGGGTTGGACGTGCTTCGTATCGCCCCGTCTATCGGTCATGGCTGCATCGTACGCGTTTCGACCTCGACGTTGCCTGATGGTGGCGAATCCGACCAGAAACTCCACGCGAATCGCCACCCCATGACGAACAGGAAGAGCCCGATCGCGAGCACCACCGACCGGGCTGCCACCACATTCGATGGCGCAGCACTCTCGATCGCCCGTGACCCCAGGACCGCGAGGAACGTCACCATCGCCATCCGGGTGCCGCGAAAGAGAGCGGTCCACCACGCCCATGCGCTCCTTGGGAACCCCCGCCGCGCGCCCTCCACCACGAACACCTTGTAGGGGACCGCCGTGAGGGGTTGGTTGAAGAGTCCGATCGGCCCCACGGTGAGCCAGCTGGCCACGGTGCTCTTCATCTTGGACGTCACCGTCGGAAGCGGCCATCGAAACCCATGCCGATAGGCGGTGATCGCCGTCACGCCGCCAACCACCGAACCGACGACCGTCCAGATCGTGAATGTGACTGCGCCCTCTGGTAGGAGAAACGCTGCCGCCGCCAAGGCGAAGTCCGGGACGACGGGCCACACGAACGCCTCCGCGAACGCCCACACGACCAGAGCCACTGCCACAACTCCGATCAGCCAACTCATGCCGCGACCTCGAGCTCGTGCTGGACGATTCGCTCCAACCGTTCCGCGAAGCGCTCTGGCGTCTCGTCCTGTCCGATGAACGTCGGTTCCCCGATCCGGATGACAACGCGGGCGCGCCGGGGCCAGTGGCGGCCCTTCGGAAGCAGGTTCGACGGTCCCTCGAGATGAATGGGGACAACCGGGGCGTGCGAGACCGTCGCAATCCGTCCGACTCCGGCGCGGAATCGACCACCAGACCGCGACCCCTGCGGGAACAGGACGACCGAAGCTCCCAATTCGAGCGCTCGACGAGCCCTGGCTACGCCAACCGCTCCCTTACGGGGAAACGCGAACACCCCGAGAGTGCGAGCGAGTAGGCCGACAGAGCGACGCCGGAACCAGTAGTCCTCGGCGCCAGCAACGAGCACCGGCCGGTCGTGGCATGTCGCGAGGACGTACTGCAGCAGCACCGTGTCCGCATGGCTCGCATGATTTGCCACGACGATGACCGGTCTCCTTGGGATGTTGCCGCGCCCTTCGATTCTCACGCGACGGCACCACAGGAGGACAAGGCATTGCCAGACGGTCAGCGCCCAGACGCGCCTCATCGCGCCTGTCAGCCTGAGCCAGCGGCGGCGGTTCATCAGATCCCCCCTATGCCGGTGACCGCGAACACCAGCAGCGAGGTCACGAGCAGAGAGTCGATGCGGTCGAGCAATCCGCCGAAGCCGGGAAGCCACGAACCAGCGTCCTTCACACCGGCCTCGCGCTTCAGGAGGGAGACGAACAGATCGCCAGCGATCGCTCCGAACGCGACGACCGGTGCGATCCACCACAGCGACAGCGGGGCGATGCCCGCGGCCACCGCAAGCCCGACGCCGCTCACCGAGCCAATCAGATTCCCGACGGTGCCAGCCATGGTCTTGTTGGGTGACAGGACGGGTGCGATCCGTCGACGACCGATCGTCGAGCCCAATGCGAAGGCGGCGACGTCGCTCAGCGCGACCGCGAGGCCGACCGTGAAGAATGCTGCGCCGCCGAACCGCGTCGCGAACCCATCGAGCAGCACGAAGGGAAGGACGACGAAGATGAACCCGATCGCAACGCCACCTATCCGGCTCGGCCCGTCGACGACGTCCTGCGACAGGAGGGGAACAGCCAGACTGCTCAGCGCCACGATCACGGCCAGGACCAATGGGTCGACCCCAAGGGCGCTCGATGCCACGACGGACATCGACGCCGTTACGGCGAGCATGCAGCGATCGCCGACGGTGAAGGAGCGGACCAGGCGCCCGAACTCGACCGCACCCACGACGGCGAACGCCGTGAGAGTCACCACGCGACCCGCGGTCCACACGGACGCCGCGAGCCAGATCGGGGCGAGGACCGCCCACGTCATCCAACGTTTCGCGAGGGTGGAGCCAACGATTGGTCGGTGTCGAGCTACCTGTACGGCTGCGATCGACGTGCCAGAGACCGCGAGCACGAGGCCGAGACTCGAAGCTCCCCGCATGAGCATCGTCATGCCGCACCACCGAGGTCGGCCACGGACGCGGCTGCGATCACCGACTTGATCCGGACGACGACACCGACGAGGGAGCCGACAGCCATCACGGCGAAAGCAATGCTCAATGCTGGCCACCACACGATCGCGATGATCGCTCCGACAGACAGGACGGCCGCTCGATCCGGCTTTCCCATCGGTCCCGGGAAGTGACGCTGCTGGGTGGTCGCCCAGCCGATCAACGCGACCAGTTCGGTACCGAAGATTCCGACAGCAAGTACCGACGAAACCCACACGGGGGTAATCAGGAACGCCACCCCGACAACCATGACATCCCCGAGGCGATCAACCAGCTCGTTGAGGGCGGCGCCGCGGGACGACGATCGACCCGTCGACCGGGCAAGGTTCCCATCGAGCGCATTGAGTCCCATCCAGACGGCAGCCAGCACCGGGACTGCGACGAGGAACCGCGGAAATGTGGACCCGAGCATGAGACACGCGGCGGCGGTGAGTTCGACCGGAATCGCGAGGAGCGTGACCGTCGTCGGCTGGACGTTCCACTCGTCGAGCCAGTCCCGAGCGGGACCCAGCGCGCGCACGAAGCGGGGCTTGATGCCGTAAAGGCTCATCCGCCCTCGGCTCTCGATCGCTGGAGTCGTCCTCATGCCCAGAGCGTGACAGAGGGATCGCGCACCCGCTATCGGGGATCCCCCTGAACCGACCCGTATGGGGGTGATCCCCGATTCCGCGATGCATGGCCTTCGGGAACACTTCGAGCAGCGACCGAAACTCGGACGCTGGGAGGAGATACACAGACATGCGACGCATATTGACCATCGTCGCTGCGGCAGCACTTGCCTTCACGGCGCTTGTGACACCCGCAATCGCGGACGAGCCCGACGGTCCGGTCTACCTCGCATTGGGGGATTCCGTACCAGCTGGCTCAGGGGCGAACAGCACGAACACGGCGTACCCGTCGCGATTGGCCCGCTACCTGACGGCGAATGACTGCAACGGTGACGAGGCAGAAGCTTGCCCCCACCTGGATCTGATGAATCTCGCAGTTGGAGGCGCGAAGAGCGGCGACCTGATCGCAACGCAACTCGGACGGGCGGTTTCGGAGATCGTGGCACGGCAATCGGATGGCGATCCGAACAACAACGTGGAATTCATCACGGTCACGATCGGCGGCAACGACCTGTTCCGTCCGGTGATCGAGGCGTGCGCGGGGGGCGTGGACGAGAACTGCGTTAACACCATTACGACGCTGTTCGCGGCATATCAAGGGAATCTGGGGACGATCCTCGGAACGCTCAGGGCTGTCGCTCCAGATGCTGAGATCGCGATCATGACATACGACAACCCATTGTGGACGTGTTACCTGTCACCGATCGCACCGCTTGGAGACGTCGTGCTCGAAGGTGGACTGGGTCTGCCAGGCGGGCTGAACGACATCATCCGAGGGGTCGCAGCTGGCGTGGGCGGCGTCACCGTCGTCGAAACGTACGGGCTGCTCGGCAGTGACGACTGGGTCGGTGGAACCGACTGTCTCCACCCGGACGACAGCGGCCACCGGAAGATCGCCAAGGCATTCGCAACTGCAGTCGGATGATGCAGTAGCCACGATCAGGGGGAAAACGATCGAGGGGGTACCCGGTTCACTCGGGTTCCCCCTCCTTCGCGGGCTCGTTGACTTCGGTACGATGCCTGGAGCGTTGCCGAGGAAGCGTCGGAACCGGCCACGCCCCAGGCACAAGGGAGACGCCACCGCAATGCCAGAGACTCGGTACGCGAAGAGCGGTGACGTCAACATCGCCTATCAGGTCATCGGTGATGGGCCAAGGGACGTTGTACACGTGCCGGGGTTTGTCTCCAACATCGAGGTGATGTGGGATGACCCGAGCATGACCCGTTTCCTCGAACGCATCGCGTCGTTCTCCAGGCTGATCATCTTCGACAAGAGAGGCACCGGACTGTCCGATCCTGTCCCGCTCGATCATCTTCCGTCGCTCGAAGTGCGCATGGACGACGTGCGGGCGGTCATGGATGCCGTGGGATCCGAGTCGGCAACGCTGTTCGGTCATTCGGAGGGGGGCAACATGTGCATGTTGTTCGCGGCAACACACCCCTCACGTACCGAGGCGCTGATCCTGACGGGCTGCCGGGCCAAGTCGCTGAAGTCTGAGGACTATCCGTGGGGCACGACTCCCGAACAGATCGCCGAGGACGTCAGGAACATCGAACGAACGTGGGGGGAACAGACCGTCGACTACTACGCCCCGAGCAGGGCCGACGACGAAGCGTTTCGCAAGTGGTTCGTCCGATACCAGCGGCTCTCGGCAAGCCCGAAGGCGGCCGCGGCGCTCACACGTATGAGCGCCGAAGTGGACGTCACGCCGATTCTTCCCTCGATCCGGGTGCCGACCCTCCTGGTGTACCGGGTCAACGACCCACGATTCCACGAGGGGGAATACATCGCTCGGACGATCAAGGGCGCGCGGATGGTGGCCCTTCCAGGTGCCGATCACTTCTTCTGGGCGGGTGATACGGCGCAGATGCTCGACGAGATCGAGGAGTTCGTCACCGGACACCGGGTCTCAGCCGTGCCGGATCGCGTCGTGTCGACGGTGATGTTCACGGACATCGTCGATTCGACGGACCGGGCAGCGGTGTTGGGCGACCAACGCTGGCGCGACCTCCTCCGTCGCCACGACGAGATCGTGCGAAGCAAGCTGGCGACATGGCGTGGCAGCGAGGTCAAGACCACGGGCGACGGATTCCTCGCGACATTCGACGGGCCAGCGCGGGCGATCCGTTGCGGGAAGGCCATCACCGAAGCGGTGGATCCTCTCGACATCGAGGTACGAGTCGGCCTCCACACCGGTGAAATCGAGAAGGTCGACGATGACATCGCCGGTCTCGCCGTTCACATCGCTTCACGAGTGTCCGCGTTGGCTGGGCCTTCCGAGGTGCTCGTCTCGCGAACGGTCAAGGACCTCGTCGCGGGATCGGGGATCTCCTTCTCATCCCGCGGCAGCCACGCGCTGAAGGGCGTTCCCGACGAATGGGAGATCTACGCCGTCGATGAGCGGCCGTGACTCAGTCGACCCTCTCTGGGAGCACGATCTCGGCGTCCCAATTGAAGATCGCTTCGATGCGGGACCACATCGGGGCTCCCATCGAGATGATCGCCCCGATGAACGCGAACGTGGACGCCAACAACACCCAGAAACCCCATCCCGGTACGCCGCCGATGCTCTCGATCGAGTCGTGCCGGAAGAGCAGGATGAGCGTTGGGGCGGCGAGGGACACCACCAACACCCAAAGCCCCACCATGTACCGCGTCCTCGTCACCTGATCCCACTTCGTGACTCGGCGGACGATCCGGCCGAACTTCGACATCAGCCCGACCACGCCGTCCTTCCCGAGGACCGCGATCGACGCCACGATCAGGACATCCGGCCCACCAACGACCGACAGGCCGAACAGCACGGCATTGATCCCCTCCGGCAGTCCGAGAAGCGGGACGACCACCAAGGCAATCAGGGGCAGGATCAGGTGCAGCACGAACAGCGTCACACCGATACGCCGACGCGACGGCGAGAGCTGGCGAGTCACGCCCACCTCATCCCTCCCACAATCCGAGGATCTGCTCGGCCCACCTGCGGTTGGTGATGCCGAACGCGGGCGACTCGAACCCCATCAACGTGTCCTCCGCTGACCGAAAGGTCTTTGGCTCTCCGAAGCATCCTCCGGCAACGTAGCCCGTACGGTTCGCCTCCCGGATGCCTGCGGGATCGATCGTCTCGCCGAGACCGGCAGCATTCATCTCCTCGATCCACACGTCGATCATGGGGTCGTACTCCCCGATCGCATCCGCCCACCACGCCTCCGCGGTCTCCAACGAATGCGCGCACGAAGGCCATACGTCGTCACGCGGGACCCCGTCCCCACCGAGGCGTCCGATGTACTCGTCCTGGAGTCCGAACAACGCGTGGCCGAGTTCATGCGTCGTCGTACGAATCGCCTCAACAACGGCCCACGGCTGCACGTTCACCATCACATTCGCGAACGGGTCGTCGCTGAGTCGCACGAGGGGTTCCGGTTCGTGGAACTGCGTGTCCTGCCCCGACACCGAGGTGATCCCAGGCACAGCTCGTTCGGGATCCCATGCGAGCGTCACGATGCTCATGTCGGCCAAGTCGAAGGGTTCGTCCTCAGTGTTGAGCCAACCAGCCGGTTCCGGTGGCCCCGTCGCCGTGACCCACACGTTGAACAGGTCTCGGTTCGATCGGAACGGCTCGAACCCGAACACACCGAGATCTCCCGATACCACCTCGTCGTCCGGCGCCGCGATCCAGGCTTTGTCGTTGAAACCAGTAACAGCACCCGACCACCCCACAACGGCGTCGACGTACATTCGGAAGTCGGCGAGGTCGTCCCACCCCCACGGCGCGAACACGACGTTGATCCGGTCTGCCGACAGATCGTTGTGCCCTGGAATGGCTGGCTCGAGACCCGCCGGTACCGGAAAGGTCGTCGTCGTGGTCGAGGTGGTCGTGGTGGTCGTGGTAGAGGTCACATCCGACGAGGCGCTGCACGAAGAAACGAACATGGCGAGCGTGACGACGACCACCGTCATCGGCCGGTGAAGAACGTGCGAGCTTCTGATCAGTTGCACCCTGCAACGAATCTATAGCCCTTGCTCGATAGCGTCTCCAGGATGCGACTGAGCGCCTGCACGGTCTGGTCACGGTTCCCGCCAGCGTCGTGGAGAAGGATCACAGAACCGTCCTTCACGTGTTCGATCACCTCGCTGTAGATCGTGTTCGCACCCGGCTTGCGCCAGTCCTGCGGATCGACATCCCACAGGACCATCTGCATGCCCTCCTCCGCCAGCCATCCCGTGACCCGTTCGTTCCTCGCCCCGTACGGCGGGCGGAGGCACGACGGCCTCGCACCGACGGCCTTCTCGATCGCCGCGTTCGTGTCCCTGACCTGGGCATTGAACGTAGCTCGATCGAGCTTGCGGAGGTCGGCGTGGTTCCACGTGTGGCTCTGAACCGAATGCCCCGCATCTGCGATCCTCGCTGACAGCTCCGGGTTGGACGTGACGTTTTGACCGGTGACGAAGAAGGTCGCCTTGGCGTCGTACTTCTCGAGGAGGTCGAGCACCTGCGGTGTGTAGGTGCCGTTCGGGCCATCGTCGAATGTGAGGTAGACCACCTTCCCGGATCCAGAGTCGGGACGCTCAGTCGACGGCGGTGCGACTCCGGGGGGTGCAGGAGGCTCCGGCTCGAAGAACCCCGGGTCGATCGGATTCGGATTGTTGAGCGCCTCCCACGTCGCGGGCCCCACGACACCGTCAGCCTGCAGGCCCTGCGACTGTTGGAACTGGGCGACGGCGGCACGTGTCTGCTGCCCGAAGTAGCCGTCCGGCTCACCTGGATCGAAGCCGAGGCCGAGGAGGATCAGCTGGACGTCGACCACCCGTTCGCCGGATGCTCCCACGCCGGGGTCGTCAGGTCCTGAACCCTCCATCAGGGTCGGAGAGTCAGATGGGAAGGCGACGGCCTCGGCTCGTGGGAGCAACGCGGCGAGATCCGACAAGTTTGAAACACCGAGTTCCTGCGCCTTGTCTGCCCGCATGACGAACGCGTTCGTGCTCTGCGCGGGAGAGGCTTCGGCGGCGACAAGATCGCGGGCGCTGATCAGGTCGCGGAGCTGGGCGAGCCCAGCCGCGGGGTCCGACCAGTCGATGACGCCGTAGCCAGCGATGAAATCGGCGAGCGGGGCGAGATACTCGGGCGTCAGGTCGACATCGCCGAAGACGATGGACAAGAGCATGGTGCTCCGGTATCCGTTGATGTCCACAACCTCGGCGGTGTACCCGGCAGAGTTGAGCGCTTCTGCGTAGACGTGGGCCAGCACACGGCTCTCCGTGAACGACTGTGCACCGACCTTCAGCGTGCCCTCATTGGACCCGCGGGGAAGGCTCACGTTGGCGCCCGCAACCGCCTTCGCAGCAGCCGCTTGCTCACTCCCGAGTGTTTCAACGTCCGCCACCAGTTGGGCGAGCGGTCGTTCCTCCAGGAGCGACGAGATGGCGTCGAGCGTCGTCATGAGTTCCGAGCCTGTCGAGTCGACGGCCGCCTGCCGGACGATCGGAACGATGTTCCCGGGTCCGATCATTCCCTTGTCATCGTCGAGGACCACGAGGTCGGAGCGTCCTCCGAGGGCGATGTCCGGTTCGAGACTCGAGATGACCGCCACGTCGGCATCTCCGTTGTCGAGCACGGTCATCGCCGCATCGATCGTGACTGGCACCAAGGAACTTGAGAGCTCTGCCGAGTAGACGAGCCGCATGCCGGGCGCGCAGGCTGCGTTTAGGTTGCAGTCCGTGGGGGCCGCAACCCGGACGTTCGGAAGCGCACCGGTCGTTACGGAGGTCGACAAGGATGTCCCGGACTCCACCGCCGCGGTGTCGCATGCGACCAGCAATGAAGCGAGAAGCACCACGAGAACGCTGACGTGCAGGCTGACAGGCGCGGCAATATGGCGGGCACGCAGACCCATCGAAGGCATTCCAATCCCTCCTCGAAATGTCGCGACAGGACGAAGAAGATACAGCGAGGTACGCCACTTCAGGTCACGCACTCCAACGCCATCGAGGGTCCGCCGGGTCCCGGCCCGAAGATCTGCCGTGCCATCGAACAGCTTCATTCCCGGTCGGAACATCCGCACGTGGTAGCTCTAGGACGCGAGCGGATCCGCACCGTACTGGTTCGGGCCCCGGGTGCCCGGGAGGAACCCGTGTTCGATCGTCATCCAGATGGGGCCGATCACCGGAACGAGGCCGATCACCGCCCACCAGCCCGACTTGTCACGATCGTGGAAGCGCTTGACGTACAGCGCGAGCGATGACCAGAACGTCACGACGTAGCCAACGGCGAACACGGCGTATCCCTGTGCTGAGCGATTCGCCAGCCCATACGCCGTCACAACGATGAGGATCACAATCACGTAGACGTATCCCGTCCAGAAGCGTGCGCGGCCGATGCGCCCTTCGAACCGGAACATGAGGTCTCCCCAACCCACTGCACTCACTCCTCTCGGCTGAAGCCCGCGACGGTCCGGGTACGAGATTCCAGCAGGATCGTCAGCCGTCGAGCTCGAACGTGATCGGTTGCTCGCCGCGGTAGAGCACGTGGTTCCCGAACTCGAGGAGCCTTTCCTGCCCCGAGGTCAGCGTGATGAAGTGGTTCCCCGCGAGAGCTCCAGCCTTGCTCGCGAATGTGGCACTCCCGTAGGGGAACAGCAACTCCGTCTCGCTGATACCGCCCGGGTAGAACAGCAGGTCCCCGCGTGACGGGTACACCGTGTGGTTCTCGAACGGGAGCCCCGACTCGAGGTCGCCGAGCGGGATCCATACCGCCTCACCGCTCCATCTCGCGTGGACCACGCTGCTGTGGAAAGGAAGTTGCGCCTTGAACCAGGTGGTCGTCAGAGGAGCGTGCTCCTCCTCGAGGCGCCCCGTGAAGGTGAAGTCACCTGAGGTGATCGTGACCAGCGACATGGCTCGCCACAGTAGCGGGCCGCCCGATCTGCCAAAAGCGGTCGGTGGTACATTTGGGCGAAGCCTTGTGAAGGAGGGTGGCGTGGGTCCGGTCGCGATCGTCGCAATCGTGGTCGCCGTAGTGGCGTCAGCAGCCATCGCGTACATCGTCGGTCGCCGGCATGGCGCGCGCGACAGCGGCGACGCGGTGGACACGGATCGTTTCACGCGGCTCGAGGAATACGACTTCTACCCCTTCGGTGTGAACGACGCAGGACACGTGTTCTTCAACGCCGATGCCTTCATGGAAGCCGTCGAGTACTTCCTCGCGAATCGCAACCCCCGCGCGGCTGGCGAGCTCGTCGTCATCGGCGAACAGAACCTCGTGCGGGAGACCTTCCACAGCGGTCCCCTCGCCCGCTACAAGGAGCTCTACGCCGCCTATCAGGGCGACCGGATCATCCAGGACAACGACCGGTTCCTCGAGAACTACCGGCGGCTCGTCCACGACATTGGTCGTTCGTTCCCGAACACCGGGATTGAGATCCTTCTCCACAATCTGGTGAACCCGTCGCGGTCCCTGGTTGCGATCGAGAACGGCGAAGTCACCGGGCGGTCGGTCGGCTCGGGTGCGACAAACCTCGTGCTCGACCTGAAGACGAGACGGCAGAAGGGCGAGGACAAGGTCAACTACGAGCTCAACATCGGCTCGAGGACCTTCAAGTGCACGACGATCGCGATCCACAGGCCCGACTACGGACTGGTCGGTGCCGTATGCATCAACATCGACGTGCACTTCATCAGGGACGCGGTTGCTGTCGACCCGAACCTGCTGTCGGCGTGGATCGAGAACTTCCTCCGAACCGACTTCGAGCTCGACGAGATGATTCTGTCGAAGGACGAGTACCAGCGGGCGCTCGAAGGCAAGCGCCATTATCTCGACGAGGCGATCCGCACACCCGTGGTGGCCGAGCGTGACCGCGGCCTTGCGGCGATCTTCTTCTCGGACATCGTCGGGTTCACCTCGATGATGGGCGCGGACGAGGCGGCGACAATGGCGGTGGTCCATGCGAATGAGCAGATCCATCGCACGTCGCTCGCAGCCCATGGCGGGCGACTTCTCAAGTTGCTCGGTGACGGCGTCCTCGCGAGCTTTCCGTCGGTTTCCGACGCAGTCGAGAGTGCCCAGGAGATTCAACGATCGGTCGCCGAGGACGGTCGGTATCAGGTGCGGGTGGGCATCCACCTCGGTGAGGTCATTCGAGAAGGCGGTGACGTCCACGGCGACGGTGTGAACATCGCTTCCCGCATCCAGAACGCGCTCGAACCGGGCACGATCGGCGTCTCGGAGTCGGTGTACGACAACGTCAGGAACAAACCGGGCATCGTCACTACGCCGCTCGGCAGCCACATCCTCAAAGGCGTCGAAGAGCCGCTCAACCTCTTCGCGATCGAAGTCTGACCATGGGTCCCAACGGGACCTGGGCTGCCGGAATCGCGTGATCCCCGGACAGGCGGTCGTGTAGCTTCCCTTCGGTGACTTCCGGAGGCGTGACAGGCGACGATGCGAGGTGGACCAACGACCTCGAAGTGACGATGCCCACAGTCCGCATCGAGATGTCGCCTCGCTGGGTCAGGACGGTGCTGGCAGGTCGAGTGGTTGCCGACTCCAAGCGGCCCGTGCTCTACGTCGCATACGGACCACCGATACGACCGGGGTCCCACAAGCCGGAACTCCCTACCTACTTCTTTCCGATCGAAGACATCGCGGTCGACATCCTCGAAGTGGCCGAGGTTCTCGACGGACGTCAGTGGTACAACGCGAACGTCGCAGGACGGCGCGTTGAACACGCCGCCTGGGCCTTCGAAGACCCACCGGGGTCGGGCGTCGAGGGTCTGGCCGGCCACCTGACGTTCGACTGGGACCGGATGGACGCGTGGTACGAAGAAGAGGAAGAGGTTTTCGAGCACGCCAGGGATCCGCAGCACCGCGTCGACGTGCTCCAGTCCTCCCGTCAGGTGGAGATCCGGTTCGAGGGTCAGCTCCTCGCGAAGTCGGAACACCCCTATCTCCTCTTCGAGACCACGCTCCCCACACGGTTCTACTTGCCGCCGGTGGACGTGAACTTCGACTTGCTCGAGCCGTCGAGCCTCGAGACACGGTGCCCCTACAAGGGGACTGCGAGATTCTGGTCTGTGGCTGGTGCAGGAAGGGAGGGCCGGAACGTCGCGTGGTCGTACCCCGAGCCGATCCCGGAGAACCCGAAGATCAAGAACCTCATCGCCTTCTACAACGAGCGACTCGACATGACTGTGGACGGAGAGATGCTGCAACGGCCCCGTACACCCTGGTCGCGCCGCCGAGCGAAGCCCGACTCATAGCTCGAACAACCCCGATGTCGAACTGCTGCGATCTCGGAACGTCGCGCCGCCGCGGTTCCCCGGATTGAACCTTTTGTGGGCTCTCGAGCGTATTCCCCGGTGACACCCCGACCAGAAGGAGCGCGCGCGATGAAGAAGATGACGGGATTGCTCGTTGCGATGGTTCTCGTGGTAGCCGCATGCAGCGGATCCGATTCAAACGACACGACCACCACCACAGCTGAGACCACCACGACGACAGCTGCACCGACAACCACTCAAGCAACCACGACCACGGCCCCTGCTGCGACGGGAGTTCAGGTGGTCGTCACCGACAGCGCCCTCGGGGCGATCCTCACCGACGGTGACGGCAACACCCTGTATCTGTTCACGCCGGATGCCCAGGGTGATTCGGTGTGCTACGACCAGTGCGAAGCCAACTGGCCGCCGCTCGTCGACGAAGTCAACGCGGGCGACGGGGCAGACGCATCCTTGCTCGGCACAACGACCCGCACAGACGGGTCCGTCCAGGCCACCTACAACGGCTGGCCGCTGTACTACTTCGGCGGAGACGCCGCCCCCGGCGACACCAATGGCCAAGGTCTCAACGACGTCTGGTACGTCGTGTCCCCAACCGGCGACGCCATTCAGTAGGACCTGTCAGACTCAGCAACACATGGCACCACAGACCGATCCGGATGGCATCGACTCGGCTGAGCAATTCGTTCGGCGAATCAACGATGCCCACGGGGCCGCCCTCTTCGGATGGGCGGTCCGCCGGCTCGGGAACCGCAGTGATGCGGAAGAGGCGGTGGCCGAGTCGCTGGTGAAGGCGTGGCGGAGTCATGACCAGTTCGATCCATCCAAGGGGACCGAGAAGTCGTGGCTCTTCGCGATTCTCCGCAACGCGACCGCAGACGTCCACCGATCAAGGGCACGACACCTTCGGGTCGTCGATACCGACATACCGGAGCCTGAGGTCGATACCGAGATCGAATCGGTCGTCGAGGCGTCGCTGGTTCGTGAGGCCCTGCTGGAGCTCTCTTCGAGACATCGGGAAGTCCTTCTCCACGCACACTTCGCCGGGCGGACCATCTCCCAGATATCGCACGAGTTGGGCATACCTGCAGGAACGGTCAAGTCGAGGCTGTACTACGCGATGCGGGCCTTGAGGGCAGGACTGGAAGAGAGGGGAATCCTGCAGTGAAGGACCACGCATACTTTCGGGAGTGGTCGGCAGCGTTTGTGCTTGGTGCCCTCGACTCGGACGATCGAGCGGCGTTCGAACTGCACCTCAGCGACTGTGAGAAGTGCCAGCAGGATGTCGCGCGGTTCGCCCCGCTTCCGGGCCTGCTCAATCGGTCACAGGTAGACGAGATTGCCGCGCCCCCACGCGTCGTCGAACTCGCCACGGGTGCGATCGCTGACGAGTGGCACAACCTTCGCCGAAGCCGGCGTCGCTGGCAGTGGGTCGCGGGCGTTGCAGCCGCGTTCGTCGTGATGGCCGTCGTCGTACCGGCCCTCTTCCAAGGGGGCACAGATGAGGGGACGTCGATCGCGTTGACACCCGGGTCTTCGGCGACCGGTTCCGTACTCGTTGTCGAGAGGACATGGGGCACCGCCGTCGAGATCGATGTGGCGAACCTCCCCGACAGCGACACGTATGTGGCGTGGGCCGTCTCGGTCGACGGACGATGGGATCAGATGGCGACGTGGGGACCCACACCTGCGTCAAGGGCCAAAGTGTCGGGCGCGTCATCGATCGCGACACACGACCTCGATCGAGTCGTGATCACGACCGCTGACAAAGCCGACACCGTCGGCATCGCGCCAATGACCGTGGCGGGAACTGGTTGATAGCCTCGCCTCGATGAGGCGTCCGAGCAGGTGGGTCTACGTAGCGATCTCTTTGATGATCGTTGGCTGCGGAAGCGGCGGAACCTCGACGTCTCAACCCGAGGCGACCGTCACGACAACCGTCGGGAGTACATCTCCGACCGCGACGGAGCTCGGTCTCGATGGATTCGTTGCGATCCACTACGAGATGGCGACGTTGTTCTGGGACTTCGTGGATGCACAAGACAACGAGAGCCTTCCGCAGGGCGCCCGTCCGTTCGGTGAGGCGTTCGTCGACCTGGGTGAGCGCGCCACGCCTTTCGCGGCGGGAGGACCGTACGCACTCCATGTCACGGAAGCAGGCGATGCGCTGCTTGGTGTCGCCGACGCGATCGATTCAGGCGATACGGGCTCTGTCCAAGGGCACCTCTCGACGTTCATCAGCAGCGTGATCGCTGCCGATACGAGCTCGTACCTGATCGTCGGTGCGACGCCTGCCCCGGCAGCCGATCGGCCGTACGGAGCCGACATCGGTGAGGTTGCCTACCGCGAGATCTACCCGGCCGACATCGATGCGTGGGAGTGCGTCACCGTCGAACCATGCCGAGGGTGGTTCCAGGATGACACCGGATCGGTGGCCGACCGCGCAGCCCTTGAAGGCGAGATCGCTGCGTTCACCGACGGCTACGACATTCCCCTCGCGGTCGTCGTTGTGGGCAGTACCGGTCGACGACACCCCTACCACTACTCGCTCGAGATGATCGGGAAGTTCGCTGGCCCTGGCGGGATGGGCGAGGGTGGCATCGTGGTCGTCAGTTTCAACGAGTACGGCAACGGCGTCCTGCAGGGCCGAGGCGGGCCGCTCACGGGTCAACTCTCCGACCTGTCTTCGGTCGGAAACCCGTTCATGGTCCGAGGCGACTTCAACGCCGGGTTCTCGGCGATCCTCGGCGCAATACGGGCCAATCTCGGCGGTCGATGAGCCGATCAGGGCTCATTGACCGCCGTACCCGTGACGTCCATTTCCGAGAGTCCTCGCATGAACTTCGTCGCGCCCAGCGACCGCGTGACGAATCGCATCATCGGTTCGGACACGGCGTTGATCGTCATCATGGGGCGCATCGGAAGCCGGTTGACAACAGCGTGGCTACGTTGCTTGACAAGCGCCTTCACTGCACGTTCCGCGACCTTCCGGGACGTGTTGGAGCCGAAGTACCACGGCGCGGGTGTCTGATACGGCACGTACATGCCCTCGTCAACCATGAATCCCGGCGACGCAACGGTCACGGAGACTCCTGTCCCCCGCAGCTCTTCGCGAAGCGAGACGGAGAAGCCTATGAGACCAGCCTTTGACGCGCAATAGTCGGCGAGGTACGGAAGACCAACAGCGCCAGCGATCGACGCGATGTTGAGGATGCGACCGAACTCCCGCTCCCTCATACACGGGACGACTCTCCTCGTGAGGTCAATCGGAGCCTCGAGATTCGTCACCAGTACGTCGGATCCATCGAACGAGTGAAACTCGTTCGCCGCCCCGATGCCTGCCGCGTTCGCGAGGACGTCGATGGAGCCCATGCTGCTCTCGACCTGGTCGACGATGCCGACGCGGTCCTCTCGTGAACGCAGGTCTCCCGGTACGACGAGCGTCTGCCTGCCGGTGTCTTCGATGATCCGCTTTGCGACGAGCCTCAGATCGTCTGCCGATCGTGCTGTGACGGCCACGGCGCAGCCCAGTTCTGCCAGTCGGTGGGCAATGTGTGCGCCGAGGCCGCGGGAGGCCCCTGTGACCAGGGCCACCCGCGACTCATACGGCTTCACGTCACTTGCTCGTGATCTCGAGGGTCAGCGAGTAGGGGCCCACGCTCGGAACCCCACCGGGATCGAGCTGGTACGCACCCCGCAGATGGGCAACTTCGCCGTTTCCGACAATGTGCCCGTAAAGCAGCGACCCACCGCACGTTCCCGGGATCGTCCCGAACGCAGGATCCTCGAACTCCATCGTGAATCTGCACGTTCCGTTGGAAACGATCTCGCCCTCGGCGAGTGCCGCCTGATCCCAATTGAAGTTCACTGAACGAGACAGCGTGCCCACGAAGGCTCCGCTGTCGATATCGACCATCGACTCTGTCAACACGGCATTCCGCGCATGCAGGATGTGGTCGCTCTCCCACATGCGCTCGATGCCGAGAACCTGTGTATCGACGAGCCTGACCTCGAGTGTCGCGACATCGCCTTGGCTCGCCACAGCCGGCGTGACCGAAACGGCCAGGAGGGCGACGGTTGCCGCCAGTATGCTGAATCTGCGCATGTGTCCTCCTCAGGTAGCGCAGCGTCAGCATGCCGAGAGGGGTTCACCCGAACATCACACCGAGGTCACATGCGTCCACATCCGCCGAAACTTGGGGGATACAGTGGCCGGAGTGGAGTTCAGGCTCTTCGGTGAGATCTCGGTCGCATCGGGCGACTCGGTCACCGCGCTCCCCGCGGGGAGGGTGGGACTCGTCCTTGCCCATCTCCTGCTCGACCCTGGCAAACCCTTATCCACGGATCACCTGATCGATGACATCTGGGGAGAAACTTCACCGGATGGGGCCGAGCACAAACTCAGAGTCACCGTGTCGCGGCTGCGATCCGCGCTCGAAGACGCCGGGGTCGGCGGGAACCTGATCGCAACCACCCCCCGCGGCTATCTCGCCCGCGTCGCACGGTCGGACATCGACGCGCTCCGCTTCGAGGATCTCGTTTCCGTCGCTCGCCGATCCTCAGACGATCGAGAAGTTCTCGGCGCGCTCGAGGAAGCGCTCCGTCTGTGGACGAGCGATCCGCTCAGCTCCCTATCGGATACGCCGACCCTGGACCAAGCAAGGCGAGCGCTCGTCGAGACACGAGGGGACGCTCTCGAGCTCTGGTCCGGCGCCGCGATTCGCCTCGGTCGGTATCGCGAGGTGATCGCGGAACTCGAAACTGCAGTCACACACTTCCCCTACCGGGAACAGCTTTGGGGAAACTTGGCTTCAGCGCTCTACCACGAAGACAGGCAGGTCGCGGCAACCCGTTCGCTTCAACAGGCTCGTTGTGCCCTCGCTGACCTCGGACTGGATGTCGGATCGCGTCTCATGGACATCGAGTCCAAGATTCTCGCCGGGACGCTCGAGGGCAAGAAGCGACCCGCCGCGTCGGGCAACATTCCGGCGAGCGTCGACTCGTTCATCGGTCGCACGCACGAGATCCACGAGATCCACGATCGGTTTGGGACCAACCGACTCATCACCCTGGCGGGTCCCGGCGGAAGCGGCAAGACCCGGCTTGCCTTGGAGTTCGCACGAAATGGCTGGACCAGCGGAACCGCGTGGTTCATCGATCTGGCCTCGATCTCCGAACCTGGAGGCGTCGTCGATACCCTTGCCACGACCCTCGGCGTCGACCAGCACATCGCCGCGGGCCCAATGTCGGGCATTGTCGAGCAAGTTGGTTCTGCCCGCGATCTGTTGATCGTGGACAACTGCGAGCACGTGATCGACGCCGCCGCCGAGGTCACGCGTCAGCTACTCGCGCAATGTCCAGACGTGCGATTGCTGGCGACCAGCCGTGAGCCACTGCGCATCCAGGGCGAAGCCGTGATCACCGTCCGATCGCTGCCCGTTCCATCCGAGGAGATCGCCGAATCCGATGCCGTCGATTCGGTTCGCCTGTTCCTCGATCGGGCGGAGGCAGCCTGCGAAGGATCAAGGGGCGAAGCATCGCTCGAGTCGGTCTCCCGTATCGTCCGGATGCTCGATGGAATCCCCCTCGCGATCGAACTGGCGGCTGTCCGAACCAGGACCATGACCGTTGAAGAGATCGCTGATCGAATGGATGATGTCCTCTCCGCGGTCGGCGCTGGACCCAGGACTGCGCTCCCTCGGCACCGGACCCTGCGGGCGGCGATCGAGTGGAGCATCTCGCTTCTCACCGATGACGAGCGAGAAGCGTTCTCGCGGCTCGCGGTCATTCAATCCGATTTCGGATTCGACGCGGCCGTCGCGGTGTCCGGTCTCGGAACTGACGCGACGCAGAACGCAATCGACGGACTCATGGAGAAATCGATGATGCTCCGCACGTCTGCATCGGGGCGTCGGTACCGGGTTCTCGAACCCCTGCGGCAGTACGGATCGGAAATGCTCGCGGCGAGCGGTGACACCGAGCTCGTCACACAGAGGAGGGACGCCTTCTACGGGTCGATGATGGAGGAAGCAGGCATTGGGCGACGGAAGGAGCATCGCGAGTGGCTCGATCTGATCCGGGTCGAACGCCCGAACATCGTCACCGTGGCCGACAGCCTGTTGGCACGCGACCCGGAGGCAGGTGCAGCGATGATCGACTTCGTCGCGCAGTATTGGGTCAGCCTCGGGTGGTATCCGGAGGGCCGACGATTGGTATCGGCAGCGCTGGACTCGGGCGGCATCACCGACGGACAAAGGGCGGCTCTCGGTGCGGCGGGAGGACACCTTGCACTCCAACAAGGAGACCTCGACGCGGCTTCAAGACGCGACCGATCGAAGTATGGACCAGGAACGAGCCGCGATCATGAACCCGATCGGATCCCTGTGGGCGGTGCGCGGGGACATGGTGGAAGCTGCAAGGTGGTTCCGGCGCAGCCTCGAGATATACGGGGACTCGCCGGCTGCTATGCCGACGACGGTCAATCTCGCGGCGGTGACGATCTGGGCCGGTGACACCGACCTCGGACGGAAGTTGACCGATCGAGCGGTCGCGCTCGTTGCCGCAGATCCAGGCATCTATGTCGACCACTTCGTGGCCGCTCTGACGGGTATGGCAGACCGTGTGGACGGTGAGCTCGCGTCCGCCGCATCGACGATGGACACGGTGATCGACCTGTTCCTCGAGCACCGCTCCGAGTTCCATGTCGGCGTCTCTCGAGTCGAACGCGCACTCATTGCCTTGGAACAGGGCGACCTACATCTCACCAAGGAGGTCACCGCAGCCATTCTCGACGTCGACACTCCGGGACGATCACCACTCGTGCCGACCGTTCGAGCGAGGATCATCCGAGCGCGCGCTGCGGTTCTGGAGTCAAGGCTCTCCGATGCCGCGGCCGAACTCGATGTTGCACTCACCCAGTCACTGCGCATCAACACCTGGTGGGGATTGATCGACGCCGCAGAAGCTGCAGCGGAGCTGGCGATGACCCGCGACGGACACGGCAGAGACGCGGCCCCACTGGTGGCTGCGGCCGGCCAGCTGCGCGAGGAACTCGGCTTGGCCCGCGATGTTTGGGAGCAACGCCACTTCCAGGCGCTCACTGGTGACATCTCCGAACCGCTCGGGCCGATGACGCAGACCGAACTCGCCGCCGCCACTCGTGCCGTGCTCGAGCCTGGTCGCTAGTCGGTGCGTGTCGGCGGGCGCGTCTCCATCAGGGCGGTGGGCAGGCCCTCAGGCGTCTTGAAGAACGAGAGCCACATGTCACCGTTCGCGTCGGTGTGGATCTTGGTCGGCTCACTCATGAACTCGACGCCCTCTCCTTTGAGTCGATCGTGCTCAGCATCGATGTCGTCGCAATCGAGGTAGAGGATCGGGTTCGACGCGAACTCGGGTGACTCGGTCGTACCCAAGTACACCCGCGTCTCGCCCAGCTGGAAGAAACTCATTCCTTGGCCGGGGACGTCGAAGAGATGCGTCAAGCCGACGACGTCCCGGTAGAAGGTGATTGCACCGTCGAGATCGTCCACGGTGATGAGGATCTGTCCGATCCGATTGATTCCCATGACCCCTCCGCTGCAGGTTCTTCGCGCCCTACTTTGACACACTTTCTCTCAGTTGGTTGACGACCCTGCGTCGTACGCTGCCGTGATGCAACTCGCACTCGACCTCTTCATCATCTTTTCCCTGCGGTCCATCGACGTGGGGATCAGCACCGTCCGCATCGTGCTCCTCGGAAGGGGCCGTCGGACGCTCGCCGCGGCCCTCGGATTCGTCGAATCGCTCATCTGGGTGATAGCCGTTGCCAGAGTCCTTTCAGGGCTCCAGGACCCGTGGCGAATGGTTGCGTTCGCAGCGGGGTTCGCAGCGGGCACCTACCTCGGGAGCCTCGTCGAGGAATGGCTCGCGATCGGCCAATCGCTGCTCCGCGTGGTGGCTCCCGTCGAATCGGATCAGGTCGCCCCCTTACTCAGGGAGATGGGCTTCGGCGCCACCGTCTTGAACGGCGACGGCATGAAGGGCGAGGTCAGGCTCACGCTTGCCGTCATCCCCCGGCGCCGCGTGGGGGATGCGATCACAAGGATCAAGGCAGCGAATCCGGAAGCCTTCGTGACGATCGACCACACGGACTCGATCACCCTCCGCCGCGACACGGACGTGCGCAAGTAGCCTCGCGGCACGATGAGCGCCCGCGCACCCAGCCCTTGCGGGCCGTGCGCGCATCGATACAGCGGTACGATCGTTAGAGGCGTATCGGGAGGCTCGTGTGGACCGCGTCAGGGTCGAAAAGGCTGCAGATCAGGGTGGCGAGTCAGGTGCGATCGCTCGACGCGCAGCGATCGACGAGCCGACGCTGTGGTCCGGTCTTTCCTCCGTTCCGGCTGGTGTATCGACCGGATGGCACCACCACGGGTCGAACACGACCGTCTTCTACATGCTGTCAGGATCGTTGACCGTCGAGCACGGAGACGAGCCGATCGAGACGGCTACGGCCGAATCAGGCGACTTCGTGGTCGTACCGGCTGGAGTTGTGCATCGCGAGATCGTTTCCGAGGATGGAGACGTCGAAGCTGTCGTGATCCGCTTTGGCGACGGGCATGGCCCCCTCGTCGTGGACGTGGACCGCTAGACACGACAAGTCGGGCCCAGCGTTGCTGACTTCGAACGCGGGCCTATTGCCGTCTCGCTTGGTCTCGATACGCGATGTGGGCGCCTTGTGCCTTGCCAGGATCCGGGTCGTTCTCCAGGAGTTCGACGATCCACTGCCACCATTCGGCGACGTTCTGGCTGTTCAGTACCTCTCGCTCGGATGCGATCCACAACTCCAGACGATTCCAGCTGCCGCGAATCCAACCCCCGACCATCCGATCCAACATGTGGTGGTCGACGATTCCCTCGAACACCATGGACCCCCACATCTCGCAGGCGCTGTCAACGGCAAGCGCAGCATCCAAGAGTGCCGGATTGTCCCGGACCACCTGCGGCTCGACCCTGTTCGGGAGGGCAAGAATGTCGCGCATCGCCTGCCGGACTTCTTGGGACTGCACTGTCCCCACGACACCCACCGCCGCGGCGTCGCGACGGTCGCGACCGGCATTCCGGAGCTCGACGACGGCGAAGATCACACCTGCGAGAACTGCGAAGGATGAGATCAGATTCAGCAGAGTTGACCATTCGAATTGCACGACACCCTTTCGCTCGGCGAGCGGAAAACCCTAGCTCATCGCTACCGACCGATGAGAGGTCACGCCACACCTGCACCGCGTAGAGTGTTGGTCATCAAGAGGGAGACCCCGTTGAACACACGAACCGTCACCATGATCGTCGGACTCATCCTCGCGCTGGGCATGGGCGGCCTGCTCGTGGCGCTCCTCGACAATGACTCGGGCGCCGACATCGTTGCGTTGCTGTTCATGTTCGGTGTCATTGCGGGGATCGTCGTTGTCGTCGCCGGAGCTCTCTCGAGATCGGACGACGACTAGCTGGCTCGAGAAGTCGAGCACCTCTGCCAGAGAGGGAAGAGGTTCGAAGCCCAACTTGGAGCCTACTCCGGGGGCGCCGGCCCACCGATCGAGTCGGATTGGGAGGATGACTTGCCGACCGAGCCCTAGCGTGTCGCCGAAACCGACAGAAACGGGGCCGTGCATGAGCAAAGCCAATGAAGATCTCCTGCGGCGGGCATGGGCCGCGTACGATGTCGGGGACGTTGAGGCCTTCGCCGCCTGCCTGACCGACGATTGGCGCGAGTACGGCCCGGAGGGTCCCGCCGGATGGTCAGTGGATCTCGAGCATGAGATCAAGGTCATGGAGGCGAATCGGATCGCGTTCTCGGACAAGCACACCGAGATCCATCACATCGTGGCGAACGACACGATGGTCGGCTGCAACTGCACGGTGACGGCGACACACACCGGCCCGTACATGGGCTTGGAGGCGACCGGCAAGACGATCATCTACTACGAGATGATGTTCAACATCGTCCGCGACGGAAAGCTCGCCGAGACCTGGGCGATGACCGAAGGCGTGGGCATCTACGAGCAGCTGACCGGACGACCGGCACCCGAATAGCCGCTGATGCTCACTCAGCTGGCGGCGACCATTTGCAGGATCGCGTGGGTACATCCGCGTTCGGCGACCAGGTGGAGCAGTGAGCTTGTGACCGCGGTGCCAGCTCCTTGTCCACGTGCATCAGCCAATGCTGTGATGTTGTAGATCCCGAGCGTCTCGCCCGAGATCAAGCCGACGCCCGCGGCCTTTCCCTGGGCGCGCGGAATGCCGGGCTTCGTCCGTGACCCGATGTGGAGATGTTGACCGTATTCGAGGATCAGGGGCAGATCTCGTTGGTGACGCCGCTCATCGGTCATCAGTGGCACACGTTCGACGGCGCGAAAGCCGCGAACCGGCCGTTACGAAGCACACCGGCGGCATCGACCAGGGTGTCCGGGCCATAGTTCTCCAGGGCAGCCGCCTCCTCCTCACTGTTGTTACGGTCAAACGAATACGCCCCGAAGATCGCGGCCAGAGCATCATTCCTCAGCGACTCCAAGGCGCCCTCCGGATCGGTGGGATCGAGCCCCAATTCGTCGATCACGTCAATCGGATCCACGTCGGCGCCGAAGATCTCCTCGATGAACGCTGCAAGGTCGGCTCGCGCCGCTTGGAAGTCGAGATACGACGTGGGGGTGCGAGTGCTGCCATCCGTCCCCGTGGTGGTCATGCCGAGACGACCGCTCGGGTCGATCACACCTTGCACTTCGGTTGCGACCGTTACCCAGTCTCCGAGTCCAGCTTCGAGGCTCACTTGGAACGGCGACGAGGGCTGCGGCACCGCGACCCCGACCTGCATCGACCACGCCATCACCACACCTGTGTCGGTCGGCATCAGGAAGCAGGCAAAGCCGTTGACGCTCATCGGCGAGGACTCGGCGATCGGGCTCGCCACCGCCTGTTGCCACGACTGTGGATCGGTGGTGAACCTGAACGATCCTCCCCTCGTACAATCCGCGGTCGACATGTCCGGGTTCCCATCGGCATCCGGCGAGGCGGACCACTCCTCCGCGACACCGGCGAACCCGTCGTCCAGTACCTCCGTCACCTCGAGGGTCTCTCCGAGCAAGGTCACGACGCCGTTCGACTCGCGTTGCCCTCGTCTCTGTTCGCCCGGGCACGTGACGCCATCATCGCCGAGTGTGCATCCCCCGAATCCCGGGACGAACACGCGCCAACCCGTTGAAGACGGGTTGATGCCTGTGCTCTCCACGTCGGTTGGCGTCGACGGGCAGGAACCGCCCGGTTCCCACACGATCGACCCGGACGCAAAGATCGAAGTGCCGTAGTCCGCGCAGCCTCGAGCGTTCTCGGCGCACACGTCCGTGTTGGCGTCGGACGCTGGTTCGTCGCTGTTCTCCGACGGTGCCGACGCCTGGGTTGAAGACGTGGTCTCAGCTGCCTTGATCTCGCCGTCACTGCCGAGGTTGGGAAGCACGAATATGGCGCCGATCAGCAGCAGTCCCCCAAGAGCGGCCCCTGCACCGATCAGCAGTCCCCGCTTGTCCTTCTTGCTCGACAATGCGGATGCAGAGGCTCCGCCGATCACGGCTCCAGCTCCCACGGGTGACGTTGCACCCCCACCGGTGTCCTGCTCCTCGGTCTCATTGGATGCGGAAAGAGCAGCGAGGTACGCGGGTGTCACCTCGTACTGGGGATAATCGCGGTTGAACTGAGCCCACTCCTTCTCGGTGAACCCGCGACCGCCGTGCGTGCCTGCGGCGTGGCGGATCACGTGATCCCTCACAACATCGTTGTACGCCTCGTTCTCCGCCCGGAACCTCGAAGTTGCGTCACGGTGGGCCGCGGCCGCGTCGGTATGGCCAGCGCTCGCACTGTTGAATCGCTCTTCGGCACGGTCGACCGATCCCCGCGCCATGTCGATGCGGCCCTGTGCAGCGCCCTGGTCCTGGGCATGTTCAGCGGCGATCTCGGCTTGGCTCAGCTCCATCCGAGCGGCGTCGAGGTTGACCGTTGCTGCCTCGAGCTCGCCCTTCGCCGCATCGAGTTGCTTCGACGAATTGCTCCACGCAATGTACGCGTCGCTCCTGAGCGGAGGCTGGTAGTTCGATGCAGTCCGGAAAGCCGATTCGACCGCCACCTCATAGTCGGATGTGAACGTGACCTCTCCCGAGCTGCCATCAGCGCTTTCACGCGCGATTCGCTCTTCATACGCGGCATCGAGCCCTTCCTCGAGGAGCTTGGCCCGCTCCTCCTCGAGGGCTGCGATCTTCATCTGAAGCCTGGCGTCTGCCGTCAGGTAGAGGTACTTGCCCTCGTCGACGGTCTGAAAGATGTCGTTGTAGTGGTCGCGCGACGCCGAGATGGTCGCGGCGCTGGCGGCTGCGCCGCGAAACGCCTCCCCGTACAGGTGGAAGAACGCGCCGAGACCGGGGATCAATGTGATCGAACCGCCAAGCGAGTCAACGATTCCGTCGAACGCCTCGCCGAGTGCGTTCAGTTGGGTCTGCGCGTCGTCCGATGTGAGGTCATCGACGGTCTGGAACCATGCGAGGAGGCTGTCGACCTTCTCGAGTCCCTCGGTCACACCACCGAGTACGTTGCCTGACGACGCGAGCCCGCCTTGGACGCCGTCGGTGAACTCCTTCACCCGCTTGTCCTCGAGCAGCTTCTTCAATCCGCCGCTCGCCTTGCCCGCTCCTTTGAGCCAGTCCTTGACCTCCCCCTTGAACTCGTCCTCGAACCCGGAGATCTCCTCGTTGAGCTCCTCGGGTGTCGGGTTGCCAGCTTTTGAGAAATCACTGACAAGCCCCTTCATGGACTCGGTTGCATCCTCGATCCACTTGTCGAGGCCGGAGTCATCCTCCGCCACGTTGTCCAGGAACTTCTCGACCTCTTCGGCGGATATCTCCGGTGGCTGGGTATGCGAACCCTCGCTCGCGGCTTCCAGCTCGGACGCAATGCGGTCCTTCGCCGCGCTGATGTCATCGGTCGTCTTCCGGAAGTAGTCCTTGACAGAACCGAGCCGATCGCGGATCGAGTCGACCGCAGCGCGATCGGCATCCTCCGATTGCAGATCCGCAAGCTGCTGATCGATCTCCGCGATGCGATCCATCGTCCCGGGCATCTCGACCTCCTCCGCCGTCGGGACAACCTACACGAGTGCGAAGTCAGGATTCGGTCACACATTCGCGTCGCGTTTGTGCGGAATGCGTCACTCGGTCTGTACGCTCAGCACAGCTGCTTCGGCGGCCTTCCCTTGCTCGCGGTCCTTCGACTCTGATATCGGGTCGGTTCCGGACATCTCATCAGGTGCGGCACGCAACGTGGGCGCACATCCCTGACAGCAAAGGAAGCTGCCATGAACATATTCGTTGGCAATCTGCCATTCACCGCATCCGAATCAGACCTTCGCGGCCTGTTCGCCGAGTACGGCGAGATCGAGTCGGTTGCAATCATCACCGATCGCGACACCGGTCGCTCGCGTGGTTTCGGTTTCGTCGAGCTCGCTGCTGATGCACGCGCGAACGAGGCGATCCGCGACCTGGACGGCACGGAACTCGACGGTCGCAACATCAACGTCAACCAGGCCAAGCCGCGATCGTGACGCAAAGCCCACCCCTGGGCGACACCCCGACATCGGAGCTCTCCAAGTGCTCTCGATGCGGGATGGAGGTACTGACGAGTGAGTTGTGGGCCCACACGGCCCACGCTCACAACGTCGACCTCGACGTCAAGAAGCAGAAGAAGAACAAGACCGGTGGCCGGGATCGAGGGCGCAGGTAATGCTGAACGACCTCTCTCGCCACCAGGCGTGCATCATCACCACGACCAGCGGTGACTCCATCATCGGCGTGTACGGTGGTGTTGAAACCCGCCACGGAGATTGGTCGGTGCTCGTGCGCAGAGGCGCCCGCACGATCAGCATCCCCGTCGAAGCCATCGAGGCTGCGATAGCGGCTTAGACCGACAGACAAGGAACGACCCTCGTGACCGATTCACGGACCGACAGCCCCGTTTTCGAAGACGACGACGCGTACGAGCGTGAACGCATCGAGTCGGATAGGCGGTACGAAGAGCAGCGCAAGGCTGACCACGTCGCCGCCGAAACGCGCCGCAAAGCCGAGCGCAATGAGGCCGATATCGAGCGTCACCGTCGTCGCGAATCGGACGCCTGAGCCCAGGCTCTCTCATCCGGTCTCAGATGTCGACGCGGCTCCCGACCTCGACGACCCGGTCCTCCGGCAGCTCGAAGAAGTGCGCTGCGTTCGCAGCGTTCCGGTGCAAGAACGCGAACAGGTGCTCACGCCACCTCGCCATACCCGGTCGGTCCGTTGACACCACAAGCTCACGACCAAGGATGTATGTCGTGACGGTTGGGTCGAATCCGAACTGCGGGTCGACGATCTCACTCAACGCACGCGGCACATCAGGCTGCTCGAAGAACCCAAAGTGGAGCACGATCCCGATGAAGCCCTCGCCGTATGCATGCAGCGTGGTGCGGCGGGCTTTGGGCACTCTCGGTATCTCTTCAGTCTGAACCGACACCACGACGATTGTCTCATGGAGTACGTCGTTGTACCGCAGGTTGACGAGCAGAGCCGGGGGCGTGCTCTCCGTATCCGGGAAGAGGTACACGGCCGTGCCCGGAACCCGCGTCTGCGGATGCTCGGCAATCGACCCGATGAAGCGCTCGATCGGGAGCTTTCCACGGTTGATCCGGGACGCCACGAGCATGCGGCCCCGTTTCCACGTCGTCATCACCGTGAACACGACAGCCCCGACGACCAACGGGAGCCAGCCTCCGGCCGGCACCTTCACGATGTTTGCGGCAAAGAACACGAGGTCGACAGCGAGGAAGAGGCCGGTCAGCCCTACCGCAACCGGCGTGTTCCAGTTCCAGCGCCTGGTCATCACCACATAGAGCAGGATCGTCGTGATCACCATCGTCGTCGTGACCGCCACGCCGTAGGCCGCGGCGAGGTTCGTGGACGACCTGAATGACACGACGAGCGTGACGCACGCTGCGAGCAACGCCCAGTTCACCGCTGGCACGTACACCTGGCCGACCTCTCTCGCTGAGGTCTGGTCGATCCCCATTCTCGGCAGATACCCGAGCTGAACCGCCTGCATGGTGAGCGAGAACGCACCTGAGATGAGTGCCTGGGAAGCGATGACGGTGGCGACCGTCGCAAGAGCGACGATCGGTATCAGCGCCCACGAAGGCGCCATTTCGAAGAACGGGTTCGTGACAGCCGTCGGCTGCGAGATCAGCAGTGCCCCCTGGCCGAGGTAGTTGACGAGCAACGCAGGGAACACCATTGCGAACCAGCCGAGCCGTATCGGTCGCTTCCCGAAATGGCCCATGTCCGCGTAGAGCGCCTCGCTCCCTGTGACCACCAGGAAGATCGCACCAAGTGCGAGGAACGCGAACAGCGGATTCTGAGCCGTGAACGACACCGCGTGGGACGGGGACAGCGCGGTGAGAACCGCTGGTTCCCTGATGATCGGCCCGATACCGAGCGCGATCAGGACGGAGAACCAGACGACCATGATCGGCCCGAACACGACCCCGATCGTCGCCGTACCCCGATGCTGGATGGCGAACAGCACAACGATGATGATGACCGCGATGGGCACGATGAACGACTCGAGGCCTGGCGCGGCGACCTCGAGGCCCTCCACCGCCGCGAGCACGGAGATCGCAGGCGTGATCATGCCGTCGCCGTACAACAGGGCCGTTCCGAAGAGCCCGATGCCGATCAGCACCCATCGGGCGCGCCGCCCAATGTCCTTCGTCAAGGGTTGGATCAACGCAGCGAGGGCAAGGATCCCGCCTTCGCCGTGGTTGTCGGCCCGCATCACGAAGACGAGGTACTTGACCGTGACGATGAGGACGAGCGCCCAGAACATCAGCGAGAGAACCCCCATGACGGAGGCCCTGTCGACCGTCAGGCCATCGGCTGCAACGAAGGCTTCTCGGAACGCGTAGAGCGGGCTCGTCCCGATGTCGCCGTAGACGACCCCGAGCGCCCCGACCGACATCACCAGCAGGTACTTCTTGCCCTGTCCCTCGGTCACGTACGAGGCCTCCGTTCGCTTGCAGCGCGATCGGGAACGCTACCCCGATGCTCTCAACGGGCGTCGACCACCCTACCGGAGGGTGGAATCGCCGCAGCATCCAAGATCCACTCATCTCAGGTCTGCTGGGGCGGCATCGGTAGCCTCAGTGATCATGTCGAGTTGGCGCCCTGACGGGCTACGCACCGCCCATCGTTCCAATGAGTGAGAAGCTGGGGTTCCAAGGTGCGTGGTCGATGGCCGTCGGCGGCATGGTCGGGGGCGGCATCTTCGCAACGCTCGGCGTGGTCATCTCGATCGCAGGACCATGGGCGTGGCTGAGCTTCGTCGCGGCCGGGTGTGTCGCCCTCGGGGCCGGCTATTCATATTCGAAGCTCGCGTCCCGCTTCGGCGAAGGCGGCGGCGCGTTCACCTTCCTTCGGAGGGTCAACGAGGAAGGGCTGGCAGGCGGGCTGTCATGGGTTCTGATCGCGGGCTACGTCCTCACCAACGCCGTCTACGCGTTCACATTCGGCGCGTACCTCGGCTACGTGACCGGCTTGGGGCCATGGTTCCCCAGGGTCGCCGCATTCGCAATCGTCGCAGTGTTCGTTCTAGTCAATCTCATCGGTACGGCCGAAGCTGGCGGTGTCGAAGTGTTCCTTGTGTGGTTCAAGTTGGTTGCTCTCGTCGGACTGGCAGCCATCGGAATCGCCCACTGGCGCCCGGATCTGATGTCACAGGGAGTTCCCAACCCGGGCCCGTGGCTGGGCCTTCTCGCTGGAGCGTCGGTATTCATGGCCTATGAGGGGTTCCAGCTCCTCACGTACGACTACGACGACATTCGGGACCCGGATCGAACTCTCCCCCGCGCCATCATGTCCGCGATCGTGGTGGTGATCGGTGTGTATGTCGTGGTCGCAGTCGGGACACCGATGCTGATCGGTGCAGATGTGGTCGTGGCAAACCAGGAGGTCGCCCTTGCGGTGGCAGGCCGCGAGGTTGCGGGGATCCTCGGTGTCCTGATCGTGACCGTCGCGGCAGCGTTCTCGACTGGGTCTGCCATCAACTCCACACTGTTCGCCACCGCCCGCCTGACGGAAAAGGTCGCCGGTGCTGGCGAGTTGCCCTCGTGGCTGGATCACCGCAACGGTCGCAACCTCCCCGACCACGCGATCATCGCCCTCGGAGCCTCCGGAGCCCTGCTCGCAGCAATCGGTTCACTCGACGCGCTCGTCGAGGCGGCAAGCCTCGCGTTTCTCATGACCTTCGCTGTTGTCGCCGCCATCGCCTACCTCCAACGGGCAGGGCACCGAGCGGTCACCGCTGCGACGTGCATCGGCGCTCTCGGCGCGACCGTCGCGCTGGTGATCAGGCTCGCCACGACCAATCTCGTCGCCATCGTGGGACTCGCGGTCATCGTCATTGTCGCTCTCTGGCTCCGACCAAAGCTCCTGTCCCACACCGACTGACGACACCCTCGGGCGCTCCCTCCGTTACCGCCCGCAAACGGGACCCCGCTGCCCCCGGAACTGGACACGAGCGAAGGGCCGGACGAGCTCGTCTGGCCCTTCGCTTACCCGATCCGGGGACTACCGGCTTACCGGCGGAACCAGGTTCGCAATTTGCTCTCGATTCAGACGGTCACCCTTCCGTCACGATCACCTTCGCCCGCATCCACGGGTGCGGAAGGCAGAAGTATTCGAACTCGCCCACCTCGGTGAACGTGAAGCTGAACGACTCACCCGAGTTGAGGAACCCGGAATCGAATGATCCATCGACCGCCGTCGCAGTGTGGATCATCGAAGGATCGGTGTTCGTCCAAGTGACCGTGGTCCCGACCGTGACCTCGAGCACGTTGATCGAGTAATCGGGATGGCTTTCGTTCTCATCGAACTCGTCCGGCGAGCCGAGCTCTCCGGGGTCACCGGCGCCTGGGAGCATGCTGACGGTGACGTCACCGGCAGCCTCGCCGCCGTCACCGCCCGGTTCGGTCGATCCAGGCGTCACTTCCTCGAAGATCTCCGGCTGATCCGGACCACTCACGACGATCGTTCCGAGCGCACCCTTGTCGAACGTCCTTGCGAGCGCATGGTCGACGAGGATGATCGTGGATGGGACCTGGCCGATGATTTCGACCACCGTCCCACCTCCGGCTGGAACCAGGGTGGTCTGGGACCCGCGAATGGGTGGATTCAGCAAGGCTGCTTCCGGATACACCGCGTCCCAATGGGACCCGATCGGATGGAAGCTGGAGATGAGGTTCAACCCGGCATTGACGAAGTAGATCCGCGCCTTCTCACCGACGTTCATCGCAAGCGTGTTGTCGCCCGACAAGGCGCCAACCGCGCCGTTGAACACGACGAATCGCGGCTCCTCATTCGTGATGGCAGTGCGATCTTCCTGAAGCAGTCCGGATTCCTCGGTTGTCGTGTAGTACTCGGACTGCACGACGTACCACTCGTGGTCGACGGCGGGCAGTGGGGTGGCCGGGTCGACCAGGATGCCGCCGTACATGCCGTGGGAGATGTGCGACGGGACGTCGCCGTACGCGCAGTGATAGAGGAAGAAGCCCGGATACAGAAGACGCGCCTCGATCGTGCGGGTCTCTCCTGGGGCAACCGTGGTGTTCGCGGCACCGCCGCCCTGTCCGGTGACAGCGTGGAAGTCCACGTTGTGGGGGTGGAGGTTGCCTTCGGGGTTGGTGATCGTGAAACGGAAGATGTCACCGACACGGGCGCGGATCATCGGGCCCGGGGTACCGACGACGACGCCGTCCTCTGAAGAATCGACCAGCCGGTATCCCCATGTCTCGAACTCGACACCGGACGTCGGATCGAGGGTCGTGACGTTCTCGACGACCTCGAAATGCACCTCGACGATCGCCTGCTCCGTACGGGTGATGGGTGGCGGCGCCATGGGAGCGACCGTCGCGTTCACTTCACCGGACGCAACGGCCAGCTCGGCCTTGGGCGTCATCGCGGGAATCACCGACGTCGACGAGTCGCCTCCGACGCCGACTCCACTCAGATCGACGTCAGCGAGCAGCGCGTCGACCTTGTCTGATACCAGTGCGTCGTCGACCGAGTTCCGACTCGCGACAACCACCAGTGCGGCGACCGCAAGCAGCGTCGCAACCAACGCAGCCGCAACTCCCGCAACGGCGATGGTGCCCAGCGTGAAATGCGGATGTGCGGGCACATCGTCGGGGAATCGGGTCCTGCCCCCGCTGTCCTGGGTACTTGTATCTGTCATCGAGACACTCCCTCGTCCTCGTTGTGCCGACCGCCCACGGCTGTCCCTGAGAGGTTGGCAGAATATTTCTAGAGTATGATAGAAATACTACTGGAATAAATGTTCACTTGGCAACTAGGGATTTAGATTGTGTCCGAAATGAGTGATGTGCAGGAGCAGGCTCGGGCTCTTGGGAACCGAACCAGATACCGGATCTACGAGCACATCGCCGACGCTGGCCACCCGGTCGGAGTCGCCGAACTCACCGAACTTCTCGGCCTGAACCACAATGCGATCCGCCAGGCACTTGCGCAGCTCGTCGACGCGGGACTGGTCGATCGACAGACCGAGGAACCGAGCGGGCCCGGGCGGCCCCGGCTCACTTTCACCACGACCCCCGAAGCGGCCGGGTTCTGGGGGA
>QJWC01000085.1 GCA_003235475.1 Acidimicrobiia bacterium | reverse complement strand
CGCCCCGGCATGGGAAAGACGTCGCTCGCGCTCAACATCGCCCAGAACGTCGCACTCGCCGGGCACACCGTCGCCGTCTTCTCGATGGAGATGAGCCGTGAGGAGATCGTGACCCGCATGCTGTGCTCGAAGGGCCGTATCGACTCCCAGAAGCTCCGCACCGGCAAGCTGACCGAAGCCGACTTCACGAAGCTCTCCAATGCGGCAGGCGCGCTCTACAAGCAGAACATCTTCGTGGATGACTCGCCGGGTCTCACCGTGACGGAGATAAGGGCGAAGTGTCGGAGGCTGCGTCGCCGTCCTGGGCTCGACCTCGTGATCGTCGACTACTTGCAGCTGATGAACGGTACGGGGCAGGAGAACCGGCAGCAGGAGATCGCGATGATCAGCCGATCGCTCAAGAGCCTCGCGAGGGAACTCGACGTGCCTGTCGTTGCTGCCTCCCAGCTGAACCGAGGTGTTGAGGCCCGAGAGGACAAGCGCCCCCGACTCGGTGACCTCCGTGAATCGGGTGCCGTCGAGCAGGATGCCGATGTCGTGATGTTCATCTACCGCGACGAGTACTACTACCCGGACAAGGTCGAGTCGAAGGGCGTCGCGGAAGTCGTGATCGCAAAGCACCGGCAAGGAAGTGTCGGGCGGGTCGACATGGCGTACCTCCCCGAATTCACCCTCTTCGCCGACATGGGCCGCACCGAAGCCCCGATGTAGCGGTGTCCGAACGCTCGGGCGACATCCACCTTCCCGAAACGCTCGCGACGTCCATCGCAAGATGGCCGGGGACCACTGCGACCGAGTGGCTCGACGCCCTTCCCGAACGAATGAGGGATGCCGCGGAAAGGTGGGGGATCGCCTTCGGCCCGGCGTACGAACCGGGCGGCTGGACGTCGTATGTGGCTCCCGTCGCGCTCAACGACGGAACCCGGGCTGTTTACAAGTGCACGATCCCGCACCCCGAGGCAGTGGGCGAGGCGGAGGCGTTGATGCGGTACAAGGGGGATGGAGCCGTGCGGGTCATCGCCAGCAAGCCTGACACGTACGAGCTGCTCCTCGAACGGTGCGACCCGGGTCACTCGCTGTGGTCGGTCGAGGACGATGACGAACGACTCGACATAGCAGTCGGCCTGATGAAGCGGCTTTGGCGGCCCGTGGAGGACGGGGTGTTCACCTCACTCGCCGAGCTCGGAGCGACCTGGTCGGGCATCACGATGCGCCGACTGATGACCCTCGAAGTGCCCTGGGTCACGGGACCGATCGAACGCGGCGCCGACCTCCTGACGACCCTGCCTGCGTCCGCGCCGGAATCAGTGCTGCTGCACCACGACTTCCACCCAGACAATGTGCTCGCTGCAGAACGCGAACCGTGGCTCGCGATCGACCCGAAACCGAACACAGGGGATCCCGCGTTCGAGCCGATCCCCCTGCTGACGCAGCTCGACGGCGAATCCACACCAGCACCCGACCTTGGCCGCGTCGAGGCGAACATCAACAGGATGGCCGGGCTCACCGGCCTCAGCGCGGAACGCATCGCGTTGTGGACGATCGCACGGACGGCGGAGTGGACGATGTGGTCGTTCGACCGTGGCGACGTCGTCGATGCCTCGATCAGTTATACGTGGTGCAGGGCCGCCGACACGATCGTGGGGTAATGAGTCGATAGGCTGCCGCGATGGCCGAACGAACCGCGCTCGCTCCCGTCGCCGCGCTCGCACTCGTCGCGATGTTCTGGGGAGCGATCCCCCTATTCGTCCGCAACGACGTTTCGGCGATCGGCTTGGTCGGCGTCCGGGTCACCCTCGGCGCTGTGGCGTTGGTTGTCGTCGCGGCGTCGGTGCGGAAGCTCCGATGGAGTCACGGCCGGTGGGGCCGAGTTGCCCTCGCTGGTGTCCTCCTCGCCGCACACTGGATCACATTCTTCGAATCCCTGAAGCACGCACCGGTGGCCGTCACCCTCGCAATCCTGTACCTCGGCCCCATTGCGGCTTCGATCCTCGCCCGCCCGTTCCTCGGTGAAGTCGTGCCGCCCAGGGTGTGGATCGCGCTCGGGGTGGCGACCGTCGGCATGGTGCTCGTGGTCCAGCCGTGGTCCGTCGACAACGCGGTCACAGCGCGCGGCGTCGGCATGGCCGCCCTGTCCGCGGCGCTCTTGACCGTGCTGCTGCTCTCCGGGAAGCCGATCGCGCAGCAGCTCGGCGGGCTGACCATGGCGACCGGCGAACTGATCATCGCCTCGGTGCTCCTTGCCCCAGCGACGTACGACGCACTCACGTCGTACCCGGATCAGATCTGGAACTTCCTCATCCTCGGAGCCCTTCTCACGGGCATCGCGGGGTTCGTCTACTGGGAGGTGATGCGTCGCATCTCGATGGCATCCGTGAGCGTCATCATGTACATCGAACCGGCATCTGCCGTCATCTGGGCGGCGATCTTCCTCGACGAACACCCGAACCCGACCTCCTGGTTGGGTGTCGCTGGTGTCGTCGCAGGTGGCATCATCGCTGCGACCAATACGAGACAGAGGGAGGCCGTTCTTGCCTCAGCCAATCTTTGAAGTCGAAGACCTCCGGGTCGCGGTGTTCGATGCAGACCGCGCCATCAGAAGGACGCCGGGCCCCGTGGCCGAAACGGGTGAGAAGCTGAGCGACGGCTGGGTCGAGGTGCTCAGGGGCGTGTCCTTCGAGGTCAACGAAGGGGAGGTCCTCGCGCTGATCGGCGAGTCGGCAAGCGGCAAGTCCCTTGCACTCATGGGCGGGTTCGGGCTCCTCGCACAAGGCGCGAGGGTGATCGGCGGAACGACGCGCTACCGCGGACACGAGATGAAACCCGGGGGAAGCACCGAGAAGCCCCACAGCGACAAGTCGCGCAAGGAACGCAAGCAGGCACGCGTCTCTGGCACGGTCATCGCCGACTACACGGATGTCGAGTGGCCAAGGCGCATCGGCAGCGAGGTCGGGTTCATGTTCCAGGACCCTGTCGCCTCATGGACACCCGACATCGTGATCGGAGAGCAGGCTGGGGAGGCCCTCTCCGAGCACAGCCGGCTGACCGTCGAGGAGATCTCGGAGAGGGTGTTCGATGCGCTCGGCGAGGTCAAGCTGCCGAAATCGAACCGTCTATTCGGGGCGTTCCGCCACCAACTCTCACGAGGTATGGCCCAGCGGGCCATGCTCGCCGCAGCCCTCACCAAGGCTCCGCACCTCCTCATCGCCGATGAGCCGCTCAACGGGCTCGACCCCTCGGTCGCAGCCGCAATCATGGCCCTCATCCACGACATGCAGGTGAAGCGAAGAATGGCGATGGTGCTTGTCACGCACGATCTCGCCGCCGTCGCACGCCTCGCGAACCGCATCGCGGTGCTGTACGGGGGAGAGATCATCGAGGAGGGCACTGCGGAGGACATCTACCACTCGCCGAAGCACCCGTACACCGAAGGTCTGATCGGTTCGATTCCCGGCGTCACCCACGAACGGCTGCGGCACATCGAAGGCGAGGCGCCTCGCCTCGTGGACGTGGATCCCTCGGTCTGCGTCTTCCTGAACAGGTGTCGATACGC
>QJWC01000117.1 GCA_003235475.1 Acidimicrobiia bacterium | reverse complement strand
CCACGCTCCCTGAAAGGAGGCAGGGTCCTATGGGGTGAGCTCGACCACGACCGTCCCTCCGCTACGGGCCGAGAAGCCCACCTGGAAGTGGAGCGGGCTGCCGTTGTAGTCGTACCGCAGGCTGTTGAGCACAGGATCCTGCGGAGCACACCAATGGGTTCCCACCGGGTCCTCGCCATAGGTGAACGTCCAGTATGTGGTCTCCTCCCAGATGCCGTAGTCAATGTCGTATCCGGTTGGGAGCCCGGTGCCGTACGCGAGATCGAATGATGCCGAGAACGGCGGATTGCTCAGTGGCTGCCCAGTCTCGTCGAGCCATTCCGACTCGAGAAGACAGATGTCACCTGGCGAGTCGTCGCGCACGAAGACGGTCGGATTGCCCTTGACCGCTCCCGTGATGCTCGTGATGGTCACGGTCGCAATGTCCGCTCCCAGGTCCTGCGGCGTCCAAAGACACTCGAAGCTGACCTGCCCCGAGCCTTCGACCGTGAGCTCGATCCTTCCAGGCTCCACGAGCGTGGCTTGGTCGGACTGCTCACACGTACTGATCTGAGCAGGCTGCGTCGTCGTGGTCGTCGTGGGCTTGGGCGGCCTTCCCCTGTCTGCTGACGATGCTGCCAGCGCTGAAGTCGTGAGGGCCATCGTGGCCATCACCGCGAACACACCCATCATGAGGCGTCTCATCATGTTCCTCCTTGTCTCACTGGCTCGCCTGCGTCCTCACGGGCCAGCCCATGTTGCGATGAAGACCTGGGCTGTCGATCCGATGGCGTCTCCCGACGCGGCCCTCGTGGCGAGACCTGGCACGGTTCCCACAACGACCACGTGATCGCCGATGCTCACACAATCAACCAACCAGGAGCCCTCCGAGAACCCCTCGACGCCGGGCAGAGTCTTCGTCCACGTCGCTCCCCCGTCCGTCGACACCCACACTTCTGTCCAGCGGGCGCGCCCCGCGGCGATCGCCCAGCCCTCTCCAAACGTGACGTGAGCGCCCGGAGGGGGTCCCGGCTCGACCGAGGCCGTCCACCTCACACCGTCCGTCGACAACAGCGGAGTCTCGTCGAAGCCGATCAGGGTCTTCCCGTCCGGCGAAGCGGAAACTGAGTAGTACGGCACCCTGCCGGTAGCGGCCAGGGTCCAGTCGAGGCCATCGGCCGACATCCATACCGCATTCTGGAAGCCAGATGTGTCGTCGAACCCGATGGAGCCGACGACGACGATCTGGTCGTCGAAGGCTCCAACGTCGTACAAGGCCACCGGCGCGCCGTATTCCACCATCGTGAACGGCTCGGTCACAGCCGTCCACTCGACGCCGTCAGACGAGGTCCACACCCACCCATTGCCATGGTCGTCGTCCCCGACGACGATCCACCCGGGACCGCCTGCCGCGACGGCGACGAACCCTCCGGACATCTGAAGACGCTCGTCAGAAATCTGACTCCAGGAAAGCGCATCCGCCGATGTCCAGATCGCGCCGTCGACCTCATCCCTGCCCACGGCGATGACACCGAGGGGACCGGCGGCAACATCGACCATGATTTGCGAGCGGTCGAACCATCCGAGACCGTCCGTGTCGTCTCCCCTGAGCCCCTTGAACGAATGAGACTCGACGGCGGTCCACCTGAGACCGTCCCTCGACACCCACACCGCTGCATCCGAGGGGTATTCGTCGGCGCTCGCCGAGCTGGTGCGCTCCCCGACGGCGACCAGATATCCCTCCGCAGCCGCAACGCTCGCGATCGAAGCATTCTCCGACGCCTCTACCTCACCACGGACCCACACCAATGATGACGCCGCGTCGGCAACCGGGAGGGTGGTCGTCGGATCGATGGCGGTCGCGGGCGAGGTCACCGTCGGGGCAGTGTTCGATGGAACCCCGGTGCCCGCGGACGTCGGAGGGCCTTCCTCGACGACTTCAATCGCGATGACGGTCGCCACGACCAGCAGCACGGCTCCCGTGGCAGCGATGGCTGCTGAAGCCATTGGACGCGTCCATAAGGAGCGTCGCTGCGTGGGCAGCGCATTCCTGCGGAGGACGTCGTTGGCGTCGATGCGCTCGATCGTCTGATCGACGTACTCGCGAAGCTCAGTCCTCACGTCACGCATCTACCTCGACCCCCAATCTCGACTGAAGTCGTGCGAGGCCTCGTTCGAGGTGGGTCCGAACAGTCGACCGTGATGTCTCCAGCAAATCTGCGACCTCCTGCTCGTTCCACTGCATTGCATAGATCAGAACCACAGCGACGCGCTGACTCCGTGTGAGGGCGTTCAGCGCCGCAGGAAGTTCAGGTTCGAAGAGTTGGTCGCCGCGCGTGGGGACGGCGGGAAAGCAGACCCTCGGACGGTGGTACCAACGCGCCCGACTTTGACCCACGCGATACAAGTACCCGGCAGGATTGGCCAAGGACCGTATGCGCTCCCAATGTGACCATGCGTACTCGAGTGCTTCGGCAGTCACATCTGCTCCCGTCTCCGGGCCGTATGCCGCGTAGAAGGCATGTGAGAGCTTGGGCTCGGTCGCTTTGACGAACCGAGTGAACGCCTGCTCCCTCTCGCGAGTACGTGGCATCACTCCACTCCTTCACTCAATCAGACCACTGAGCGGGGTGATTTGTCGACAAGGAATCGCCTCAACGCGGACGCGGGGGCGCCATCTCCCGTCAGAAGGCACCTGGATGGAGGGTCAGTTCGAGAAGGTGTACGACTGGGCGTCGGCCCAGCGCATGGCGACGCGTTGGTATGCCTCGCCGGAGGTCTCGTAGTCGCCAGCCTCGAGGGCAAGGAGGCTCTGCCTGATGTCATCGGCCGATTCGTCGAAGGCCAGCGTTCCATCGCTGAACTCACGCGCGGTCGTCCCGTAGTCGAGTTCGATCATCGACTCGGGTTCGTGGCCCACCAACCAGTTCTCGAGCTGTTGGAGCCTGGCGACGACACCCTCGGAGAACCCCGCTTCGGCGGTCACCGTCCCCGCCCAATGCACACGGTCGATCGCCTCGCCAACGGAAGTCCGGTACCGAACCGAGGACTGTCCGTCGAGGTCGTAGATCTCGCGCTCCGGCTTGGTGAAGGCGGCGAACCACCGGAGCGGCACGTGCCACGCCGACGAGAGGATGTACCCCCTCGCGTGCCTGGACGCCCGGCGGAGCTCTGCGAGTTCCGCGACGTATGCCAACCGTTCCGCCTCGGTGAGCAGCGGCAGGCCCGGGTTGGTCTTCGCGAACGCAAGGATCCCCTCGACCATGCGCAGTCGCGTATTGCGCGGGCAGACGTACTGGCTCCCCTGCCAGGTCGTGTAGATCGCATCGTCGGTCGTCGACTCCTGCCAGAGGAACGCACCTGACGACTTCACGACCGCGCTCTCGTCCCCTCGATGAGGCGGTAGGCCGAGCACCACCGACGATGGGAGGTATGCGCGGAGGTATGCCGTTCGTATCACGGAGCCATGGTACGTCACGACACGGCAACCTTGCCGGAGTGTCTGGCAGGAGGCTTTCGTTAGAATGGGAGCGCCAAGCGGCACCACTTCCCGGGACGGAGGCTTCCACTTGGGAGTATTCGAGGAGATCGTCACCCACGGCCACGAGGCCGTCCACTTCGGTCATGATCAGGCATCAGGCCTCCGCTGCATCGTCGCCATCCACTCGACGGCCCTCGGCCCTTCGCTGGGTGGCACGAGGTTCTACCCGTACGCAACCGACGACGAGGCGTTGACCGACGTCCTCCGCCTCTCCCGTGGCATGACCTACAAGGCAGCATGTGCGGGGATCATGCAGGGCGGCGGGAAGGCTGTGATCATCGGGAACCCGAAGACACACGGCACCGATGCATTGTTCGAGGCATACGGCCGGTTCGTCGAGTCCCTCAGCGGGCGCTACATCACCGCCGAGGACGTCGGGACGACCGTCGAGAACATGCACGTCGTCGCGACGCAGACCTCGTACGTAACGGGTCTCCCTCACGAGGACGGCGGTTCGGGCGACCCCTCGCCGGCAACGGCCAGGGGCGTCATCGCTGCGATGCGCGCCGTCTCCCAGCGCCTCTGGGGAACCGATGACTTGCGCGGTCGACGGGTCGCGATCAAGGGCATCGGCAAGGTCGGGATGTCGCTCGCGGAGCGTCTCCACGATCGCGGTGCCGAGCTGATCGTGGCAGACGTGAACAACGACGCGACATCGCACGCCGAATCGGCGCTCGGCGCAAAGGTCGTGTCCGTCGAGGAGATCCACACCACCGACTGCGATATCTTCGCCCCATGCGCCCTCGGGGCCGACCTCAACGCATCGTCGATCCCCCAGTTGGGCTGTCGGGCCATCGCCGGTTCGGCCAACAACCAGCTGCACACCGACGAGGACGCGGACCGCATCGCCGAACGCGGCATCCTCTACGCCCCCGACTACGTGGTGAACGCGGGCGGCATCATCAACATCGCAGCCGAGGCTGGCGGGTACTCCACGGACAAGGCTGCCGCGATGATCGACCGGATCTTCGACAACATGACAGAGGTCTTCGAACGGGCAGACCGTTCGGGGGCCAACACCCATCAGGCGGCCGAGGCCATGGCCGAAGAGCGCATCGCCGCCGCGAACAGAACCAACGGAGGTACACGGTGACCCTGAGTCTCGACAGCGTGATCGACCACGAAGCATTGGGGCTCGACCACAACGACCTCGTCGAGATGTATCGGCTGATGCTGCTCGCGCGCAAGCTCGACGAGAGGATGTGGGCGCTCAACCGGCAGGGTCGCGTACCGTTCGTCGTGTCGGTCTCCGGTCACGAGGCGACGCAGGTGGGTGCTGCGTACGCGATCGACCCGTCGAAGGACTGGTCGATGCCCTACTACCGCGACACCGCATATGCACTCGCCGCCGGAATGTCTCCGGAAGACGTGTTCGCCGGAGTGTTCGCAAAGGCGATGGATCCCTCGAGCGGCGGCCGCCAGATGCCGAGCCACTGGTCGGAGCCGGACCTCAACATCTTCACGCAGTCATCGGTCATCGGCGTCCAGTACCCCCAGGCATGCGGCATCGCGTACGAACTCCAGCGTCGGGGTTCCGACGCGGTCGTCCTGGTCGACGGCGGCGAGGGAAGCACCTCCGAAGGCGACTGGCACGAGGCGATGAACATGGCCGGCATCCACCAGCTGCCCGTGGTGTTCCTCATCCAGAACAACCTCTACGCCATCTCGGTTCCGGCTGCATCGGAAGTCGCCGGCGAGGTCGCCAACCGTGCGCACGGCTACGGGATGCCAGGCATCGTCGTCGACGGCAACAACATCCTCGAGGTCTACGGGGCGATGACGACCGCAGTCGAACGGGCACGGAACGGCGAGGGGCCAACCCTCATCGAGGCGAAGACGTACCGCTATTACGCCCACACGTCGGACGACGACGACAAGTTGTATCGGAGCCGTGAGGAAGTCGAGCTGTGGCGCAGCAAGGATCCGATCCCGAACTTCCGCCAGTACCTCGTCGAACAGCGGGTGCTGACGGAGGCGCAGGAACGGGACCTCGAGGCGCAGATCACCGAGGAGATCGCGGACGCGGTCAAGACGACCGAGGCGTCACCCGATCCGACGGACCCGCTCAGCCACGTCTACGCAAACCCCATCGAGCCGCGCGAGGCGGTCACAGTCGTCGAGACGGCTCCTGCGGGCGAGCCGATCAACATGATCACGGCCATCAACAAGGCCATGCACGAGATCATGGGCGAGAACGACAAGGTTGTCGTGTTCGGGGAGGACGTCGCAGACCCGAAAGGCGGCGTCTTCAAGGCGACGCTCGGACTCACCGAGGCCTACGGCGAGGACCGATCCTTCAACACACCGCTCGCGGAGGCCCTCGTGATCGGGCTCGGCATCGGCATGGCAGCCGCCGGCGCGCGGCCGATCGCTGAGATCCAGTTCGCCGACTTCATCCATCCTGCGTTCGACCAGATCGTGTCGGAAGTCGCCCGCACGCACTACCGGTCGAACGGTCGATGGAGCCTCCCCATGGTCATTCGTGCCCCGTACGGCGGCGGCATCCACGGTGCGATGTACCACAGCCAGTCGATCGAGGCCTTCTACGCCCACGTGCCCGGGCTCAAGGTCGTCGTGCCCTCGACCCCCGCAGACGCAGCGGGGCTCCTCCGGTCAGCCGTCGAGGACCCGGACCCGGTCATGTTCCTGGAGCCGAAGAAGCTGTACCGCCTCGCTCGGGGCGCGGTGCCCGACGGGCATCGAGTCCCGTTGGGCAAGGCTGCGCTACGCCGGGACGGTGGTGATCTGACGATCATCGCCTACGGAACGATGTCCCACTACGCCGTGGAAGCCGCCGATCGCCTCGCACAAGATGGCATCGATGTGAGCGTGCTCGACCTCCGCACGCTTCGGCCGCTCGACTGGCCATCCATCGAGGCTGCGGTGCAGCGGACCTCGAAGGTGCTCATGGTGCACGAGGACAACGGCTTCCTCGGATACGGAGCCGAGGTTTCGGCGCAGATCGCGGAGAAGGCCTTCGAGTGGCTCGACGCACCCATCCGTCGCTACACGTCACCTGAAGTCCCAGCTTTCCCGTTTGCCGCCTCGCTCGAGCAGCAGGTGATGCCAAACGTCGACGGAATCGTGGAGGCAGCGGCTGACCTCGCTCGCTGGTAGGCAGACCAAGCGATGATTCGGGAGGCAAGGCCTTCGGATGTCGAGGCGATCATCGCGTTCACGACCGACACCTTCGACTGGGGCGACTACGTCCCCTCCGTGATCGACCGCTGGATCGGCAGCACCGAGGGGCAGGTCTTCGTCAAGGTCGACGACTCGGACACGCCGATCGCCATGGCCAGGGGCGTGTTCCTGTCGCGCACGGAGGTCTGGTCCCACGCCGCGAGGGTGGATCCGGTGCATCGCGGAAAGGGTCTCGCCGGGGAGATCGCAGACGCCATCGCCGACTGGTCGAGGGAGAACGGCGGCCACGTCGTGCGCCTGATGATCGAGGACGTCAACGAGCCTTCGATCCGCCACATCACGAAGAAGCAGTACAGGAGGACGGCGTCGGTCGTGAGAGCGAGCCGGTCCGTCGGTGAAGCGTCCCCAAATCCCGCAGGCAACGGGGGCCGAGCCAACCCTTCACCCCTCACCGCAAAGCACGCCAAGCTTCCCGAGGTCCCGCTCGTCCGCACGAGCTGGCAGACGGGTGAGGTCGGTCGCCGCCTCCGAACGATGATCGGTGACAATTGGCGATTCCGGGTACTCCGCGATGGGGACATCGAGCAAGCGGCGCGCTCGGGGAACCTGTGGGAGATCGGCGGGTCGTGGGCCATCACTGAGAGGGTCGAGCCAAGTTTCGACGTCGGCCTCCTCGACACGAATCCGGACGAGGCACTCGACGTCATTCGCGCCTTGATCGACGCAGCGAACGAGCGCGGTGCCGAAGGGTTTGCGGTGTGGCTCGCCGATTTCGACTGGCTCGTGCAGGCCGCGCGTCAGGCCGGCTGCGAGGTCGAGGGCTACGGCATCTGGGAACTGGCCCTCTGAGCGCACCTCTCCCCCGGCGACGACGGGATGACGCACAACACGTCCCCCCTTTCAGGGGGGACGGCAGAGCACCGCAGGTGCGATGCAGGGGGGTTCGCAGAGCCGAAGGACCGGGTTCCCCCTGGCTCGCCTCACTCGCCCATCCCCCTTTCAAGGGGGATGGATGCAGAATCCACCGCACTCGGCCCGCACCCACCAAAGCGGGGAGCGGTGCAAACCTCGCGCCGCTCAGCCACCTCCCCCAGAGACTGGGGGAGGAATGCGAGGTCAGCCGAAGGCGCCGTGGGATACGTCGATCCACACCAGGCGGTGATCGCTGCTGATGACCGGGAATCCGGTGCCCGTGAGCCGTTGGAGCGGATCGCCTGAGGCGGGCCAGAAGACCCCTGCGTCTCGTATCTGGAGCGACTTGCTCGGCAGCACGTAGTCGGCACGGAGGTTGCCCGGGCCCCCGAACGTTGACTCCGAGAAGTCTGCCGTGTCGTACGCCGGGTCCGAGAGGTGCGTGTCGTTGTTGTCATCCTGGATGGCTGCCCAGTCGACACCTCCCTGGCTCGAAGGGGAAACCTTGGCGTTCACCCGCGGGTTGTCGAGCAACTGCTGCGTCGAGCCGGGGATGCTGTCACCGTCGAGCGGGTCGGAGTTCTGATCTCCGGCGATCACGAAGAAGGCACCAGGCGCCAGGCCCCCGACCACGCCGTCGTCGTCGTAGATGTACCCGCTCTCGGACGGTTGCACGTAGTCCGCCCAGAAGCGGATCTCGTCGTGGTTCCGTGTGCCGTTGCGGTCCTCTTCACCGTCGAACACCGGAGGTGTGGGATGGCTGACGAGGAAGTGCACGGTCGCTTCGCCGATCTCCACCGGGATGTCCCAGTGGCTCTTCGACGAAAGCCTGACCACGTCGAGCTCCTCGTCATCGAACCACGGCGTCCCGTCCGGATATGTCGGCAGGAGCGCACCGGGCATGTCCTTCCACAAGAAGAGCTGGAAGGTGCGGATCGAGTCGAAGTCGATCGGGTACATCGAGTACACCGCCATGCCGAACTGGCCTGGGAACCATCCGAACCCGAACGCATCGTTGGCGTAGGTGAAGTTGAAAGGCGCCGCGACGGGATCGATGTTCCCGTCGTTGTCGAGGTCGTATCCCGAGTGGATTCCGGTGTTGGAGGGTGCGGCATAGCGGTACGGGTACACGATGGGGTCAGTCATGTCCCCGGCCACGCCGTG
This sequence comes from Acidimicrobiia bacterium, assembly GCA_003235475.1. Taxonomy (GTDB): domain Bacteria; phylum Actinomycetota; class Acidimicrobiia; order Spongiisociales; family UBA5794; genus SZUA-442. The sequence continues at coordinate 2,884 of QJWC01000117.1, read as the reverse complement.
GGGCACGCCGAGGTAATTGTCCTGGAAGTGCGCGAGGGACACTCCTCCCGCGTCGTAGTCGAACTCGTTGATCAACAAGACGTCGGGTCGGGTGCGCTGGATGATCTCCGCGACTGCGTCCGCCTGGGCGTTCCCGGGAACGGCCAGATCGGTCTGGAGCTGGCCGTCGAAGTTTCGGTTGAGTGAGGCGTTGAACGTCGCGAACCGGACGGTTGGAGCGTTGGAGTTGCCGTTGTCGGTGCCTGCCTGAGCCGGTGCAACGACCGCGATCATCGTTGCCGTCGCCGCCGCCAGGGCCAGCATGCGTCGGATGCGCTTTCCTTCCATGGTCCCCTTCTTCCTCTTGCCTTCCGGTCCCGCCCGGGTCGAATGAGGTGCCCTTCGAGCATACTCACCGGCTTCGGGCGGTGGGCTGGCTCGCGCGCGATGTGTTCGTGCTCAGCGAGAGCCGTCGCGGATGGCTTCGGCGTAGTACTCGACGGGATGGCGCACCACCTTCGAGTCGTCGAGGAAACGGCGGAGTTGCATCTCGCAGCCGGCATTCGCCGCTGCGACGAGGGTGGCCCCTGTTGCATCGACCATGGCGGCCTTCCTGACGCCAAGCGTCTCGCCCGTCTCGCCATGGTCGAGCTGGTAGATGCCGGCGGCTCCGCAACACAGCCCGCCGCGATCAGCGTCGACCACCTCGTATCCCGCAGCTCTCAGGACGGCGCGGGGCGGATCGACCACGCGTTGCCCGTGCTCCAGATGGCATGGATCGATGACCGCGACCGCTTCACCTCGGCCGGGCAGCGTCGGGAGGCGCCCGGACACGATTGCTTCAGCGACGAGCTCGTTGATGTCGCGCACGCGACCCGCGAATGCAGCTCCTTCCGCTCCAAACGCGCCGTACCCCTTCAGGTGTGCTCCGCATCCCGCCACATCGACGGCGATCAGTGCCTCACCGGGCAATGCCTCGACGTTGAGTGACGCAAGACGATGGGCACCGTCCTCGAACCCCGAGTGGGCAGCGAGGGCGCCGCAGCACGTTTGCTCGGCAGGTGCGGTCACCGAGTACCCCGCAGCCGTCAGCACGGCGACCGATGCCTGGTGGAGGCCGGGGAACCACTGGTCCGCGACGCACCCCGTGAAGAGCACGACCTCTTGGGAGTCGGCGCCTGCACCGTGCCATGATCCCCCGCGAAGCGACACACCGAAGACCTTTCCGGATCTCATACCCCTCAGCGGGCCGACGAAGCGCGAGATGAGCGGCGCCAGGAGCCGGATCACCCTCAGCGCCCAGCCCCATCTCAAACCTCTCGTGAGTGCGAGTTCCCGCAGACGCCGCGGACGACTTCGTACCACCTCGGACCGCGCGGCCTCGATGATCGAACCGAACGGAACTGCCGATGGGCATGCGGTCTCGCACGCCCTGCACTGGAGGCAGAACCCGGTGATCTCGTCGAAGCGATCGTCAACGACGGCACTGCCGAACTCGATCGCAGCCACCGCGGCGATCCTTCCCCGCGGTGACGCGGCCTCGTCGCCGGTCAACCGATATGTCGGGCACTCGGGAAGGCACAGGCCGCACGTGATGCACGTGTCGAGCTGGGCGCGCAGGTTCGGGTGGTTCCCCTTCATGCCAACCCCGGAAGGTGGCCCGGATTCAGGATCCCGCTCGGGTCGAACAGTTGCTTGAGGTCGCGCTGCACAGCGATGGTGTCGGGGACGATGCCCCATCGGTCGAGGTCGAGGGTCGTCCGTTCGACGACGACCACGCCGACATCCCGGACTGCCTCCCGCAGAGCAGCGAGCCGGTCGGCATCGAACTCGTCGTACCCGACATCGATGCGGCCCACGCCGTGCTGGGCGATGAACCGTTCCGGCACGGACTCTCGCACGGCTGAGAGGGCGTCGCCAAGCGCAGAGGGGCGGACGCGTACCGACACATGGTGCTCGTTCGAGATCGGGGACGGCCATTCGAGGGCGTTCGACACAGCATCGCCGAACGCTGCACACGCCGCGTCAACCGCCTCGTGGACCCCCTCGACGAACGCGAGCGAACCCGACTCGGTCTCCAGGACGGCAAGCGGCTGATACATCTGCTGGAACGCCTCTTCGGGGTCCTCTACCGCGATCGTCGCCCCTGCAGGTGGCCGCGGCCACAACTTCAGGCACACCTCGCCGATGAGCCCGAGCACGCCGTGCGATCCCGTCATCAGTCGCGGGATGTCGTAGCCCGTGACGTTCTTGACGAGCCTTCCGCCTCCCCGAATGACCTCGCCATACCCCGTCGACATCCGCACCTCGATGACCCGTTCACGTGTGGGCCCGTATCGCAGCCTCCGATACGGCGACGCACCCGTCGCCATCACACCGCCGATGGTGCGGCTCGGGGCATCTTCTGGCAGGACCGCGGACAGGTGGCGGACGGCAAGAACATGGTCGATCTCCTCGAGCGTCGTGCCTGCCCGGACCACGAGGGTGAGGTCGTCCGGCTTGTACTCGACGACACCCGCGAGCACTCCCGTCGAGAGCACGATCGGCGCCGCAGGCATGTCCTGTGAACCAGATCCGCGGAGGGCGACCGGGGTCCCGTCCTCTGCAGCGCCACGGAGGAGATCGGCGGCTTCCTCGAGCGATGCCGGGGCCAGAACGGTCGTCACGTCAGCCTCCTCCCCGCGGCGTCGAAGCATCTTGATCCCGAAGGCAACACCTTTTCGGGGTTGAAGACCTGTTTCGGGTCGAACGCCTCCCGGACCCTCGCCTGAGCGTCCAAGTCGACGTCATTGAACACCATGCCCATCAGATCCCGCTTCTCGACGCCGATCCCGTGTTCACCGGAAAGGGATCCGCCCGCAGCGACCGAAACGGCGACCATCTCCTTTCCGGACTCACGAACCTT
>QJWC01000050.1 GCA_003235475.1 Acidimicrobiia bacterium | reverse complement strand
TCAAACGCCGTAAACACCGAACCACCCTGCTCAGACAACACCCGAGTAATCGCAGCCGTCAACGTCGTCTTCCCATGATCAATATGACCCATCGTCCCAACATTCACATGCGGCTTCGTCCGCTCAAACTTTGCTTTCGCCATGTGAGGTTCTCCTATTCGCCTCGGACCTTGGCCACGATTTCCTGAGCGGCCGCGGTTGGTACTTCTTGATATGAATGGAACTGCATCGAGTAGGTGGCCCGACCCTGGGTGCGAGACCGAAGATCAGTGGCGTACCCGAACATCTCCGCGAGCGGGACGAGGGCGTTGACCACCCGTGCCGGGCCGCGGGACCCCATCGATTCCACCTTGCCCCGACGTGCAGAGAGATCGCCGATCACGTCACCCATGTAATCCTCGGGTGTCACGACCTCGATCTCCATCATCGGTTCGAGGAGCTTGACGCCAGCCGCCTTCGCCGCCTCCTGGAGGGCTATGGAGCCTGCGATCTTGAACGCCATCTCGTTCGAGTCCACGTTGTGGCTCGATCCGTCGATGAGGCGGGCACGCACATCGACGAGGGGGTATCCGGCGAGAATGCCACCTTCGAGTGCTTCCCTGATGCCCTTCTCGACGGCGGGGATGTACTCGCGAGGAACATTGCCGCCCTTGACGGCGTCCTCGAACTCGAATCCCGCTCCCGGCTCGTTCGGCTCGAGGTCGATGACCACGTGGCCGTACATGCCGGAACCGCCGGTCTGGCGCTTGAACTTGGCGTCGATCTTGCTGACGGGGCGCTTGATCGTCTCGCGGTATGCAACCTGCGGACGACCGACATTCGCCTCGACCTTGAACTCACGGAACAGGCGGTCGACGATGACCTCGAGGTGGAGCTCACCCATGCCGGCAATGATCGTCTGTCCCGTCTCCTCGTCCGAGTGGACATTGAACGTCGGATCCTCCTCGGCGAGCCTGGCGAGGCCGTTGCCGAGCTTGTCCTGGTCTGACTTCGTCCTCGGCTCGATCGCCACCGAGATGACGGGATCGGGGAACGTCATGGACTCCAGCTGGATGAGGCTCGACGCGTCTGAAAGCGTGTCACCGGTCCTGGTGTTCTTCATCCCGACGGCAGCGACGATGTCGCCCGTCATGATCTCTTCGATGTCCTCCTGCTTTGCGGCGTGCATGCGCAGGAGCCTGCCGAAGCGTTCCTTCTTGCCGGTGGACGTGTTGGTGACGCTGTCGCCCTTGTTCGCCCTACCCGAGTAGACGCGGAGGTAGGTGAGCTTGCCGACGTAGGGGTCGGACATGATCTTGAAGGCGAGGGCCGAGAACGGCTCATCGTCCGAAGCCTTGCGCTCCATCGTCTCGTCCTCGTGGCCCGGCTTGAAGCCTTCCATCGGGGGAAGGTCGACAGGGCTGGGCAGGTACGCGACGGCTGCGTCGAGGAGGGGCTGGACACCCTTGTTCTTGAAGGCGGTGCCGCACAGCACGGGGACGAAGTCTCGGTTGATCGTGCCCATCCGGATGACCTTGCGGATCTCTTCCGGATCGAGATCGGCTTCGGTGAGGTACTTCTCCATGAGGCTCTCGTCCTCGGATGCGACGACATCGAGCATCTTGTGGTGCCAGGTGTTGGCTTGCTCCACGAGCTCGTCGGGGATGTCGACCTTGTCCCACTCCTTGCCCTCGTCGTCCTTCCAGAGGATGGCCTTCATCTCGACGAGATCGATCACGCCGTGGAAGTCGGCTTCGGCGCCGATGGGAATCTGGATGGCGACGGGGTTGCCCCCCAACCTGTCGACGATCGACTGCATCGATTGGTAGAAGTCTGCGCCGGTGCGGTCCATCTTGTTGATGAAGCAGATGCGCGGGACGCCGTACTTGTCGGCTTGCCGCCAGACCGTCTCGGATTGCGGTTCGACACCGGATACGGCGTCGAACACCGCAATGGCGCCGTCGAGGACGCGAAGCGAACGCTCGACCTCGACCGTGAAGTCGACGTGGCCCGGCGTGTCGATGATGTTGATTGTGTGACCCGCCCACTCGGCGGTGGTGGCGGCAGAGGTGATCGTGATCCCACGCTCCTGCTCCTGCTCCATCCAGTCCATGACGGCCGCGCCTTCATGGACCTCACCGATCTTGTAGGTGCGGCCGGTGTAGTAGAGAATCCGTTCCGTCGTCGTGGTCTTGCCCGCGTCGATGTGGGCCATGATCCCGATGTTTCGGATCTTCTCGAGGGGAATGGTGCGTGCCATTGCGTGCTTCTCTGCTTCTGCTACCAGCGGTAGTGGGCGAAGGCCTTGTTGGACTCCGCCATCTTGTGGACGTCTTCGCGGCGCTTTGCGGCGGCGCCGGTGCGGTTTGCCGCGTCGAGGATCTCGTTGGCGAGGCGCTCGGCCATGGTGGCCTCACGGCGCTTGCGCGCGAACTCGACGAGCCAGCGGACCGCAAGGGTTTGGGCCCGGCGAGGACGAACCTCGACCGGCACCTGGTACGTGGAACCACCGACTCGACGGCTTCGCACCTCGAGGGTGGGACGCACGTTGTCGATGGCGCGCTTGAGGGTGGGAAGAGGTTCGGAGCCCGTGCGCTTCTCGACGATCTCCATCGCCGTGTAAACGATGCGTCGGGCAGCGCCCTTCTTGCCCTTCAAGAGGACCTTGTTGATGACCTGCGTGACGAGGACCGATCCGTAGATGGGGTCCGGGTGCAGCTTGCGAACTTCGGCAGGAGCGCGACGCATGGACTACGACTCCTTCTTGGTCCCGTAGCGGGAACGGGCCTGCTTGCGGCCGTCGACGCCAGCTGCGTCGAGGGCTCCACGGATGACTTTGTAGCGGACACCCGGAAGGTCCTTCACACGTCCGCCACGGACGAGGACGATCGAGTGCTCCTGGAGGTTGTGCCCTTCACCGGGGATGTAGGCGGTGATTTCCATACCGGAGGAGAGGCGAACGCGAGCCACCTTCCGAAGCGCAGAGTTCGGCTTCTTGGGAGTCACGGTGTAGACGCGGGTGCAGACGCCGCGCCGCTGTGGCGAACCGGCAAGACCGACAGTCCGCTGCTTCTTCGGCTTCGGCTTCCGGCCCTGGCGGACCAGTTGCTGTACGGTTGGCACGTTGCTCTTTGCTCTCTCTTCGGCGCACCCCGACCCGAAACCCGGGTATCGGAGTTCTTGACGAACGAAAATCGGCCTCCTTGCTCGTACACAAAGGGACCGATCCCTTGTGTGAGTCTCTTCCGGCACAACAGCGCCTCAACCAGTTGGTCGGGAACGCCTCCGGGTACCGGCGGACTCGGTTGGGAAAAACCGTGACGGAGTATATCGCATGCGCGCGCTACAGCGCAAGCCGAAGTGGCCCCGTGGCCATCAGCCCCGTCGCTGGGACGAAACTAGCACATCGAGCCGCGGACACGGAGGATTTTCGGCGGCCTCATCAGATCGGGAACTCGGGCGGTTCGGTTGCCTCCACAGGCTCAGCGTTCTCCGACGGCGATGGTGGCCGTGGTGGCGGTGGCTGGCGGGGTGTCGATTGCTGCCGGTATTCACGAAGACCTACAGCTGCGAAGAACAAGACGATGAGGGCACCGAACCGATAGC
>QJWC01000104.1 GCA_003235475.1 Acidimicrobiia bacterium | reverse complement strand
CATCGCTTGTCCCAGGGTACGGATCCGCGAACCATCGCTTCCACGGCGAGAAGATTCGCGGACGAGCCCGAGTTGACCATCACGGCATGGGAGACCTCGATCCAGTCCGCAAAGCGCCGCTCGAGATCTGTGACTCGGGTTCCGGCCGTGTAGCGGCCCGAACGCATCACTTCGAGGGCGGCGTTGATCTCTTCGTCGTCGAATGTGTCGCTTGCGAGGCCGTAGCCCTGTCGGTCTTGCGGTGAAGCCAACGGGGCTCCTTTGGTCGGGCGAGAATGTCGATATCGTAACCGCAATGAAGCGAGCGCTGATTACAGGCATCACCGGCCAGGACGGCTCGCACCTCGCGGACCTGCTGCTCTCGAAGGACTATGAGGTGCACGGCATTCGTCGACGAGCCTCGACCTTCAACACGAGCCGCATCGACCACATCTATGTCGACCCCCATGAGGAGGACGCGAGGCTTTTTCTGCATTACGGCGACATGAGCGACGGATCACAGCTCGCGCGTGTGATCCGTGAGATCGAGCCTGACGAGGTCTACAACCTCGCAGCCCAGTCACACGTCGGCGTCTCGTTCTTCCAGCCGGAGTACACGGGGGACATCGACGCCCTTGGAGTTGTGCGGCTGCTCGAGGCGATCCGGAAGGCAGAGGTCGAGACCAAGCTGTATCAGGCGGGTACCTCCGAGATGTTCGGTGACAGCCCCCCGCCCCAGAGCGAGGACACGCGATTCCGTCCTCGGTCGCCGTATGCCGCAGCCAAGGTGTACGCCTACTGGATGGTTGCGAATTACCGCGAGGCGTACGACATGTTTGCGGCAAACGGCATTCTGTTCAACCACGAAGGCGAGCGACGCGGCGAGACGTTCGCCACCCGCAAGATCACCCAGGCGGTGGCGAAGATCGTTGCGGGGAAGCAGGACGCCCTGTACATGGGCAACCTGGACGCCGTGCGGGACTGGGGGTACGCGGGCGACTACGTGAAGGCCATGTGGATGATGCTGCAAGCCGACGAAGCTGACGACTTCGTCATCGGCACAGGGGAGTCGCACTCGGTACGCGACTTCTGCGCCATGGCGTTTGACCATGTCGGACTCGACTGGGACAGGTTCGTGCTGACGGACCCGATCTACTTCAGGCCGACGGACGTCGAGTATCTCCAGGCAGACCCGAGCAAGGCACGCGGCAAACTCGGCTGGGTCCCCGAGACGACTTTCGAGGAGCTCGTCCACCTCATGGTCGAGTACGACCTCTCGGCCGAGGGCATGACGCTCGATGAGGCCAGAACCAAGGCAGCTTCGCTCTAGCCCTCGTCCAGTTCCTGAATCGCGGTGGACAACAGGTTCGCGACGCGATCGAGGTCCTCTGGCTCGGCAGCCCTCGCGTTCGCGAATCGAAGGTCGGACTCCGAATCGATCGGGAGGACATGCACGTGGGTGTGCGGCACCTCGAGACCGGCGATCATCATCCCGATCCTGGTGGGCTCGTACACCGCATCGATCGCTCGCCCCACGAGGCGAGCGACGTGCATGAGTCGAGACATCTCGTCGCGATCGAGGTCGATCCAGTGCTCGACCTCTCGCACCGGTACGACGAGAGTATGACCTTCTGTGATGGGTTCGACGGTGAGGAACGCGACCACGTCATCCGATCGATGGACGAAGCGCCCGGGCAGGTCGCCATTGATGATCTTCGTGAAGACAGAACTCATGGCGCCATCGTATCCGAATCGACACACGCTCAGAGGGGCGGCGCCGTCGGGATCCCTTCCCGGCGTCAAGCCAGGAATTCGACGATTGACTCCACACACCGCTGCGATGAACCGTGGTCGCCGTAGGGCGAAGGAGTGGCTTGAAGAACCTCCTGGAGATCCTCAGTCCCCGATCTCCAACCCTCCAGCACCGCTCGAGCTTCACTGATCGTCTTCGCAAGGGTTGTGAACGACCCGATCGCCTCAGGCCGTTCGGTGGACCGGCGAATGACCAGCGTCGGCTTCTTCACGACTGTCGCCTCTTCCTGAAGTCCGCCGGAGTCCGTGATGGCCGCTGCCGATTCTGCGAAGAGCGCAAGGAAGTCCGCGTACTCGAGAGGTTCCACCAGCTCGAGGTTGGTGAACCGACGGACGTCGTCGGGCACGAGCGCCCTCCATCGCGGATGGACGGTGAGCACCACGGGGAGTGGAGCTGAATCCAAGAGCGCGAGCAGCTCGGCGACCCGCGTCCGACTGTCGACGTTCTCCGGCCGATGCAGCGTGGCCAGGATGAAACGACCGCTTTCGAGACCGTGCGCCGAGACGACACGAGCGCGGACGGACGCGGCAGGCATGTGGCGATCCACAGCGTCCACCACGGTGTTGCCCGTGACACGTATTGATTGATCGGCCAAGCCCTCCCTGAGGAGGTTCGAGCGATTCACCTCGGTCGGCGCGAGCAGGAGGTCGGCCATGTGGTCGACGAGCACCCGATTGTGTTCTTCGGGCATACGCCTGTCGAAGCTGCGAAGTCCTGCCTCGACGTGGATCAGCGGCACCTCCGCAGCGTTGGCGGCGAGGGCTCCGGCCAACGCAGTGTTGGTGTCACCCTGGACGATCACGCATCGCGGTTGCACCTTCTCGATGGCTTCGATTGCGCTCTCGATGCCTGCGGCGATCTGCTTGGCTCGTGTCAAGGCGCCCATCGAGCGTTCGAGGGGGATCGACCGAACCGGAAGCTGGACGAATTGGCGGTGCACCAGGATGTCGTCGTAGTGCTGACCGGTGGCGGCGACCACCGCGGAGTCGCCGAGGAGTTCGACGATCCCTTCGAGCTTGATCATCTCGGGACGCGTCCCGACGATGACGAGAATCGACTGAGCGCCGAGGCCTTCGTGTGGCGTCCCTGCCGCGTCCGCATGCACCCTTGCGATGTTACGCCAGCGGTGCAGGCAGGACCGTGAGGTCAGTGGCCGCCGAGGAGTGCTCGATCGATGAACGCGGCCATCTCGCCTCGGAGGGTCAGGTTGTCGGGGCCGAACGTCCCGTCCATGTAGCCGGTCGTCACCCCGGCATCGGCGATCAGTGCGACTGCGGGACCGAACCACGAGTCGGCGGGAACATCCGGGAATGGATTCGAGCTTGGCGTCGCCGGGTTGAACACGCCCATGGCTCGGGCGAGGAACACGGCCATCTCGGCACGCGTCACGGTCTCGGACGGTCGATATGTCCCGTCCGGATATCCGACGGTGATGCCAGCCGCCGCGAGGGAGTTGATCCATCCCTCCTCAGGGAGTCCGTTGTCGTCGGTGAAGTAGTCGCGTCCGGCTGCTGGCAGTCCGAGACCCCGTGCGAGGAACTCGGCCATCGAAGCACGGGTCATCGCGTCCTTGGGACCGTAGGTGCCGTCTCCGTATCCATCCGTGAAGCCCGCGTCAGCGATTCTCCGAATGTTCGGCTCGAAGTAGCTGCAGTCGTCATCGACGAACGGCGCACGAACCCGACATGCGGAGAACCACGTGCTGTACAAGCCGAACTGTGAGCGAATCTGCTTTCCGGTCTTGGTGACTGTGACCCACTTACCGCCTGTGACCCCGTCGAAGCGGACGAGCTTGACGGATCCACTCGCGTAGCGCTCGAGGACGACGACCCGCTCGA
>QJWC01000105.1 GCA_003235475.1 Acidimicrobiia bacterium | reverse complement strand
TACAGCCCGTGCTGCCAGCCAACGGTCGGCACGCCCAGTTCGTTGGCCGCAGCGACGACGGCGCGAGCTGGCGCCCACCGCAACTTCGCCGTCACAAGCGCCTTCGCCCCCTTGAGAAGCCGCGATGCCGCGAGGTGGTGGTCCGATGCCTCACGAAGCGTCACGACTGCCAGCGCGCGCAGCGACGGTTCGACATCGGGGAACCACGCTCTCCCCCACCACTCCACCCCCGTCCATGCGTCCGAGACGTGTTTCAAGTACGTCGTGTGATCAATGGGGCGCGGTATGTCCACCACGCGGATGGGCAACGACGCCCTCTTCTTCGGATCCCTTCCGGCGGCGAACCCGAAAACGCCGCTCACGGCCTTCGTCGCCTCGATGACGGGCGCCACGGCACGACTCTCCGAGGGACCGCCGATGGCGAAGAGAACTCCAGGTTGTCGATCCGTGCTTGCGAAGTCGAGTTGTCGCGCGGTGCGAAGGAGCGACACCGCCCGATTCGGAACCCGGGTCACACGCAAGCGCCGCTGGTACTCGATACTTGCCCCGGTTCGTGCGGCGAGTGCGCCACCCGGATCCGCGAGGCTCGAGGGCCGAGCCACGGATCGTTCCGCAAGTATCCGAACGGATCGTTGGTCGGACACTGCCCTCCTGATGACCTCGACCACAGCGACGCTCCGGACGAGGCCGGTGACCTCATCGCGGAGCAACCTCGCTTCGCGCCCATCGCACATCGCCGTGATCACATGCTCGGCATCTTCGACCAGAGCGTCGACCTCATCGAGTGTCGGAATCCGAGGCTGGCCCTTCGCGATCACGCGCGCTTCGGGTGACATCACCCAATCGAAGGATCGGTCGTCCGGTGGCCGCCGTCCGGCGAAAATCTCGATGCGTGCCACGCGACCTTCCTTCGGCATGGGATCGGCTGACAGGCTATCTCGCGGCGCACGCCAGCCGAGAACCCTCAGATCTCGAGCGAGTGCTCGAGCGTCCCGATCTCCTCGGTCTCCCGCGTACCTTCCATCACCGACGACTGGGCGAAGACGAGGCCGAGCACCACCGCCACAATGGGTTCGTAGTTCGTGGTCAGGAACATCGACCCCACGAACAACGCGCCTACTGCACCCACCAACGCAATCAGATCCGTGCGTCGCCGGATGAGCGAAACGAGCGCAATGAGGCCAGCGACCCAGAACATCACGTATCCGATCGGTCCCGCGAACCCGGAGCCCCCCGCGGCTTCGAGAATGGCGTTGTGGGCGTATCCGACCGGCTTCGAGGGCGTCCCGAGGCCAGTTCCGAGGATCGGATTCGACCGGAAGTCCTCGAAGTAGGTCCGCCATTGCCCTGAGCGATCGGCGCCGTAACCGGCGTCGGGTTCCACCGGGAAATCCTCATCCGAGTCGTCCGAACCCCTTGAGCCGCCCCCGAGGCCAATCGACGCGAGCATCCCCTCGAAGCGATCGAACTCCGACGTGAACTGTCGCGCTCGCTTCTCCATGCCGTGTGCAATCTCGTGCGATCCGTCCGCACCGTCGGCAAGGGCAAGCGCCGACGAGAGTGCGACCGCAATGACGAGGATCACGGCAAGACTGGCGTTCGGCAGCGACACCTCTCTGCGGGCCACTCTGAAAGCGACATACGTTGCGAAGAACGCAAACACCGCGACCACAACGGCAACCGCACCGGTCTTCGACACCGTGATGCCCAGGACGACGAGGAGCCCACCGATGATTGCGCTGTCCGAGTAGCGCCCGAACCAACGCTCGGCAGGAAACGCCAGCAACAGGAAGAGCCAAACGACCGCGTACATGGCGGCGAAGTTCGAATCCACGTGCAGGACATTGACGACGACGATGTCCCCGTACACCACGTCTGCCATCGGGGCGACGATGCCGTTCGCCTTCATGAGATTCTCGATCGGCAGAGCGCCGCTCGTGACCAGCATCGCCGTGCCGATCGCGACGATTGCCATGGCGATCGCACCGATCCGGATGGCGACGCCGAGGTAGGGCACGCGGGGAACGCTCGATACCAAGAGCAGCGCGAGGGCAGCAATGATCAGGGCCAAAACGTGGCGGAACGCACGCGTCGGATCCGCGCTCCCGAACGCCGCCAGGAATCCGACCAACAACATGATGGCCACCCCGAGGAGTGCGAGGCGCGGAACCGCTCTCAGGGGATTCGCCCGCATCATCACGAGACCGACGATGCCGACACCGAGCGGCAGCATCCAAGGCTTCAACGAGAACCCGATGTCCACGGAAACGACGTGGAGGGGAAGCAGGGCGATGAAGGCGGCTACTGACCAGCCAACGATCGCGCGCACGCGGTCCAGGTTTTGGATGTGATCGTTCATTGCGTCGGTGATCCTCGGCACGGCGCGTGGCGTCGAAGCATAGAGCCGAGGCCGCCAAACGGCCCTTGCATGCAATCCCTCAACCCCGATTCGCGCCGAACCGATATCTAGGGGGACACGTAAAAAGGTGAAGGATCCGTGCGTACAACTTCTCGATTCGCCAGCATGCTCATGACACTCACACTCGTCGCGGTGGCTGGCATTCCCTCCGTCCAGGCTGCAGATGACCAGTTCCTGATCTCCGGATCCGGATGGGGCCACGGCGTCGGCATGAGCCAATACGGCTCCGAAGCACTCGCGAACGAGGGCTGGACAGCCGTCGAGATCGCCGAGTACTACTACTCCGGCACGACGGTGCGTCCGCTCTCCGATCTCCCGTCGACATGGATCGATTCCGACTCCCAACCGCTCTGGCTCGGTATCGACCGGTCCGCCACGACCATGCCGTTTGCAGCGATCGGAGGCAACGCACAGGCATGCCTGAGTGCCCAGAGCCCCTGCCCGTCGTCGGCCTCCCTCACCGTCGATGCCGGATCGAACTGGGAGTTCCGCGCCGTGTCGGGCGGTTGCCGGTTCTACCGCAACGGTTCATCGGCCAGCTCGATCGGCTCGTGCAACGCTTCCGTGACATGGAACGCGGGCGCTGGGGTGCGCATCAGCCTCCCGACCGAGTCGGACGAGTACTCGAGGGGCAAGCTGATGTTCCGCTCCACGACCGGGACGAGCTTTCACACCGTGCTTCGCATGGGTGTCGAGGACTTCCTGATGGGCGTGTCCGAGTCCATCCTGAAATGGCATCCCGAGGCCCTCAAGGCGCAGGTTCTCGCATCGCGCACACACGCCGTGTACAGCATGCTTCAGGACGGACCCGAAGCTTCGTTCTCCGACTCGCTGAAGGCGAATTGCTGGTGTCATCTGTCCGAGGGCCTCGATCAGGCATACCGCGGCTGGTCGGTCGAGTCCTATCCGAACGGTTACGGCGCCAAGTGGGTGAATGCCGTACAGTCGACCGAAGGCCTCGTCATCACGCACCCCGACACCGCAACGACGCGCAACAGCGTCATCCTCGCCCTGTTCGCATCCTCGAACGGCGGGAAGTCGGCGGCCAACCAGGACGTGTGGAGCGGCGCGCCCTACCCGTACCTTCAAACGGTCGACGATCCGTGGTCCGTCACATCGGCAAACCCTCGTGCGCATTGGACCTCCTCAGTGTCGCCAGCAACGATCGAGGCATGGCTCGGATTCGGTACCGTCGAGCGGGTCGTCGTCCTCGAGCGCTACGCGAGTGGATCCGT
>QJWC01000001.1 GCA_003235475.1 Acidimicrobiia bacterium | reverse complement strand
CGAGTTCCCTCGCGAGGCTCTTGAGCGATCGGCTGATCATCGCGATCTCCTGCTGCCGGTTCTCCTGCCCCGTACCGTTCATCAGCTGCAAGTAGTCGACGATCACGAGGTCGAGCCCGGGCCGGCGACGCAGCCTCCGACACTTCGCCCTTATCTCCGTCACGGTGAGACCGGGCGAGTCATCCACGAAGATGTTCTGCTTGTAGAGCGCACCTGCCGCGTTGGAGAGCTTCGTGAAGTCGGCTTCCGTCAGCTTGCCGGTGCGAAGCTTCTGGGAGTCGATACGGCCCTTCGAGCACAGCATGCGGGTCACGATCTCCTCGCGGCTCATCTCCATCGAGAAGACGGCGACGGTGTGCCCGGCGAGTGCGACGTTCTGGGCGATGTTGAGCGCGAGCGACGTCTTTCCCATGCCGGGGCGACCGGCGACCACCACGAGGTTGGACGGATGGAGGCCTGCAAGCTTCCGGTCGAGGTCGCGGAAACCCGTGGAGATCCCGGTCACGTCGCCGCCCGAGCGTTGGAGTTCCTCGGCTTTCTCGATCGCGGGACCGAGCAGGCTGTCGATTTCTTGGAGTCCGTCACCGACCCGGCGCTCTGCAATGGCGAACACGGATTGTTCGGCCTTGTCGACGACTTGCTCGATCGGATCGGCCATGTCCGCCGCGAGGACACCGATGTCGCCTCCGACCCTCATGAGCCGCCTGCGCAGGGCGTGCTCCTCCACGATGCTTGCGTAGTAGTCGACGTTGCTCGTCGTGGGGACGGTGTCGATGAGGGTGGTGAGAACATCGATCCCGCCCATCCGCTCGAGGGCACCCGTCCGTCTCAGCCCTTCGGAGACCGTGACTGCATCGATCGGCTCGTTGGCGTTGTAGAGGCTGGAGATCACCTCGAATATCTGTTGATGCGCAGGCTTGTAGAAGTCTTCGACATGGAGCTTCTCGAGGGCGATGTTCGCCGCGTCGGCGGATAGCAGCACCGCGCCGAGTACCGACTCCTCAGCGTCGATGCTGTGCGGCGGTACCCGCGGCGAACGGGTCTGCGGTTCGATGACGGCCGTCACCGGTCCTCCTCGGCTCCTTTGTCAACGTGTACGCCCATTGTGGGGTGCGGGTGTGACACGAAAAACCTTGTGCGTCCCAGCGTGGCGAGCATACGTACGGCCCGGAGCCGTCCCATGCCGCTGGGGGCACCCATTTTTCGCGGTCAAGCCCCTTTATCGCGTTCTGCCGCCCCGGGAGTCGGGCCGGACGCGAGAAACCCTCCCCTGGGGGAGGGGGAGGGTTTCTCCGCGGTTGCGGGCTTGGGCTAAGCCGCGAGAGGGTCTGGGCCGTATTCGTTGGGTCCCTGGTCGCCTACCAAGAAGCCGACTTCGACGAACGCCCATATCTGGCCGACGAGGGGGACGAGGGCGATGAGTACCCACCAGCCGGACTTTCCACGATCGTGCCAGCGCTTAACGGCGAGTGCCAGCCCTGGCCAAATGATCGCGATGGCCACGATGACGTAGATCGCGATGTTGTCGACGGCAAGGGAGACGAACAACGCGATCATGGCCACCACCCAGATGGCAACGGCTCCAGCCCAGTACTTGGCGCGGTTGATGCGGCCCTCAAAGCTCGTGAGAAGCTGAACCCAGTCGATGTCGTTCACTGTGATGCCTCCGATGTCTCCGGCCCTGGCGACAATACGACCTTCGGGGCCGGTACGCGCGGATTGCCAAATCACGAAGGGCCTCCCGCTTCACGCAGGAGGCCTTCGCGCTCTGGATTCGATTCCGAGTTGCTACGCAGGAATCACATCGAGCGTGACAGCCACGGACACGTCGTGGTGCGGCTTGAGCGTGACCTCGTGAAGCCCGATCTCCTTGATCGGTTCGGCGATGTCGACGATCTTGCGATCGATCTCGATTCCGGTGAACTTGACGATCGCGGCCGCCACGTCCGTTGCTCCGATCGAACCGAAGAGGTTGCCCGAGTCGCCAGCCCTCGCTGCGACCACGACACGCGTGCCCGCGAGGGACTCAGCGAGTTCCTGTGCGGATTCGAGCGCCCTGCGCTCTGCCTCTTCGCGCGCCATGCGCATTCCTTCGGCCTGCCTGAGGGCACCGTCAGATGCCTTGACGGCGAGCTTCTTGGGAACCAGGTAGTTGCGGGCGTAGCCGTCCGCGACCGTGACGACGTCGCCCTTGTCCCCGAGGTCTTCGACTGCTTGGGTAAGAATCACCTGCATGGCCTACATCCTCGTGCTGATGTACGGCAGCAGTGCCATCTCGCGGGCGTTCTTGATGGCAGCCGCGACCTCGCGCTGACGCCTGGGGTTGAGCCCCGTCACGCGCCGTGAGCGGATCTTGCCGCGGTCGGACATGAACTTGCGGAGCAGGGCCACGTCCTTGTAATCGACGACGTCATCGTCGGCGAACTTGTGAACGACTCGCTTCTTCCGTTTGGGGTTCATGTCGAGGCGACGCCTGCGACGCGAACCTCCTCCTTGTTGTTGCGCCATTGGTTGTTCTCCTTGTAATGCTCAGTGGTGCCTAGAACGGCGCCTCATCGGGACCGAAATCGGTGCGAGCAACCGGTGCTGGCGGTGTGGACCCGCCGCCGCCGTAATTGCCGCCGCCGCCGTCCTGGCGCGGCGTGCGGGTGACGGTCGCCGTCGCCCAACGGAGGGAGGGGCCGACCTCGTCGATCCGTACTTCGACCACCGAGCGCTTCTCGCCCTCGTTGGTCTCCCAGTTCCGCTGCTCGAGGCGGCCCGTGATGAACACGCGGTCGCCCTTCGAGAGCGACTCTGCGACGTTCTCGGCGACCTCTCGCCAGCAGGTGCCGCCGAAGAAGCTGGTCTCTTCTTGCCACTCGTTGTTCCTGTCGCGGTAGCGGCGGTTGACAGCGATACGGATGCGAGCCATCGCCATGCCGTTCGCCGTGAACCTCAACTCGGGATCTTCGACGAGGTTTCCTACGAGGGTCACGCTGTTACTCATACAATCTCTCTTTTCTCGACCGTCCACAGTGTGGATGGTCCGTGTGACACGTTCTAGACCTTCGCCGGAAGCCGGAGGATCTTGTGACGGACCACGGCATCGAGCAGGGACAATGATCGATCGAGGACTTGCTGGAGCTCGACTTCACCGTCAAAGGTGATGACCGAGTAGTAGCCCTCGTTCATGTGATCGATTTCGTAGGCAAAGCGGCGCTTTCCCCAAAAGTCGGTGCTGGTCACAACACCGTCGCGGTCGGTGATGGCCTTTTCGACCTCTGCCACCGCTTTCCGGACATCGTCTTCGACCATGTCGTAGCGATGGATCACCATCAGCTCATATGAGCGCATTCTTGATATTCCTCCTTCGGACATCCACGGTCTGTGGAAGGCCCCCGCGGGTGGCAGGAGCAGGATGGTCGTGCGTCGGCGTTCGCCGGGCACGGCAGCACGTCGAGGTGCCGACTGGATGAGCCAAGTGTAGCGGCCGCCGTTCGTTGCAGCCCAGCGAGCGGAGGTGACTAGTCCGATCGGCAGCTCGTGCAACCATTCTGCAGGGCGGGCCCCACGGTGCCGATGTACCGCACATGGTCGCCATCCATGACAGACATCTCCCGCGCCGCTGCGAAGGATCGCCGTCCTATGTCGGCCCAGCCAGCGGCAGCCGGAGTGCCCGGAAGGCACGCCAACCCCAACCGCAGTTC
>QJWC01000059.1 GCA_003235475.1 Acidimicrobiia bacterium | reverse complement strand
CATGGCGAAAGCAAAGTTTGAGCGGACGAAGCCGCATGTGAATGTTGGGACGATGGGTCATATTGATCATGGGAAGACGACGTTGACGGCTGCGATTACTCGGGTGTTGTCTGAGCAGGGTGGTTCGGTGTTTACGGCGTTTGAGGATATTGATAAGGCTCCTGAGGAGCGTGAGCGTGGGATCACGATTGCGATTGCGCATGTGGAGTATGAGACGGAGAGTCGTCATTACGCGCATGTGGATATGCCTGGGCATGCCGATTATGTGAAGAACATGATTACGGGTGCTGCGCAGGTGGATGGCGCGATTTTGGTGGTGTCTGCTGCTGATGGTCCGATGCCGCAGACGCGTGAGCATGTGTTGTTGGCTCGTCAGGTGGGTGTGCCTGCGATTGTGGTGTTCATGAACAAGGTTGATCAGGTCGACGATGAGGAGTTGTTGGATCTGGTGGAGCTTGAGGTTCGTGAGTTGTTGTCTGAGTATGAGTTCCCTGGTGATGACGTTCCGGTGGTGCGTGGTTCTGCGTTGAAGGCATTGGAGGGTGATGCTGAGGCGTCTGCGCAGGTGTTGGCGTTGATGGCTGAGGTTGATGCGTATATCCCTGAGCCGGTGCGTGAGATGGATAAGTCGTTTGCGATGCCGATTGAGGATGTGTTTTCGATTACGGGTCGTGGGACGGTGGTGACGGGCCGTATCGAGCAGGGGACGTTGAAGGTTGGGGATCAGGTCGAGATTGTTGGTTTGCGTGATTTGCAGACGACGACGGTGACGGGGATTGAGATGTTCCGGAAGTTGTTGGATGAGGGTCGTGCGGGTGACAATGTTGGTTTGTTGTTGCGGGGTATTGGGAAGGATGATGTTGAGCGGGGTCAGGTGATTGCTGAGCCGAAGTCGATCACGCCTCATACGGTGTTTGAGGCGAATGTGTACATCTTGACCAAGGATGAGGGTGGCCGTCATAACCCGTTCTTTGATGGGTATCGGCCGCAGTTCTATTTCCGTACGACGGATGTCACGGGTGAGGTGAAGTTGCCTGAGGGGACCGAGATGGTGATGCCTGGTGACAACACTGAGATGACTGTGAATCTTGGGAAGCCGATCGCGATGGATGAGGGTCTGCGGTTCGCGATCCGTGAGGGTGGCCGCACTGTCGGTGCAGGCCGCGTCACCAAAATCATCAGCTGATAGAGAGAGTTCAACGAAATGGCAAGTGACAAGCGACCGCCGATCACGCTCGCATGCGAGTCGTGCAAGAGGCGCAACTACGTCACCACGAAGAGCAAGTCGAACACGAGGGAGCGCCTCGAGCTTCGCAAGTTCTGCAAGTGGTGCCGTGAGACGACGCCCCACAAAGAGACGCGGTAGTTTCCGCCACCGAGTCGATGAAGGACCCGCCTGCAGGCGGGTCCTTCGCGTTGGACTCGGTCGGCGATCCATCCGCCTGTAGGGTTCCCGAATGCTCGACGACCTCACCACACCGCTCGAACTCGAGAACGCTGTGCTCGGTCCTGTCGACGTGTCGGTCACCGCGGACCGTGTCGCCTTCTACGCGGAGACGATCGGTGACGACGCCTCGCGGTGGAAGGCGGAGGCTCCTCCGGGATTCGCCTCGGTGTTGCTCTTCGCGGTCGCTGACCTGTTCCTGTACCACCCGAGGGTGATCCCCTTCACCGCGACGCTGCTCCACCTCGATCAGGCATTCGACTACTTCGCGCCGATGAGGACGGACAGCGTCATCACCGTGACCGGACGGATCACGCGGGTACGCGAGAGGGGTGGCTCATTCTTCGTGTCGTTCGAAGCCGTCGGCTCGGAGGGCGGCCGCGACGTCGTCATGTCGGTTTCGACCTTCGTGCTCTCCGAACAGGCGGCTGGTGCGCCAGATGAGGTCGTCGATCTCCCGCCGGCGCGGGCAAGAGCGAGGTTCGATGGGGTAGACCGTTCGGCGTCCCGCCACGACCTCGTGCGGTACGCCGCAGCGACGAGGGACTTCAACCCACTCCACTGGGACCAGGCGACCGCGGTCGCGGCTGGGCTTCCCGGACCCGTTGTCCACGGTCTCTTGATGTACGCCTGGATGACCCGCGCCGCCGAGACGAGCGCGGGCACGCCGGTGACCAGCGCAAAGGTGCGATTCCGTGCGGCGCTCCTTCCCGGCGAACAGGCGCGAATCGAGACCGAGGTCGACGACGTCACGGTGAAGGTCGAGCTCCTTCGAGGAGACGAGGTTCTCGTTTCGGGTTCAGTTACGGTTGCGGCGGAGGGGTAACCGCATGGAGCGAGAGAGAGTCGAACCGTCACAACCGCTCGATCTGGTCGAACGAGCACGACTCGGCGACAGGGACGCGTTCGGCGAGCTCGTGCGGATACACCAACACGAGGTGTTCACCTTGGCCGTCAGACTTGTCCGCGACAGGGAACTCGCCGCCGACGTGACGCAGGATGCGTTCGTCAGGGCATGGCGTGCCATGCCGCGCTTCCGCGGCGACGCCAAGTTCTCGACGTGGATGCACCGAATCACCGTGAACACCGCCTGGACGCACCGCGAGAAGGAACGGCGCGTACGCCTGGACCCGCTCGAGTCCCTGGCGGTCGATCCTGAGTCGAGCGAGCTCGACCCCGAGCGTGGTGGCGAAGCAGCGGCGGCTGCGCCAGCAATCGAAGACGCGCTCGGCCTCCTCTCGCCGACGATGCGCGCGGTGGTCGTCCTGAAGGACATCTACGACTGGTCACATGCCGAGATCGCAGAACACCTCGACATCTCGGTGACCGCCGCAAAGGTCAGGCTCCACCGCGGCCGCAAGGAACTTCGCGCTCGCCTTGCGGACTGGAAGGACGGTCGCGCATGAGGGTGCGATGTGTTCCGACCCGTGCGACGGTACAGGCACGAGGTGCCAGCGCCCTGACGGCGTCGATGCGGACGCACGTGGGGACGTGCGCAGGGTGCGCAGCTGCCGTGTCGGACGCGCGGGTCCTGGACGTGGCGTTCGCCGACGCACGCGTATTCGAGTACACCGCTCCATCCGATATCGAGCAGCGCATCCTCGCGGCGACCGGCCCATGGGCCGTGCCGGACCCGGTACGCGGGGGCCGTCGACCAGGCCGCGCTGCAACCGTTGCGGCCGTTGCGACGGCGGCAACCACGGCCGCCGTCGGGACGTTCGTCATCGTCCTACGACGCCGTCAGCGAGCCGCCTGACGCGCACGAGTGCCTGAGCCTCACGACGACACGATGACTGCGACGACCGCACCCGTTTCGAGGAACCCCACATTCGGCACATTGGTGCTGCCGAACGAACCCTGGACCGATCTGTTTGGCCGGTGGCGCCTTCTCGAACAAGGCGGCGTGGATTCAATCTGGTCGTGCGATCATTTCACGAACCCGCATCACCCTGTCGAACCGTGGTTCGAGGGTTGGGCGGGTCTCGCCGGGTTGTCGGCCGCAACTTCTCGGGTTCGCGTCGGTCTTCTCGTGGGGGCCATTGTTTCAAGACCCCCGACGATGCTCGCGAAGCAGGCTCAGGTCCTCGACCACATGACGGGTGGGAGACTCGTGATCGGACTGGGCGCCGGCGGCGCCCCTTCTGATCAGGCAATGTGGGGTGTGGGCGATTGGTCCCCGAGTGAACGTACCTCACGCTTCGCCGAGTACGTGGAGGTCGTCGACGGAATGACGCGGAACGAGGAGTTCACGCACCGCGGCACTTGGTATCGAACACAAGGAGCGGTGATGGCTCCCGGGTTCGTGCAGTCGCCGCGTCCGCCGCTCCTGCTTGCTGCCCATGGCGACCGCACACTCCGGGTTGCAGCGCGATACGCCGACACGTGGAACACGATTGGCCCGACCCTCGAGGACGCCCAACGGATGAGCGCCATGCTCGACGAGGCATGCCTGGACATCGGACGCGACCCGGCGAGCATTGCCCGTTCCGTTCTGTTCGGTGTTCGCCCCGCCACCGCATGGACGTCGGCCAGTGAATTCGCGGACCTCGTGAAGCGCTGGCATGCATCGGGCTTCACGGACTTCGTCTTCTATGACCCACCGTACCGGACCTCGGGCCTCCCGGCCGCGGAAGCCGTCGTCACGGACGAACTTCTCGATTACACCATTCCGTCGTTGAGGGCGGACCTCGCGACAAGTTGAGACAGGTGGAGGAGTCAATGACCGACACGGGCAGTCTGGCGTTCGATCCGGTTGGCGAGAATCCGCTTGCTCGGGTCGACGCGCCGCTGTCATCATTGGGGGGCGCCGACCCGGTTGGGGTGACGTGAAGATCACGATCGAAGTGAGCATGCGCCATCCAATCGACCGCGTCTGGCCGTACCTCCTGGACCCTGAGCGATGGCTCGAATGGGTACCAGCGTTGGAGCAACGTACCCGACTCGACGATGGCCCCATCCAGCGCGGCGCGGTGTGGAAGTCTGTGGATCGCGTGGGACCGTTTCGTGTTGCTTTCACCGACACGCTGGTGGACCTCGAGCCGAACCGGCGGGTGGCCTTTGCGCAGTCCCATCCGTGGAACGGCTGGGGCGAGTACGTTGTCGAACCGACCGAAGACGGGGGAACACACCTCCGGGTCCGGTTCGAGGCCAAGCCGACGGGAGTGATCCGCTTCCTTGGTTGGATTCCCGATGGGGTTTCGGCGTACGTCATGAAGAAGGACTACGACCGGCTCGAGCGCCTCCTCGACTCGGAATCGGACGGAACCTTCGACGGAGGCTGAGGGCGGATCCCCTGCAAAGGGCAAGTGGGGCGCGACAATCCGACGGTTTACACTTCGAGAGCCGGGGTCATATACTTTCCGCCGGACCCACGCCGGGCCGGAGGGGTGTAGCTCCAATTGGCAGAGCGCCGGTCTCCAAAACCGGATGTTGTGGGTTCGAGTCCCGCCACCCCTGCAAACCATTGAGGAGTGCGCAGCGTGAATCGTGAAATGCGTCGCCTGCAGGCGAAGGAAGAAGAGCGTGCCAAGAAGAGGCGCGCCGATTCGCCGCGCGTCGGGCGAAAGGGCCCGAAGGGCGAGAAGGTGAGCCTCGTCGCTCGCTTCCGCAAGTACCTCAAGGAAGTCCGCGCGGAACTCAAGAAGGTCAACTGGCCGACGCGCGAGGAGCTCACGACCTATTCGATCGTGGTGTTCGGGATCACGGCGGTGCTCACAGGCGTCGTCTTCGGTCTCGATTGGGGATTCAACAAACTCGTCATCTCAGTACTGGAGGCGGTGACCTGATGGGCGACACCGTCGAAGACGTTGTAGTCGAAGAGGCCGAGGTCGAGGAAGTCGTCGAGGCGAGACCGTTGAGCCCATACGACCTCCCGGGCTCCTGGTACGTCATCCACTCGTACTCAGGGTACGAGAACAAGGTCAAGGCGAACCTCGAGACCCGAATCAAGTCGATGCACCTCGAGGACAAGATCTTCGACGTCGCGATTCCGATGGAGGACGTCGTCGAGTACAAGAACGGCAAGAAGGTCACCGTCGCGAGGAAGAAGTTCCCCGGCTACGTCCTCGTTCGCATGTACATGGACGACGACTCCTGGTACGCCGTTCGGAACACACCGAGCGTCACGGGATTCGTGGCCTCGGGCCCGAAGCCGTCGCCGCTGTCGCGGCGCGAGGTGGAGCGGATCCTCGGCGTCGAAAAAGAAGAGGGCGCCAAGAAGGAGAAGCCGACCTTCAAGCCAGCGTGGGAGGTCGGGGAGACCGTCCGCGTGGTCGAAGGTCCCTTCGCCGACTTCAACGGAGTCATCGAGGACATCAACGTCGACCAGTCGAAGGTCCGGGTGTTGGTGGACATCTTCGGCCGTGAAACCCCGGTCGAGCTGAACTTCGATCAGATCATCAAGTATTGATTCAAAGGAACTGAACCATGGGTCGCAAGCGACTAATGACCGTGCTCAAACTGCAGATCCCTGCCGGGCAGGCCAGCCCTGCTCCGCCGGTGGGCCCTGCACTCGGCCAGCACGGCGTCAACATCATGGACTTCGTCCAGGCATACAACAACGCGACGCAGGCACAGACCGGGACGATCATCCCGGTCGAGATCTCCATCTACGAGGATCGCACGTTCACCTTCGTCACCAAGACGCCGCCAGCCGCCGTCCTGCTCCGCCAGGCCGCTCGCATCGAGAAGGGTTCGAGCGTCCCGCACAAGGAGAAGGTCGGATCGGTGACGAAGGCGCAGGTCCGCGAGATCGCCGAGACGAAGATGCCTGACCTGAACGCAAACGACATTGACAACGCGATGCTCATCATCGAGGGCACGGCCCGTTCGATGGGGCTCGACGTCGTCGACGCATAGGACAGCCGGCCAAGGCTGACCGACACTTGGTGGTAGGGCTCACCCCCGTTGACCACGAAAGGAACTGAACATGGCAATCACGAAGAACCGCGCTGACGTCGAGCGTCGCTACGACTCCGAGGCGGTGCTCTCGGTCCCCGAAGCGGTCGAGCTCGTCAAGAGCCTCTCGTTCGCGAAGTTCGACGAGTCCGTCGACATCGCCTTCCAACTGGGCATCGACGCCCGCCAGGCAGACCAGCTGGTGCGCGGCACCGTCTCGCTGCCGCACGGCACCGGTAAGACCGTCAAGGTCGTCGTCTTTGCGAACGACCAGGCGAAGGAAGCCGAAGAGGCAGGCGCCGACATCGTCGGGGGCCAGGACCTCGCCGATCAGATCGCTGGTGGCATGGCGCTCGACTGGGACGTCACTATCGCGACGCCGGACATGATGCCGGTTGTCGGGAAGCTCGGCCAGGTCCTCGGACCGCGAGGCCTCATGCCGAACCCCAAGACCGGCACCGTGACGACCGACGTTGCGAAGACGGTTGCGGCGTTCAAGGCTGGCCGCGTCGAGTACCGCAACGACCGCTACGGCAACGTCCACGTGCCCGTCGGTCGTGTGTCGTTCGATGCCGACAAGCTCGTCGACAACATCCTCGAGGTGGCGGCCGAACTCAAGAGGGTCCGGCCGGCCTCGTCGAAGGGCCGTTACATGAAGAAGATCGCGCTCTCGTCGACGATGGGACCCGGGGTCAAGGTCGACGGAGCGTCCATCGAGGACCTCCTCAAGATCCGCAGCTGACAGATTCCTCCCCGGGATCTGGGGGAGGTGGCTGAGTGGGTGCGCCGCCGCCTCGCCTGAAGGTGCGACGGACTGCGGCCAGCTCGAGTCCCATGGCGTGGCGGTATGTGCCCTCTGGCGCGGCATTCGGGCGCAACCATTTCTTCGGGGAGAATGCGCACCGCGACATTTCCAGTTGACATCGCTTTCCGCGAACGCAACCATTGCATCACATAGCAGGGGCGTGTTGGAGGAAGGACAAGGCGATCCACCACCGCCGGTGGATGTTGACGCTTCGGGCCACGCAGGCCGGCCCCTACCCCGGCCCCCGAAGTGAGACAACCGAGTCGATGGCTTCCTGGCCCGCCGTCTTCTCGAAACCTCTAAACGGCAACCACCGTCCCCTCCAACGCCCTTGCTATTTCTCCGTGAGCGCTTGACGAGGCCGCGCGCCTACACTTGCGCCACAACTCATAACCGACCCGAGACCGTTGGTGCAAGGGCAGTCGCTGCCCCGCATAAGTCACACGACGCCAACGCAGGCCGATCCTCCAAGGAAAGTCCCTGCACGTCTTGCGTCGGGGGCTTTGATCGTTTCAGGGCCACGTGAGGTGAGTAACCGGAAAGTCCGTTGAGGAGGACGACACATGCCACGACCGGAAAAGGTCCAGGCCGTCGCCGAGATCAAAGCGCGTATGGAGGGGGCACAAGCCGTGTTCCTCGCCGAGTACGCCGGTCTTTCGGTCACTGAACAGCAGGATCTCCGCCGCTCGCTCCGTGAGAACGGAGCCGAGTTCAAGGTCGTCAAGATGACCCTGGCTCGGCGCGCGGCAGGCGATCTCGACATCGACTCCCTTGACGAGCTTCTGCTCGGCCCGACGGGCCTCGCCTTCGCAGATGGCGACCCGGTGGGTGCTGCGAAGGCACTCAAGGACTTCTCCAAGGCGCACTCCGTGTTCCAGGTGAAGGGTGGTCTTCTCGGACAGGAGTTCCTCACGCCGGAGCGCGTCTCCGAGCTTGCGGATATCGAGCCGCGCGAGGTGCTCCTCGCAAAGCTCGCCGGTGCGATGAAGGCTCCGATGGCGAACATGGCTGGTCTTCTCGCCGCACTCCCGCGCAACACAGCTTCCGTTCTCAAGCAGCTGCTCGAGAAGAAGGAGGCTGGTGCGTTCGGAGAGAGCGCCGAGGCAGACGAGGCCCCTGCAGCAGCGGACGAGGCCGATGAGGCAGCCCCCGCGGCAGCCGAAATGGCCGACGAGGATGCGGCCGATGAGGTCGAGGCTTCCACAGATGTCGATCACGACGCGGGGGAAGACACCGCTGAAGATTCCGACCTCGTCGATGAGGCGACCGACACCGATGACGGTGCCAGTGCCGACGACGAGGCTGAAGAAGAGACCGAAGACGATTCAGAGGCGACTGTCGAAGCATCCGATGATGCCGAAGCAGACGACACCGAAGAACCAACCGATGAGGCGTCCGACGATGGCGACGCCGAGGAGAAGTAATCATGGCGAAGACGACAACTGAGAAGTTGCTCGAGACCTTTGAGGAGATGAGCGTTCTCGAACTCTCCGAGTTCCTCAAGGCGTTCGAGGAGAAGTTCGAGGTCACCGCTGCAGCACCCGTTGCGGTCGCCGCAGTCGCGGCCGGTGGTGGCGAAGCCGCCGCCGACGCGGAGGATGAGAAGGACGAGTTCGACGTCGTCCTGACCTCGGCTGGCGAAAAGAAGATCCAGGTCATCAAAGAGGTGCGTGGACTCACGAGCCTCGGCCTCAAGGAAGCGAAGGAGCTCGTCGACAGTGCACCTTCCAACATCCTCGAGGGCGTTGACAAGGACACGGCCGAGAAGGCCAAGGAGACGCTCGAAGGCGCTGGCGGTTCCGTCGAACTGAAGTAGCTCGAGTCGATTCACGTGGGAAGCGGGGTGGCGTTGCCGCCCCGCTTCTTCGCGTAGTCTGTCGCTCCATGAGTGACGACGACGGCCCGCGACTCGATCCTGACATCGAGCGCTATTACGACATCGAGTGGGAGGAGGACGACCGCCTCCGTAACGGCCTCGGCCAGCTCGAGTTGGTCCGAACCCAGGAGCTCGTCCGGCGGCACCTTCCGCCAGGCTCGCACCGCATCCTTGACGTCGGAGGGGGCGGGGGAGTCCACGCCGAATGGCTCGTCGAAGACGGGCACGCGGTCCACCTCGTGGATCCCGTGCCTCGGCACGTCGAGCAGGCCATGGCCAGGCTTGGCGGACAGGAACGATTCTCAGGAGCGGTCGGGGACGCGCGGAAGCTCGATGCCGAGGATGGCTCCTTCGACGCCGTGTTTTTGTTCGGGCCGCTGTACCACCTCATCGAACCGGCCGACCGCGCCGCGACCTGGGATGAGGCGACGCGTGTGTGCCGCCCGGGCGGGATGATCTTCGCCGCGGCGATCTCGCGTTTCGCTTCCCTGATCTCTGGCCTTGCGAGTGGAGCGATGTGGATGCCCGACTTCAGGGAGATCGTGTATCGCGACCTCGCCGACGGACAACACCGGAACGCCTTGGGCCGCGACTACTTCACCACCGCATTCTTCCATCACCCGGACGAGCTTCGGCGCGAAGCCGAGACAGCGGGTATCGACGTCGTCGACGTGTTCGGTGTCGAAGGTGTGGCGGGAGCGATGCCGCACCTCGAACGCGACTGGGAGGACGCGGAGCGCAGGGCCGAGATCATCGAAGCTGCGCGGGCGATCGAAACGGAGCCGTCGCTGCTCGGTGTCGGGCCGCACATCCTCCTTGTCGGCACGGTCCACCGGGAGTGAGCAGGGGCGCCGACGTGCGCGAATGATTGACCCTTTCGCAATTTCGTTGTATCGTTGCAACCACAGTTGAAGACGTTTCGACGACTCGCCACAGGCAGAGCCGAAGTAGTGCTGCGCTACTTCGGATTTGTGCTATCCTGACCCATTCGCCCTACCGAACTCCCAGTGCTGCGTCGCCGTTCTGGACACCTATATATGAGGAGGACCCGCGTTGGCCCGTGCGCGTTCCCACCGATTGTCGTTTGCAAAGATCCCGGAAGTCCAGGACATCCCGGATCTTCTTGCTATCCAAAGAGAGTCTTTTGACGCATTTCTCGAGACCGGACTCAAGCAGATGTTCGAGGAGGTCTCACCGATCGAGGACTTCACAGGGAACCTCGCCCTCGAGTTGACCGACCACCGGTTCGACGAGCCGCCCCTCTCCATCGAGGAGGCGAAGGACCGCGATTCGAACTACGCCCGCCCGCTCTTCGTCACCGCGAGGTTCCTGAACAAGGAGACCGGCGAGATCAAGGAGCAGCAGGTCTTCCTCGGCGACTTCCCGATGATGACCAGGAACGGCACGTTCATCATCAACGGCACCGAGCGCGTCGTCGTAAGCCAGCTCGTCCGCAGCCCCGGCGTCTACTTCGATGCGACCGCTGACAAGACCACGGGCCGCAACCTCTACTCGTCCAAGGTGATCCCGGGCCGAGGCGCATGGCTCGAGTTCGACATCGACAAGAAGGAGACGATCGGCGTCCGGGTCGACCGCAAGCGTCGCCAGTTCGTCAGCACCTTCCTTCGGGCACTCGGCATCGCGGAGACCGATGAGGAGATCATCGCCCTACTCGGCGACAGCGACCTCGTGCGCAACACGCTCGAGAAGGACCCGACCACGACGAAGGACGAGGCGCTTCTCGACCTCTACCGCAAACTCCGCCCGGGCGAGCTGACGACCGTCGAGTCCGCGCGATCGCTCATCAAGACACTGTTCCGCACCCCGAAGCGGTACGACCTCACGCGGGTCGGTCGCTACAAGGTGAATCAGAAGCTCGGCGGAGAAGCGAGCATCGAGATGCTCGACAACTACCGCGCCGAAGAGCAGGGCCTCATCACGGACGAGGACATGGTCAACACGATCCTCTACCTCATGGCACTCCACGAGGGCAAGGAGGGCTACAGGACCGACGACATCGACAACTTCCAGAATCGTCGCATCCGCACCGTCGGGGAGCTGATCCAGAACCAGATCCGCGTCGGCCTCACGCGCCTCGAGCGCGTCGTGCGAGAGCGCATGACGACCCAGGACCCCGAGGCGATCACGCCGCAGACGCTGATCAACATCCGGCCGGTCGTCGCATCGATCAAGGAATTCTTCGGCACGTCGCAGCTGAGCCAGTTCATGGACCAGCCGAACCCGCTCGCATCGATCACCCACCGTCGCCGACTCTCGGCACTCGGCCCTGGCGGCCTCAGCCGCGAGCGTGCGGGCTTCGAGGTCCGCGACGTCCACCCGTCGCACTACGGGCGCATGTGCCCGATCGAGACCCCCGAAGGCCCCAACATCGGCCTCATCGGCTCGCTCGCCAGCTACGGCCGTGTGAACCGGTTCGGCTTCATCGAGACGCCGTACCGAAGGGTCGTCGATGGGAAGGTCACGAAGACCGTCGACTACCTCACTGCATCGCAGGAGGAAGGCCACGTCATCGCCCAGGCGAACGCGAAGCTCGATGAGGACGGCGCCTTCTCGCACGCACGCGTGCTGGTCCGCAAGACGGGCGGCGAGGTCGACACGGTGCTCGCCAAGGACGTCGACTACATGGACGTCTCGCCGAAGCAGGTCGTCTCCGTCGCAACATCGCTCATCCCGTTCCTCGAGCACGACGATGCGAACCGTGCCCTCATGGGATCGAACATGCAGCGCCAGGCCGTTCCGCTCATCACGTCGGATGCACCGCTCGTCGGAACCGGCGTAGAAGGCCGCACGGCCGTCGACTCGGGTGAAGTCATTGTCTCGCCCGTGGACGGTGAGGTCGTGACCGTGACAGGCGAGGAAATCGTCGTCAAGGAGTCCGGCAAGAACACGAAGCACACCTTCCCCTTGAAGAAGTTCGAGCGGTCGAACCAGGGCACGTGCATCAACCAGAAGGCCATTGTCAGCGAGGGCGACAAGGTGAAGGCTGGTCAGCCGCTCGCCGATG
>QJWC01000108.1 GCA_003235475.1 Acidimicrobiia bacterium | reverse complement strand
CGGTCGTGTTCGACCGCGGCGGGTTCAAGTACCACGGCAGGGTGAAGGCCCTCGCCGACGGTGCGCGTGAGTCCGGCCTGGACTTCTAGGAGCGAGCATGACCACACAGAACAGAAACGACGGAAACCGGGGCCGCGGGCGCGAACGTCAGCGACGGGAACGCGACGTTCCCGAGTTCGACGAGCGGGTCATCGCGATCAATCGCGTCGCGAAGGTCGTCAAGGGCGGGCGGCGGTTCTCGTTCACCGCGCTCGTGGCGGTTGGCGACGGCAACGGCAAAGTCGGCATCGGTTACGGCAAGGCCAAGGAAGTCCCAGCGGCCATCCAGAAGGCGTTCGAACTCGCCCGCAAGGATATGTTCTACGTCCCGATGGCCGGTGAGACGATCATCCACGAGATCATCGGCGAGCAGGGTGCAAGCCGTGTGCTCCTCAAGCCTGCCTCTCCCGGTACCGGTGTCATCGCGGGTGGCGCCGTTCGCCAGATCCTCGAGGCGGCCGGGGTCCACAACGTCCTTGCCAAGTCGCTGGGATCGCCGACCCACATCAACGTGGCGCAGGCGACCATCAACGCCTTGAGGGCCCAACAGCGCCCGGACGAGGTCGCCCGTGCACGTGGAAAGCGTGCCGAGGAGATCTTCCCGCCGGCGCTGCTCGCCGCCTACAACTCATCCGAGATGATGCGGACGAAGGTGTGACGACGATGGCAAAGCAAAAGACACTCAGGATCACGCTGCGGCGCAGCCTCATCGGCGAGAAGCCGAAGACGCGCGCCACCGTGGAGAGCCTCGGACTGCGGCGTATCAACTCGTCGGTCGAGCGCCCGGACACCCCGGACGTTCGCGGCATGCTGCACCGCGCACGCCATCTCATCGAAGTGGAGGAAGTCTGATGAAACTCCATCACCTCAGGCCCGCAGAGGGCTCGAAGAAGCGCAAGATCCGCGTCGGTCGCGGTGAAGGCGGACGTCGCGGGAAGACCGCTGGCCGTGGTACGAAGGGCCTCAAGGCGCGCAGCAAGGTCCGTCAGGGTTTCGAGGGCGGCCAGATGCCCCTCCAGCGCAGGATGCCGAAGCTGAAGGGCTTCAGAAACCCAAACCGCGCGGAGTTCACCATCGTCAACGTCGAACGCCTCGGCGCGTTCGAGGCAGGTTCGACCGTGACGCCTGACGATCTCCGATCCGCGGGCCTCGCGAAGAAGCGGGGCAAGATCAAGGTGCTCGGCCAGGGGGACATCGGTGTCTCGCTCACGGTGCATGCCCACGCGTTCTCGATCGGCGCCGCGGAGAAGATCAAGGCAGCCGGAGGCTCGATCGAGGTCATCGAATCGTGAGGCGAGCGCGGCTCGGATCCCTTTCGGATCTCCGACACCGTACCCTCACCCCCGCCGAAGCCCACGACCACTGACGTAGGACACCAACTCGCATGCTCACCGCCTTCAGGAATGCCTTCAGGATCCACGATCTTCGGAACAAGATCCTGTTCACGCTGTTCATCTTCGCCATCTACCGACTCGGTGCGACGATCCCGGTTCCCGGTGTCGACCTCGCGGCCGTTCGGTCGTTTGCGGACAGGGCGGCTGACTCAGGGTTCATTGGCCTCCTGAACCTGTTCTCAGGCGGGGCGTTGACCCAGATGTCGATTTTCGCGCTCGGCATCATGCCTTACATCACGTCGTCGATCATCATGCAGCTGCTCGCAGTCGTGATCCCCAAGCTGCAGGCCCTCCAGGAGGAAGGCGAGAGCGGGCGGAAGGTGATCACCCAGTGGACGCGCTACGTGACCGTGATCCTGGCGCTCTTGCAGTCGACCGGGTTCGCGTTCCTCTTCCACAGCGGCCAGTTCACGGGCGGAATCGACCTGATCCCGGACTGGACGCCTCGGACGGTCATCCTTGTCGTGATGACGATGACCGCAGGCACAGCGCTCCTGATGTGGATGGGCGAGCTCATCACCCAGCGTGGCATCGGCAACGGCATGTCGTTGCTGATCTTCGTTTCGATCATCAGCCAGATCCCGAGCCAGCTCGCGGTCCTGAACGCCAACTCGTCGACCTACCAGTTCACGATCATCGCGGCTGTGATGGTCGCCCTGACGATCGGCATCATCTACATCGAGCAGGGCCAGCGTCGGATCCCTGTGCAGTTCTCGCGTCGCGTGCGCGGCCGGAAGGTCCTCGGCGGCCAGTCGACCTACATCCCACTGAAGGTCAACATGGCTGGCGTGATCCCCGTCATCTTCGCGACGTCGATCATGTACTTCCCTGCCCTCATCTCCTCCGCGCTGCCGAGTGCTGGCTGGGGTGCGGCGATCAGGCAGTGGATCGAGGACAACCTCCTGAGGACGGGATCCCAGGGCGGCTTCTCGCCGAGCCTTTGGTACATCTTCGTGCTCGCGACGCTGGTTGTGTTCTTCACCTACTTCTACACGGCGATCCAGTTCGATCCCGAGCGCCAGGCGGACATGATCCAGCGCCAGGGCGGTTTCATACCCGGCATCCGTCCGGGGCGCGCCACGGTCAATTACCTCAGCCACGTGCTTTCCAGGATCACGTTGCCCGGTGCGCTGTACCTCGCCCTCGTGACGATCGTGCCGTCGCTCTTCGGTTGGTGGTGGGGCGTTCCCGTTGGGCTCTCCGGCGTCTCGATCATCATCGTTGCGGGCGTGGCGCTCGAGACGACGAAGCAGATCGAGAGCCAGCTGACGATGCGAAACTACGAGGGCTTCCTCAGCTGATCGTTGCTGGCTTGCCCGGTTGAAAGGACACAGGACCATGGCGAGGCGAATTCTCTTCCTCGGCCCTCCCGGCGCCGGAAAGGGCACGCAAGCAGCCATGCTGGCCCGTGCTCTCAAAGTGCCCCACATCTCGACCGGGGCGATGCTCCGCGAAGCCGTCGCTGCCGGAACGGACCTCGGCAAACGAGTCGAGTCAGTGATGGCCGCAGGCGACCTCGTCTCGGACGATCTCGTGGTTGCCATCGTCGACGAGCGACTCGGTGCCGCTGATGCACGCTGTGGGTATCTGTTGGACGGATTCCCCCGGAACGTCGCACAGGCCATGGCGTTGAACGACGCCGTCGTGAATGCCATCGGCACGGTGCTGCTCATCGAAGCCGACACCGATGAACTCGTCTCGAGGTTGCTCGGCCGGGCCGTGGCGGAGGGTCGGGCAGACGACAACGAGGCCACGATCAGGCGGCGGCTCGAGGTCTACGAGCAGGAGACGGCTCCACTCGTCGAGTATTACGGCGATGCCGTGATCCGGGTCGACGGCATGGGGAGCATCGAAGACGTCTTCAGCCGGATGGTCCTCGCCCTCGCAGGTTGACAATGACCTCCCGCAGCACCCGCGTGATCTCCAAGAAGACGCAGGCCGACTTCGACAAGATGCTCGTCGCTGGCAGGTGCGTCGCCGCCATGCACGATCGGGTGCGTGCGGCGATCGCGCCAGGCGTCACGACGCGGGAGCTCGACGAGATCGCCAGGGACGTGCTTGCCGACCACGGGTGCACCTCGTCGTTCCTCGGTTACGGTTCTGCGCACGCGCCGTTTCCAGGCGTCATCTGCACGTCCCCGAATTCCGTGATCGTGCACGGTATCCCCGGTGACTACACCGTCCGCGACGGCGACATCGTCTCGATCGACGCTGGCGCCATCTACGAGAGCTGGCACGGCGACGCAGCGTTCACGGTCGCGGTCGGGGATGTCCCGGACGAGGTCTCGACCCTCCTGGAGGTCACCGAACGCGCGCTCTGGAAGGGCCTCGAGCAGGCGAT
>QJWC01000012.1 GCA_003235475.1 Acidimicrobiia bacterium | reverse complement strand
TCGCGTGCCAACCGACCTCCCAGCCACCTCTCCGGACTCGGAGGCCCTCTCGAAAGACCTGAAACGGAGGGGCTGGCGATTCGTCGGGCCGACCACGGTCTATGCCTTCATGCAGGCAATGGGCCTCGTGAACGACCACCTCGATGGCTGTGTCGCCAGGGACCGCGTTGAGCGTGCCCGGGAACTCGTCGGCTAGAACCCCCTGCGTCGCACCTTTGGTGCCTTCCGGTCCCCCCTGAAGGGGGGACGTACGCGTGTGTGGCAGTTCGTCCCCCTTTCAAGGGGGACGGGCGAGCGGAGCGAGCCAGGTGGATCACAGCTTTGCCCATCGGGAGCGATTCAGTGGGGATACTCGCGTTTGGCTTCCCTCGTCATGAGCTCGTGGAGCGCGTCGGCAGGATCCACGCCGTCGTAGAGCACGCGGCCGACCTGTTGTGCGATCGGCATCTCGACGCCATGGCGATCCGCGAGGGCGAGGACGCCGCGGGTCGACTTGACGCCTTCGGCGACCATGTTCATTTCCGAGACGATCTCGTCGAGGCTGCGCCCCCGTCCGAGTCCGACCCCGACCTTGTGATTCCTCGACTGCGTCGAGTTGCAGGTCGCGACGAGATCCCCGACGCCCGCGAGACCCATGAACGTTCGCTGGTCGCCGCCCATTGCGACGCCGAGTCGCGTCATCTCGACGAGCGATCGGGTGATCAGGGTCGCGAGCGTGTTGTCGCCAAACCCCTTGCCGACGGCCATGCCGGCTGCGATGGCCATGACGTTCTTCACGGCTCCTGCGGACTCGGCACCGATCACATCAGCGATCGTGTACACCCTGAACCTTGGCGCCATGTACAGCTGCTGCAGCATGCTCGCCGTCGCTTCGTCCTGGATGGCGATCACGGTGGCAGCAGGCTGGCCCTGAACGATTTCCTTGGCGAGGTTCGGCCCTGTCAAAGCCCCGATGATGGATCGATCGTGGTTCGGGAGGACGTCGGCCGTCACCTCGGTCATCCGCATCAGGGTCGACTGCTCGATTCCCTTGCTGAGCGAGACGATCGGAACGTCATGAGGGACCTCGGCCGCGACGGCCGCAAGCACCTCGCGGTAGCCGTGCGACGGGACCGCCATCACGAGCACTTCTGCTCCCGCGACCGCGGCTGAGAGGTCGCTCGTGGCGCGGAGGTCTGCCGGAAGGGGAAGGTCACCGAGATACGCGGCGTTCTTGTGCGTCTCGTTGATCTCGGCGGCGAGCGTTCCGCGGCGTGCCCACAGCAGGGTGTCCGTGGCGTGTGCCGTCATGGCGGCCACCGCGGTTCCCCACGAACCCGCGCCTATGACTCGTACCTTCATTCGTACCGACCCCTGATGCTCCGTGCGCCCGCCACAATACGCAACGTCGCCGGTTCGGGCGTCAGGTCGCGAATGACATCCTTGCAATTCGCCGCGACCGATAGCAAGGTATCGCCCGTGCCAGACCGGATCGCTTCGTCGTCCACCCCTCACCGGTCCTACGTGGTCGACACCTGTGTCCTCCTCGCCGATCCGCGGGCGGTGCTTCGTTTCGATGAACACGATGTGGTCCTCCCGCTCGTCGTTGTCGAGGAACTGGACCGTCACAAGACGCGGATGGATGAGGTCGGCGCCAACGCTCGCAGCGCGATCAGGCTTCTCGAGGAGATGGGCGCCTCACGGGCGGGCGGCCTGTCCGCGCCGCACCGGCTCCCGACAGGGGGCACGATCCGCATCGAGCTGAACGGCATCCACTCGAACCGGATGCCAGAGGTGCTCGACCCATCGACGCCGGACCACCGGATCCTGGCGACGTGTCTCAACCTCCGCGACGCCGGGCACGACACGGTGCTCGTGACCAAGGATGCGGCGCTCCGCATCAAGGGCGCGCAGCTCGACGTCGAGGTCGAGGATTACAGGGGCGACATCGTCCAAGTCGACGAGTCGTACTCGGGTGTCACCGAGGTCGAGGTCGACATCGACGTCATCGAGACGATGTACGAGGCGGGAAAGGCGACGATTCCCGAGCTCGAAGGCATCGTGAACCAGTACCTCATCCTGAAGGGACCCGGTTCTGCGTCGGCGTTGGCTCGGGTCGCCGAGGAGGGACGGGACCCCATTGCGATCAGAGTCCCAGGATCCCGCCATGTGTTCGGCGTCGAGACGAAGAACCTTCGCCAAGCCTTTGCTGCTGACCTGCTGATGGACCCGGACATCTCGGCGATGTCGCTCATGGGCATGGCTGGCACGGGCAAGACCTTCCTCTCGCTCGCGGCAGCGCTCGAGCAGGTGATGGAGCTCGGTCGGTACCGACGGGTGTCGGTGTATCGGCCCCTCATCGCCGTGGGACGACAGGAACTCGGGTTCCTGCCGGGCGACCTCAACGAGAAGCTCGAGCCGTGGATGGCTGCTGTTCACGACAACCTCTACGCCCTCTTCGGCGGCGACCATTCCAATCCTCGGGACGCCGTCGAGGAGCTGTTCGAGCGGGACCTCCTCGAGATGGCCGCGGTCACCTACCTGCGCGGCCGGTCGATCACGGGGGAGCTCGTGATCGTCGACGAGGCACAGAACCTCGAACTCCCGACGCTGAAGGTCATCCTCACGAGGATCGGAGAGAATTCGAAGGTCGTCTTCTGTGGCGACCTCACCCAGGTCGACAACCCGTACGTGTCGCCGTTCGGCGGACTCGCCGCGCTGATCGAGAAGTTCAAGGGGAACCCGATGTTCGGGCATGTCACGCTCGAGCGGACGGTGCGAAGCCCCCTTGCCGAGCTCGCGACGCAGCTGCTCTAGGGTCGTCCCGTCGAAGGGCGACCGATCAAGGACTATTACGAGCTCACGGAAGCGGGCCGCCGGGGACGCCTGAAGAAGGTTGCCCAGGCAGCGCTCGCGGACTACGACCTCGACATCGTGCGCATACGCGGCCTGACCGATAGCACCAATGGTGTGTTCAGGCTCGACTCCGCGGACGGGGAACGGTATGCGATGCGGGTCAGCCTCGGCCCGCCCCTCGCGCACACCCCGTCGGAGGTCCGGTCCGAACTGGAATGGGTGAGCGCGATCCACGAAAGCGGCGCGGTCCGGGTTCCGTTTCCCGTCGCGACCCGATCCGGGGAATCGTTCACCGTGTCGGGGCACAGGGATGTTCCGTTCGAGAGCATCTGCGTGGTGTTCACGTGGCTCGAGGGCCCCCTGGTCGCGGAACGGCTGTCCGAATCCACCCTGCGGGCGTTCGGCCGTGTATCCGCGCTCCTCCACGATCAGGCTGCTCAGTACACGCCGCCGGATTGGTTCGATGCTCCGACATTCGATCGCGTGTACCCGTGGGACGACCCATTCGTCGTGTTCGAGGACACCCATCGCGATCTACTGGAGGGAGATCGCCTCGCGGTCTTCGAGGATGCCTACCAGGTCGTGGAGGAGGCGCTCTCTCGATTGAAGGCCGCCGAGCCACCGCGCCTCACCCACTCCGATCTGCACATGTGGAACGCAAAGATCGCCCGCGGCACGGTGTCCGTCTTCGACTTCGAGGACAAGCTGTGGGCGTGGCCCGTGCAGGACATCGCGACCACGCTCTATTACCACTGGGGGAGCGCCGACTTCGACGACATCCGGGCGTGGTTCCGCGAGGGCTACGAGGAGGTTCGGATGTGGCCCGACTCGTGGCCCGACTCCGGTCACCTCATCGACACGTTCATCGCCGGGCGCTCGCTCGTGATGGCGAACGCCGTCATCACCCAACCGGAGTTCGCGACGTCGATCGACTCGATCTACGAGCGGGCGGAGCGCCGCATCAGGGACATGCTGCGCCGAATCGGATGACTAGGCGACGAACGCCCTGAACCGGTGTGCTTCAGCGTGGGGGAGGCGCACGGTCACCGCGGTTCCGGTGTCGCTGTGGTCGACGTCGAGGACCTCGCCGACCTGATGCGCCTCGGCAAGCACATCTCCCCGCTCGTACGGGATCAGGATGAACAGCTCGATCGTCTTGCGGTCGAGCCCCGCCACGATTGCCTCATAGAGGTCCTCAACGCCGTCGCCGGTGACCGCTGACACGAACGACGCGTCCGGGTACAGCCGGTGGAGTCGCTCGATCGCCTCGGGTCGCGCTACATCGGTCTTGTTGAAGACCACGATCTCGTCGACCTGCTCGGCACCGATCTCGGCCAGCACTTCGCGCACCGACGCGATCTGGCGCTCGGGGTCCGCGTCCGCTGCGTCGACGAGATGCAGCAGCAGGTCGGCGTCAGCCGCTTCCTCGAGCGTGGACCGGAAAGCCTCGACGACCTCGTGGGGAAGGTCCCTGACGAACCCGACCGTGTCAGACACGAGGGCGGTATGCCCGTGTGGAAGAGACAGCTTGCGAACGGTCGAGTCGAGCGTTGCAAAGAGGCGATCCTCGACGAGGACTCCCGCATCGGTCATGAAGTTGAAGAGGGTGGACTTGCCGGCGTTCGTGTAGCCGACGATGGCAACGACCGGGTCGCCTGAGGCCTTTCGCCGTTTGCTGCGCGTGTCCCGCGAGCGCTTCACGTCCTTGAGCTCCCGTTCGATCTTGCGGACGCGGTCGAGGATCCGACGCCGGTCCGTCTCGAGCTTCGTCTCGCCTGGACCGCGTGTCCCGATCCCCGCCCCGAGTCGGGAGAGTTCGGTTCCCTTGCCTCGCAGCCTCGGCAGTCGATAGCGGTGCTGGGCGAGCTCGACCTGGAGCATGCCCTCCTTGGTGTGGGCATGTTGGGCGAAGATGTCGAGGATCAGTGCGACACGGTCGACCACATCGCACGCGAATGCGTGTTGGAGGTTGCGCTGTTGCGCCGGGCTCAGCTCGTTGTCGAACACGACAACGTCGATGTCCTCCGCCTTCGAGCGGCCAACGAGCTCGCTGAGCTTTCCCTTGCCGATGAACGTCGCTGGGTCCGGGCGCTCCCTGCGCACGACCTCGCTGACGACCGGATCAGAGCCAGCGGTGTCGGTGAGGAGGCCGAGTTCGGTGAGGCTCGCTTCCGCCCTGGCTGCATCGCCCTTCGAACGCGCGAGACCGACGAGCATCGCTCGTTGCCGTGCGACGTCGAGGTCGGTGACGGAGGCGGTGAGTCGTTGCCGCTGACGGGTGAGGTGGCGATCGGTCTGATCGGTCATGGCTGAACGGTAGCGGTGCGATTCACGGGCTGTTCTGCGCCAACGATGCAGACCTCGGGATCGAGCGGTTATTGTTAGCCCGCACGCGGGCATGGCTCGCGTGCATTCGACCATTTGGAGGAAAAGGTGAATCCCACTCTCAGGAAGTGGTTGCCCTGGATTGCCGTTGCAGCGGTCGCGCTCGTCGTGATCATCGTCATCGTGGTCAACAGCGGAGGCGACGACACGGCGTCGTCGTCCACGACTGCACCAGAGACGACGACAACGACGGTCGACGAAACCACAACCACAACAGAAGAAACGACGACGACGACGGAAGGGCCCACGTTCGCCCCGATTCCGATGAATCTCGGGTCGATCCTGCCCCAGACCGGCGCTCTCGCAGCCATCATCGATGCGCTCGAGCAACCGGTTCGCATGGCGGTCGACGAGATCAACGCGGTGTCCCCGGACCTCGTGACGATCACGTACGCAGACTCCGGCACGGATCCTGCGATCGCCTCAACGAACATCGACGAGTTCCTCAACGGTGAGTACAACGCCATCATCGGCCCGGCTGCAACCGGTGTCACGCTTGGCGTGTTCGACAAGGTGAGCGGCTCGAGCCTCACGATGTGTTCGGGTTCGAATACGGGCGCAGCGCTCAGCGCGGCGACCTATGACCCGTACTACGTTCGTACCGCTCCGTCGGACGACATCCAGGCTCCGACGCTTGG
>QJWC01000070.1 GCA_003235475.1 Acidimicrobiia bacterium | reverse complement strand
GGGGGCACCTCACATCACGCGTAGGGGCATCTGCCCCTCCGTCCTCGCTTCGCTCGGCCAACCCCCCCAGTCGCGCCTGGGGGAGGAAATCAGGAATTGATACGAGGCGACTCAAGTTATACTCCCTGCAACGACTTAGAACTGCCGCGTGCGCCCTGATGCGTGCGGCGAGAGCACAAGGAGCACAGCATGGGACGCACGGTCGGAATCGACCTCGGAACCACCAACTCGGTCATCTCGGTCCTCGACGGCGGCGAGCCGCAGGTCATCGCGAACGCCGAAGGACATCGCACGACCCCGTCCGTGGTCGCGTTTGCGAAGAACGGGGATGTTCTCGTAGGTGATCAGGCGAAGCGCCAGGCGATCACGAACCCGGACCGCACCATCCGGTCGGTCAAGCGCCATATGGGTACCGACTGGTCGGTGACGATCGACGGCAAGGACTACACGGCACAGGAGATCTCTGCCCGAATCCTCCAGAAGCTGAAGTCCGACGCCGAGGCGTTCCTCGGCGAGAAGATCACGAACGCCGTCATCACGGTTCCCGCCTACTTCGGCGACGCACAGCGCCAAGCGACCAAGGAGGCCGGCCAGATCGCAGGCCTCGAGGTCGACAGGATCGTGAACGAGCCGACCGCGGCGTCCCTCGCGTACGGCCTCGACAAGAACAGTGACGAGCTGATCCTCGTCTACGACCTCGGCGGAGGCACATTCGACGTGTCGATCCTCGAGATCGGCGAGGGCGTGTTCGAGGTCAAGTCGACTTCAGGTGACACGCAGCTCGGTGGCGACGACTGGGACGAGAAGGTGATTTCCTGGCTCGTGACCGAGTTCAAGAACGACACGGGCGTCGACCTGTCCAAGGACCCCATGGCGATGACCCGCCTCAAAGAAGCGGCCGAGAAGGCGAAGATCGAGCTCTCGTCGGTCCAGGAGTCCGAGATCAACCTCCCGTTCATCACTGCGAACGCGGACGGGCCGATCCACCTGCTCAAGACGCTGACCCGCTCGGAGTTCGAGCGCATGACCGCTGACCTCGTTGAACGCACGCGGTCTCCGTTCGAGAAGGCCGTCAAGGACGCGGGCGTCTCCGTGGGCGACATCGACCACGTGATCCTCGTCGGCGGATCGACCCGTATCCCGGCTGTCCAGGCGCTCGTGAAAGAGCTCGCCGGCAAGGACCCGAACAAGGGTGTGAACCCGGATGAGGTCGTCGCACTCGGCGCCGCCATCCAGGCGGGCGTCCTGAGCGGCGACGTGTCGGGCATCCTCCTCCTCGACGTCACTCCCCTCACCCTCGGTGTTGCCACCGAGGGCAACCTGATGACGAAGATGATCGAGAAGAACACCACGATCCCGACGCGACGGACGGAGATCTTCACGACGGCTGCGGACAACCAGCCTGAGGTCGAAATCGTCGTGCTCCAGGGCGAGCGCGCCATGGCGTCCGACAACATGAGCATCGGGCGGTTCAAGCTCCAAGGGATCCCGCCGGCTCCAAGGGGCATTCCGCAGATCGAGGTCACGTTCGACATCGATGCGAACGGCATCGTGTCCGTGTCTGCCAAGGATCTCGGCACCGGCCAGTCGCAGCAGGTGACGATCACCGGTGGCACCGCTCTCGACAAGGACGAGATCGATCGGATGATCAAGGACGCAGAAGAGCACGCTGCGCAGGACGCCGAACGGAAGGAAGCTGCCGAGGCACGCAACGCTGCGGACCACGCGGTCCACACCGTCGGCAAGCAGCTCGCGGACCACGGCGATGCGCTCGAAGAGAGCGACAAGGCACCGATCCAGGAGAAGCTCGACGCCCTCAAAGCGCTCCTCGGCGACGAAGACGCATCCACCGATGCGCTGAGGTCTGGGACGACTGAGCTCATGCAGAGCGCACAGGTGATCGGCCAGAAGATGTACGAGGCGGCGCAGGCAGAGGCCGCAGCTGCGGAGACATCCGAAGGCGAAAGCGACGGTGCCGATGGCGACGTCGTGGAGGCCGAGGTCGTGGAGGAGGACGAGTAGGGCGCAAGCCCTCCGTCCCTCCAACACGAGAGGAACCGAATCATGGAACACACGGACCACAACGACGAGGTGCTGACCCCCGAGGTCGTCGAAGGCGAGGAGGTCACCGACGATGGTCGCGAGGTGTCTCCTGAGGCGCTCGGGCTCGCGATCCCAGACGATCCGAGCGAGGCTGCCTCGCTGCTGCTGAGTGAGCTCGACGAATCCCGGCAGGAGGCCGGGGAGCTGCTCGACAACCTCCAGCGCCTTGCGGCCGAGTTCGAGAACTACCGCAAGCGAACGGAGCGTGATCAGCGCGACAATGTGCAGCGGGCGAGCCAGCGCGTCATCGAGTCGCTGCTGCCGACGCTCGACAGCCTGAATGCCGCCCTCGCGATCGAGGGATCAACAGAAGCAGAGCTGAAAATGCTCGACGGCATGCGCGGCACGAAGACCCTGATGCTCGAAGCGCTCAGGGCCGAAGGGTTCGAGCCCATCGAAGCGGTCGGGCAGCCGTTTGACCCGGCGCTGCACGAGGCGGTGTCGGTCCAACCCGGTGACGGCGACCAGGTCGTCATCGAAGAGCTGAGAAAGGGATATGTGATGCGAGGTCGGGTCGTGCGTCCGACGCTCGTCGTCGTGGGACATGCGTAAGGAATGGATGGAGAAGGATTACTACGCCACGCTCGGCGTGGCCAAGGACGCCTCCGACAAGGACATCAAGAAGGCGTACCGCAAACTCGCGCGCGAGTCCCATCCTGACAGCAACCCGGGCGACGCGGCCGCCGAGTCCCGTTTCAAGGAGATCAACGAGGCGTATGACACGCTCGGCAACGAGGAAACGAGACGGGAGTACGACCACGCCCGAGAGATGGGTTACTTCGTCGGTGGCCCCCAGGGCAGCCAGCAGTACGTCCGTGTCGAGGATCTGTTCGGGAGCGGCTTCGGCGGTTCAGGGCAGGACATCTTCTCTGGCATCCAGGACATCTTCGGGGGCCGGGCCCGCCAACCGAGACCCGCGAAGGGCGCCGACGTCAGCGGATCCGTCACCCTGTCGTTCCACGAGGCGCTCGCAGGGACCACCAAGGAGTTCAACACCCCGACCGGAACCGTCAGGGTCAAGATCCCCAAGGGCGTCGCAGACGGCACGACGGTCAAGGCATCGGGGAAAGGATCTCCGGGAGCGAACGGCGGCCCCGCAGGGGACTTCCTCGTGACCGTGAGGGTCGGACAGCACCCGGTCTTCGGCCGCAAGGGCAAGAAGAACCTGACCATCACGGTGCCGATCAGCTTCACCGAGGCGGCACTCGGGGCGGTCATCACCGTGCCGACCCTCGACGGCACGACGAAGATCAAGGTTCCCCCAGGAACCGAGTCTGGCACCACGTTGCGGATCTCCGGCAAGGGCGTCGAGACGTCCACGGGTACCGGCGACATGCTCGTGACGCTCGAGATCGAGGTTCCGCGTGAGCTCACGGATTCAGAGAGAAGCGCCATCGAGGCGCTCAAGGACGCGCAGTCGGACCGCAACCCGCGGTCCAGATTGGGAGTGTGACCATGGACCAGCCATCAGAAGCAGACGCCGTCTACATCATTTCGGTGGCCGCCGAGATCGTGGGCATGCACCCTCAGACCCTCCGCGTCTACGAACGCAAGGGCCTCGTCGAGCCGTACCGCACCCCCGGAGGAACGCGGCGGTACAGCCAGGAGGACCTCGACCGCCTGTTCCTCATCCAGGACATGTCGAACGAGGGCGTCAACATCGAGGGCATCAAACGCGTCCTGAAGCTGCGCGCGGAGAACGAACGCCTCCGCGCCCAGGTGGATCGGCTCCGTCGACTCCTCGAGGACGCGGAAGTCCGTCGGGGCACCACGATCAACACCACCTTCATCGCCGCAAAGAAGAAACGCCCCCTCCCCGACATCCGCCGCGACGTCTAGCCATCCCCCTGGCTCGCTCCGCT
Organism: Acidimicrobiia bacterium; assembly: GCA_003235475.1. Lineage (GTDB taxonomy): Bacteria > Actinomycetota > Acidimicrobiia > Spongiisociales > UBA5794 > SZUA-442. Next base: position 50,775 of record QJWC01000070.1, on the reverse strand, counting down.
CGCCCGTCCCCCTTGAAAGGGGGACGGAGACGGTGTCCTCCCTTCAGGGGGACGGCAGAGCACCGAAGGTGCGATGCAGGGGGGTGCCTACCCGCCGACCAGTCCGCGGATCTCGTGAGCGACCATCGCGTCTGTGATCAGCGCGTGCTTCTCGATCGCGAACTGCGGCCACGGGGCGTCGGTCGCCGTCAGTCGTCGCGGCGGGGTGATCAGGTCGTAGCCGTGGCGTTCGGCGATCTCGGCGACGATCTCGGCCGCGATCCCTCCGGTGCGCTGGGGCTCCTGGACGACGAGGAGCCGACCCGTCTTCGCCACTGAGGCACCGATCGTCTCCACGTCCCACGGGTAGATCGTCCGAAGGTCGATGAGCTCGACGCTGATGCCCTCATCCGCGACTGCGGCCGCGGCTCGTTCAGATACCGGCACCATTCCGCCATAGGTCACAAGAGTCAGATCCGTGCCCTCGCGCCGCACCTTCGCGCGCCCGAGCGGCAGTTCGTACCTCGCCTCTGGGACAGCCTCGCGGCCAGCTCGGTAGAGCACCTTCGGTTCGAGGAAGATCACCGGATCGTCGGACCGGATGGCAGCTGCGAGCAGGCCCTTCGCATCGATCGGCGACGACGGAACCACGACGACGACTCCCGGGATGTGGGCGAAGAGCGCCTCGGGGCTGTCGCAGTGGTGCTCGTGCGCCCCGATGCCGGCACCGTTCGGCATCCGCACCACCATGGGCAGCGACGTGTTGCCGCGAGCCCTGAACCGGATCCGTCCGAGGTGGCTAGCGATCTGGTCGAACGCGGGATACGAGAAACCCTCGAACTGGATCTCTGCGATCGGCCGCGCACCGCCCATCGCCATACCGATCGCAGTGCCGACGATCCCTGACTCGTTGATCGGCGTATCGATCACGCGCTGCTCCCCGAACTTGGCGAGCAGCCCCTCAGAGATCCTGAACACACCCCCGGCAACCGCGACATCCTCACCGAGGAGGACGGTGGTTGGGTCCCATGCCATCTCCTGGTGGAGCGCTGCGTTGATCGCGTCGGCCATCGTCATCTCGGAACGCTGACCGTCCGGAAGCCGATCCTTGCCTACCGTCCAGATCTTCGAGACGGGGATCTCCGAACGGGGCTGCCCAGCTCCGTCTTCGAGACGATGGAGTTGCTCGACCATCGAGGCCGGTGTCCGATCGAACACGTGTGCCACGATGTCCGCGCGGACGGGAAGCTCGATCGCAGACACCCGGTCGAGCGCCTTGTCGAACTCGGCCGTCGCATCGGCGGTCAGTTCCGCATCGCGCTCGGAGTCCCACCATCCTTTCGACTCGATGTACGAGCGGGCCCTGTCGAGCGGGTCGTACGGGCGCCACAGCGCTTCCTCGTCCTTGGTGCGGTACAGGGCAGGATCGTCCGCGGTTGCATGCGGGCCGAAGCGGTAGCAGACCGCTTCGATGAGGGTCGGGCCGCCACCGCTCGTCGCCCTGTCGACCGCGGTCTTCGTCGCGCGATACACGGCGAACACGTCGAATCCGTTCACCTTCTCCGAGGCGATGCCGTAGCCGACGGCTTTGTCCGCTATCCACTCGGCTGCCGTCTGCTTCTCAAACGGCACGGAGATCGCGTAGAAGTTGTTCGAGACGATGAAGACCGACGGGGACTTCCAGACGCCGGCGAAGTTGAGCGCCGAATGAAAGTCGTTTTCGGATGTCCCGCCGTCGCCGATGTACGAGACGGTGACGACGTCGTTTCCGCGGAGCTGTTCGGCATAGGCATGCCCGACGGCATGGGGAAGGTGGCTCCCGATCGGAACCGTCACCACCATCTGGTTGTACTCGCGCGGGTCCCATGTGGCGTTCGGGAGCCCCCGCCAGTACGACAGGATCGTCTCGTAGGGCATCCCCATCGCGATCTGGACGCCGTGCTCGCGGTATCCCGGGTAGACGAAGTCGTCACCGCGGAGCGCATGGGCGCTCCCGACCTGGATGGCCTCGTGGCCTTCGGCGATCGCATAGGTCCCGACACGGCCCTGGCGCTGGGCCTGGGTCGCGCGGCGATCGAAGATGCGGGCCCGCACCATGTCCTTGTACAAGGCGACGGCGAGGTCCTCTGTGACCCAACCGTCGTCGGCCGACGGACTCCCGTCCAGCGCCACGACCTCCGTGAGTTCATCCCACTTGACGTCCTCGGGCCTACGCATCGACCGCTCCGAACTGTGCGATCTCCATCAGGAACCTGGAGTTCTCGTCAGCTGTGCCGACTGTCACTCGGATGGCGTCGCCGAACCGTCGGACGACGACGCCCACGTGCAGCAAACCGTCGGTGATGCGCTCGGCGTCAGGCGTCTCGAAGTACACGAAGTTCGCTTGCGAGGGCGCAACGCGGTAGCCGAGATCGGTCAGTCCCTCAGTCATCGTGATCCGGCCGATGGCATTGTCCTTGCGGCGCTGCTCGACCTCGTCCTGATAACGCAGCGCCTCGGACGCCGCCGCCTGCGAGACCGCGCTCACCGAGAAGGGGGCCTGGGTTGTGCGGAGCTTGTCGATGAGCGCGGGGTTGCCGACGCCGAACCCGATCCTGAGGCCGGCGAGTCCGTAGATCTTCGAGAACGTGCGTGCCACGAGGACGTTCGATCGCAGGGGCGCCTCTTCGAGAAGACTCTCGTACCGGTCGTCGGTGACGTATTCGGCATAGGCCTCGTCGACCACGATCGAGATCCGCTCAGGGACCTCGTCGATGAACCGCCGTACGTCGTCCCCCGATCGGATCCCCCCAGTCGGGTTGTTCGGGTTGCACACGTAGACGATCGTCGTGTCGTCACGGAGCGCGCCGAGCATCGCGTCGAGGTCATGGTCGAGCGCGTCGGTCAGGGGAACCGGAACCGTTTCTGCACCAGAAAGCCGCGTGCCGATGACGTACATGATGAACGAAGGGTTGGCGTAGACCGCGCTCGTGCCGGGACCGCCGACGGTGAGCGCCGTGCACCTGAGCACCTCCGATGAACCAGCGCCGACCCAGATCGACTCCGGGGCAAGGTCGTGGAACTCGGCGAGCTGATTCGTGAGGTCGTACGACGCGGAGTCCGGGTATCGATTGACGAGGTGGGCGGCGTCGGCGATCGCTTCACGCACGGCCGGGAAGGGTGCGGTCGGGTTCTCGTTCGATGCGAGCTTGTCGATGGACGTCAGCCCGAACTCGCGGGCCACCTCTTCGATGGGTTTGCCGGGAACGTAACGAGGGATGGTGTCAAGATCGGGTCGAAACGTCGGCGAACTCATCATCCTCCTTCCGCGGACAAGCGTACCCGGACACAGGATTCCAAGCCGCGAGCGCGATCGCGTACCATCGCCCCATGAATCCGTTTCGCCATCGCCTGAAGCGCACGGTGATCCTCACTCTGCTCGGCTACGGGTTGGCGTTCCTGCTCGCCTTGTGGATCGCTCCTGCATGGCCCGAGTTCTGCGACGGATCCATACCCGGCGCGCCGTGCGATGTCGTCGCGACCCAGACGGTTGCCGGTTACCTGGTGATCGTGCTCGGCGTGTTGACCATGATCCTCGGACCGATCGCAGGATCGCTCCTCGACCTCTACATCAACGGCGCGCAGTGGGAAACGCCTCGTGGCACCGAGTCGATCATCACGAACATGCCGCTGCTGGTCGGTGCGATCTACCTCGTGACGGGTGTGCTCATCGTTGCGACGGCGTGACCGTCAGGCAACGATCTCCTCGTCGTCCGGCTGTTTGAAGACGAATGCCACGACAACGGTGTCGCGGGAGGGCCAGGTCGACAGCGCGTTGTGCGCCGACGTGTTGGCAAAGGCCCTGAACTCCGACCATGTCATCATCGGCTGGTCGGCGACCTCGAACACGAGATCGGGGATCGGGGTGAGCGTGTCACCCTCGAGGTCGAATCCATCCATCTCGGTCACGGCGAGGTCGAGTTCCTCGGCCTTCGTGATGAAGCGTCCTGCGATCGACCTTCGGAAGAAGCCCTCTCCGTCCTCGCTCCTGTGCACGGCGAGCGGATCGAACTCTGCGAGCAGCGCCACCGTGGCAGGGTGCTCGTTCCCCCAAGCCGGTGAGATCGCGGCGGCGGCTTCCCTGAGTTCGTCCAACTCGTCGTTGAACGCGTCAGGGTCGACCATACGAACGGCGGTGTCGAGGAGCGTCTGGAGTTCGTTGACGTCGAGGTCGTGGACATCCCCTTCGCCGTCGGGATAGACCTGGAGGATCGTGGACTCACCGTCGAAGAAGACGAAACCGACGAAGTCCCGGTCGCGCCACAGTTCGATGACGGGACCGTCGAAGTCCTCGCGCTCGGTCTCGATCAGACGGATCGGAATCATCCCGCAAATGTAGCCACACGTTGGATCTCTCCCCCGCCCAAGGCTGGAGGAGGATGAAGGAGGAACGTCCCACCCTCAGGGGGGACGGCAGAGCACGAAGTGCGATGCAGGGGGGTTCGCAGGGTGGAGGACGCGGATCCCCCTGGCTCGCTGCGCTCGCCCGTCCCCCTTGAAAGGGGGACGATTTACGAGGAGACGCGGATGCCGCGCCAGAAGGCGATGTAGTCCTTGATGTCGGATGCGGCTGGCTTCGGATCCGGGTAGTACCACGCGCCGCCCCGCGATGTCTCACCTTCGACGACCACGTCGTAGTAGCTCGCCGTGCCCTTCCATCCGCATACGGTGTGGGCCGGAGAGTCGACGAAGAACTCCCACTTCACGGCTTCGGGCGGGAAGTAGTGGTTGCCCTCGACCATGATCGTCTCGTCGCTCTCGGCGACCACGGTTCCATTCCAGACTGCCTTTGCCATGGACGCAACAACCTCGCCGACGTGGTGGCGATTCCCGCTCAGCCGCGGAGTCGGCGCTCGATCTCCTGGAGGGCTTCCCGTTCGGTGTCGCTCACCGGGTCGTCGTCTCCCTTGTCGGTGACGGCCTCTGCAGTCGCCGTACCGAGACCGCTGACCCAATCGACATACGCGTCCAACTCGTCAGGGGTGAGCTTCCGAGCCGCCTCACCTGCCGATGACACCGCGGCCATCGACTTCTCGTAAAGGCCCTCGTAGTCGCTTGCATTGCCGTTACCGAGCGGCTCCTTCGGATCGACCGCGACGATCTCGGCGACGACGGCCGGTAGGTCCTTTCGCTTCCGACCACGCTTGATCGTCTTGCCAGCCGCCCTCAGCTCCTTGAGCATTGTGATCGGCCCCGGATGGCCCACGGCAACGATCGCCGCAGCCGCTGCCAGGGGAGCAGCCGTCAGGTGATCCCACTCCTCGTCGGAAAACCTGTCCTTCTCGGCCATTTCGCCACCTCCGTTTCGATCGGGGCGAGGCTACATGACGTATGGGATGAGTCTCCAGTGGACGGAAGAGCGGTATTCGCGATATCCGGGCACATTCCTGATGAGCATGTCCTCCTCCTCGCCGGTCTTCGCCATGAAGAAGACGATGAACGCGATCCCGGTCAGAACCGTCGCAAGGTTGGCGTACGCGAGGCCGACACCGAGGACGAAAGCGATGATCCCCGTGTACATGGGGTGTCGCACGATGCGGTAGGGGCCGGAGTCGATGAGCGGCATGCCCTCCGTCGGCTTGGGAAAAGGCGTGAGCCTGGTTCCGTGATGCACCGCGGCCCAGCCGGACATCGCGGCCCCGATGAGGGCGAGCGCCAGCCCCACGATCTGGATCACGACGAGTCCGGGAAGGTCGTCCACGGACTCGCCCCAGATCAGTGATCCGAGGAACAATCCGAAGAGGAGCGCTTGGCCGACGACCCAGGCCCCACCCCGTCCCTCGTGGACTGAATCTAAGTCGTTATCACTAAGATTTTCTGGCATAGACCACTCACTCCATCGGTTGTACGGGTGTACACTGACACTGAGGAACGCACCATGGAAATCAACACCTTCACCCAACGAAGCCAGCAAGCCATTCTCGGAGCAAGAGAGCGGGCGGTCACCCGCTCGCACCCCTACGTCCAGCCAGAGCACCTGCTCGATGCCCTGATGGCCCAGACCGACGGCCTCGTCTACCCGATTTTGGCAGCGGTCGGTGCACACGCCACGGATCTCCGGAACCCCCTCGATGCCGCGCTCGCGGCAATGCCAACGGTCACCGGTGGCGGGGACGTCGCGTTCTCCCCCGATCTGGCCGCGATCCTCGACGCGTCCGAGGGCGAACGCGATGCGTTGAAGGACAAATTCACGTCGGTCGAACACCTCCTCATCGCGCTCGCCAACAGCCGTGGCAAGGTGGGCGACATCCTGCGCGGTGCGGGCATCACGAAGGACGCGATCTATGGGGCGCTCCAGTCGGTGAGAGGCACACAGTCGGTCACATCCCAGAACCCCGAGGACACCTACGCACCACTCGAGCAGTACGGCCGGGACCTGACGGAGGACGCTCGGAAGGGCAAGCTCGATCCGGTCATCGGACGCGACGACGAGATCCGCCGCGTCATCCAGGTCCTCTCGCGGCGCACGAAGAACAACCCCGTCCTCATCGGCGAGCCCGGCACCGGCAAGACGGCGATCGCCGAGGGGCTCGCCCAGCGCATCGTCGATGGCGACGTCCCGGAGAGCCTCAAGGACAGACGCCTCGTCGCTCTCGACATAGGGTCGATGGTCGCCGGCGCCAAGTATCGGGGCGAGTTCGAGGAGCGCCTGAAGGCCACCCTCGACGAGATCAAGGCCGCCGAGGGCCGGATCATCACGTTCATCGACGAGATGCACACGATCGTCGGCGCGGGAGCTGCCGAGGGTTCGATGGACGCGTCCAACATGCTCAAGCCAATGCTTGCGCGAGGCGAACTTCGGATGATCGGTGCGACCACACTCGACGAATACCGCAAGTACGTCGAGAAGGATCCGGCCCTCGAACGTCGTTTCCAGCCCGTCCTCGTTGACCCGCCATCGGTTGAGGAGGCGATCGGGATCCTGCGTGGCCTGAAGGAGCGGTACGAGGTCCACCACGGCGTGCGCATCACGGACGCTGCCCTGATCGCTGCTGCGGTCCTCTCCGACCGCTACGTGACGGGGCGCCATCTCCCCGACAAGGCCATCGACCTCGTCGATGAGGCCGCGTCCAAGCTCCGTATCGAGATCGACTCGATGCCGGACGAGATCGACGAGCTCGAGCGCCGCAGACGCCAACTCGAGATCGAGCGTCAAGCGCTCTCCAAGGAGGAGGACGCCGCGTCAGCAGAGCGGCTCGCGACGATCGAGGAACAGCTCGCCAACATCAGCGAGGAACTCGACGGGCTGATGGCGCACTGGAACCTCGAGAAGGAGGCCATCGCCGCCATTCGCTCCACCAAGCAGCGCCTCGAGGACACGAAGGCCGAAGCGGAGCGCGCCGAGCGGTCAGGAGACCTCGAACGCGCCGCCGAGCTGCGGTACGCAACGCTGCCGGCACTGACGCAGGAGGTCGAAGCCGGCCAAGCGCGCCTCGATGAACTCCAGAGCGACGTGAAGATGCTCAAGGAGGAGGTTGACGAGGAGGATGTGGCAGAGGTCGTGAGCCGCTGGACGGGCGTCCCCGTGTCCAAGCTGATGGAAGGCGAGATGCAGAAGCTCGTCCACCTCGAAGAGCACCTCCACGAGCGCGTGGTCGGCCAGGACGCTGCGGTGTCAGCGATCTCCAATGCGATTCGCCGATCGAGGGCAGGACTCTCGGATCCGAACCGTCCGATCGGGTCGTTCCTGTTCCTCGGTCCGACGGGTGTCGGCAAGACCGAGCTCGCCAGGGCGCTCGCCGAGTTCCTCTTCGATGACGAGCGGGCGATGGTCCGCATCGACATGTCCGAGTACATGGAGAAGCACTCGGTGAGCCGCCTCATCGGCGCGCCTCCCGGGTACGTCGGCTACGACGAGGGCGGCCAGCTCACCGAAGCGGTGAGGCGACGTCCGTATTCGGTGATCCTGCTCGACGAGGTCGAGAAGGCGCATGCCGACGTCTTCAACGCGCTCCTCCAGGTACTCGACGACGGCCGGATGACCGACGGCCATGGCCGCACCGTCGACTTCACGAACTCGGTGCTGGTGATGACATCGAACCTCGGGTCTGAGTTCATCGATCCCGAACTGCCCGAGGAGGTGGTCGCCGATCGCGTGATGGGTGCCGTGAGGGCCCACTTCAGGCCGGAGTTCCTGAATCGGGTGGACGACACGATCGTGTTCCACCGCCTCTCGAAGGCTGACCTGCGGCGCATCGTCGAGATCCAATTTGCCGACCTCCGTGAGCGCCTCGCGGATCGGAAGATCAACGTGGAGCTCAAGGACGATGCGATCGACTGGCTCACGGACCACGGCTACGACCCGGTGTACGGTGCACGTCCGCTGAAGCGGCTGCTCCAGACGGCCGTTGCCGACCCACTCGCACTCAAGGTGCTCGACGGGGAGTTGGGCGAAGGTTCGGCTGTCACCGTCCACGTCGACGGCGACAGCCTCGCCTTCAACTAGGCATCAGCTCTAGGGCCGACCGGCATCAATCCATTTCTGGAACCACTCGCCGCAAAGACCGGGCTGGGTCACGTCGTAGTACAGCGCCGGGTCGCCGCACTTCTCGAGGCCCGCAAGGGTCTCGGCATCGACCTGCTCGGCTGCCCAACGCACCATGTTGTCGGTCGTCTCCCCGATCGTTGGGATGCCCGGGAACGTCATGTGCCGAGTATGCATCGAGACCACCACGCCCTCGGCGAAGAAGAAGTCAACCTGTGCGGTCCAGTCCCGCCACATGATCGCAATCTGGCGGGGACCCGTCCAGGTCTCAGTGCACGACACCGCGGCTTCCTTGCGCACGCACTCGGTGTAGGTGACGCTTGATCCCTCGAGCGTTTCGAACAGCTGCTGCCTGATCCACGTATCGGCAGCGCGGAAGAAGTCGCCCTCTCCCTGGGTCGTCTGCCGGAAGTCGGCGGCGAGTACCTCACTAATCTGTTGTTCGTCTCCCGAGTTCACAGCAGCTTCGTACGCGGCGATGATCTCCAGCTCTGCCGCGGTGACTTGCTCAACGGCCTGCGTTGTGGTCGTTGTTGCGACCGTTGACGTCGGCTCCGAAGCTTGCGTGGTCGGTGGCGCCGGGTTCGTTGGGGTCGTTGCCGGCGGAACTTCTGAGTTGCTGCCGTTCAATAGCATCACACCACCAGCGAGCAGTACCACAAGGCCGAATGCCGCGGCTGCGGCCATCCACCCGGACCACCGGTTTCGGGGGTCCGCCTCGACTGCTCGGGTCATTTCCTTTGCGTCCATGTCGATCCTCCTCGAGATGTCGGCGAAGGCGACGTCAGCTGGACGGGCCGCCTCGGGTAGATCGAACTCCGGCGCATACGCGTCGGCGTTGGCGATCTGCCTCGTCAGCATGTCGGCATTCATACGGTCACCTCCCCTTCTGGATCGCACGGGATGTGTGTTGATGCCGGCACGGGACTGCCGACCTTGCTCTGAAGTCGCTTGGCTGCTCGTTCGAACCGCTTCCTCGCCGCTTCCTCGGAGCATCCGAGCACGGATGCCACTTCAGGAAGCGAGAGCCGCTCCATCGCCTTCAGACGCAGGATCTCCTGGTCGTCCGGGCGAAGGCGCTCCATGCTCACGAGCACACTTCGCAGCTCGTCGTTGGTCACCACCTGCCGTTCGGGACTCTCCACGACCTCGGGCGACAGGCCCGCGATCTTGCCCGCGAGGCGGCGGGACCGCCTGGCGGAGCGTTGGAAGTTCCGGACGACGTTGCGGGCGATCCCGTACAGCCAGAGCCGCGGATTATCGGCGGGAAATGCGTCCATGCGTCGCCAGGCGACCATGAACACCTCCGATGCCGCGTCGTTGGCGTCAGCCGTCGGGAGCCGCCGCAGGCAGTACCGCAGGATGGGGTCGTACTCGGCGTGGAACAACCTGCGGAAGCGTGCTTCCTCGTTGGTGTTCGTCGCCATGCGGGCATCCATCCTCATCGACTCCTTCACCGTCCCATGTCCGGATCGGCGGTTCCCGGACAACAGATGTTTCTGTCCGAGCGTGGTCGCCCCGGACATGTGGAGGTGTCCGGACTACGCACGGGAACCTAGTGGGAGGGCCCGGTGGCTTCACCTGGACCCTCCCACTGGAGCGATGCGGTCGATACGTCAACTAGCCGGTCAGCTCCAGGTATTCGGCGAGCAGCCTCGCTTGTGCCTCAGCTCGTTCTACGGGATCGTCGTTGTTGTAGATGAGATACAGATCGTCGTTTCGGTTCTGTCGGACCCAATAGCGGAAAGCTTCTCCCGCCGCCTTCCACGGGTCGCTATCGAACCCCATCAGGTTCAAGATCTCCACGGAGTCCCCGTTCATGGTGACAACAAGCTGGCCGGTCCACGCGAGCGGCGCCCAAGGCTCAGCATCGGAGTACCGCTCGATGTTGCACCGAGTCGTACCGTCATCCGACTTCCGGCAGCCAAGGATCTCGACAGTCGAGTCAACCTCGATCCAGAACTGCACATACGGAGCCAGAAGGGTCCCATCCCATCCGCCGCTCGGACGCTTGAGCTCCGGCACCGACGCCAGAGTCGAATCCACAGCCTCACGATCACCAGCGTTGATTTCAGCCACCAACTCCCCGACAAACGTCACCGCTACTGCGTCCGGCTCGGGCACGGTCGTCGTCGTGGTGGCGACCGTCGTCGTTGTCCGGGTCGTTGTCGTTGCGGGTTGGCTGGTTGTCGTAGACGAGGATGCGCCTGACACAACGTCGGGGTCTCCGCCTCGGTTCAGCACGGCCACAATTCCGACAGTGAGGACGACAACGACGAGGGCCGCTGCCGCAGTCAATGAGCCTCTTCCGAAGGTCTTCTTGCCTTCGTCCGGGGCTACAACGTTCTTTTCATTCATCTCCATACTCCTTGTAAGTCTTGGAAACCCCAGGTCTCCAATGCGTGGTTGCAGTCACAAGCACCATGTCAGTCGGGGCCGATAGGGCGAAGGGCCTGAATCGCAGCGCCGCGAGTTATCCGCTCAGGCCAGCTTGCTCCCGATACTCAGCGACTATCTGCTTCGTGAGCTCGGCGGCCCTCACCGGATCGGTCGGGACGAGGATCACGGCTTGGTATTCGGGGTAGTTCTCCACGACCCAGGCCTGGAAGTCGAGGTCGATCTGGAACCACGGATCCATCGCGAAGGCGTACCACGTCTGAAAGGCCACTTCGGTGCCATCCAGCCTCACCTGCCACTGACCGGTCATCGGCAGTGGCGCGAACGGGAAGTAGTCCGAGTACATGTCAACATCGCACTTCGTGATTCCCACATCGGACATCCGGCATCCGAGGATCTCGGCCTGCACCTCAATCCCGATCCAGTACGTCACAGCGCGAATCGGCTGCTCCGTACCTCCCGCACCGTCGCCGAAACCGACCTGCTTGGCTTCCAGAATCCGTTGTGTCATCGCGTCGACATCCCCGGCGTTCAAGTCAGCTACCAATGCCTCGATGTAGGCGACAGCCGCAGCGTCCACCTCCGGAGCCGGCGCCGTCGAGGTCGTGGATGGCTCGGTGATGGTCGTGGTGGCGGGCGCCGTCGTCGACGGAACCGTCGTCGTGGTAACGGTGGCTGGCGGGATCTCCGGGTCGGTGCGGCGGTTCAGAACCACCAAGCTGCCGATCAGGACCACGACGGCGCCGAATGCCGCCGCTGCCGCGAGCAATCCTGACCGTCCACGCCGAGGTCCCTTCTTCACCGGTCGTGTGACTTCCCTCAGGTCCATTTCCGTGCTCCTTGTGCGTGTGAGGAGCAGCAAGGCGTCGAGGTCGTCCTGACCGAACTCGGTCGTCACGTCGTGGACCGGGTTTGCGCTTCGCATCAGGGTCTGGATGTCGCTCATGCCTCACCTCCTCTCTCGTTTGGCACGGGGGCGGTGCGCGGATCTGTGGGCGGTACGCCGAGGGTTCTCGACAACTTCTTGTAGGCGCGGCTGATGCGTTGGTCGATGGCGGCCCTGCTCACGAAGAACATGTCGGCCACTTGCTCGCGGGAGAGGCCCTCCCACTCGACGAGCCTGAGGACCTCCTGGTCCTTTGTGGGAAGCGAGTCCAGCGCGCGAACAAGGTCTCGGTGTTCCTCGTTCCGCACGACCTGGGGCTCAGGTCCGGGTACGGATCGTTCCGATGTGGAGTGAAGTTTCGTGGTGAGCCGGAGCCTTCGCCTGCTGGCGCGATCACGGTTGCGGACCACGTTTCGTGCAACGGTGTACAGCCAGGGAAGTGCTTCGTCGCCATGTGGGACGTCATCGATGCGCCGCAATGCGACGACGAAGACCTCGGATGCTGCGTCCTGGGCGTCGTGGCGTCCGACGCGGCGTGCGCAGTATCCGAGCACATCGGCTGCATGTGCCCGGTACAGAGATTCAAAGCGTGCATCACGGTTCATACCCGTCCAAGGGGGCTCGCTGCTGCTGGTATGTCCGGACCGCCGTCCCATCTGACATTCGATTCTGACATGTCAGAACCGGCGGCACACGGGACATCCCACCTCGAACAGGCGGGGGCCTGCGCAGCGCACCGGGAGTCGGCTCGGGTCGGCTCCCGGTCTCGCGTGCGAACCCGCGTCGCGGGAATTCCGCTGGTTCCTGTCACGATCGGGAAGTACCGTCGTCAGTCTGAGGCGGTCCGAGAAAAGGAGCAGGCATGCCCAGCAAGAATCCAGTCGTCCACTGGGAGATCATGGGGCCGGATGCGGCCGCAACCGTTGCGTTCTACAAGTCGCTCTTCGACTGGGAGCTGGAGGGTCCACCGGGGTTCGAGGAGTATCAGATGGTTGCCGAGGACTCCATGCCCGTCGGCGGAGCGGTTGGGAGTGGGTCAGAGGAGATGCCCACCTACGTCACGATCTACGTGTCCGTCGAAAGCATCGACGACACCTTGGCGGCGGCTGAAGCTGCCGGAGGCTCGACGGTCATGCCCCGCACGACCATCCCGGATATGGTCACGTACGCCCTCTTCAGAGATCCCGCGGGCAACATGGTTGGACTCGTCGAAGACATGGACTCAGCCGACTGACTTCGGGAACTTCTCAGAACTTCCACTTCTCCCGACACTGTGTCGGAGAGAGGTGTACGTTGTGCGTGAGATGTGCCGCCGTGCGCAGCTCAGGAACCGACAGGGGGTATGCGCCCCCAGGGAAGGCAAAGCATGAAGCGCGCAAGAGCATTGGTTCTGCTCGTTGCAGTCATTGCGATCGTGATGAGTGCATGCAGCAGCGACGGAGACAGCGACTCGGTGAAGGTCACAGCGACCGACTACCAGTTCTCCCCCGACAGCTGGACTATCAAGGCCAACACCGAAACACCGATCACCGTAAAAAACGACGCACAGGTCGAGCACGAGTGGGTCATCATGAAGACGGAGATCATGTCCGAGGACGAGTTCGCCGAGGACAAGGTGCTCTGGGAGACCGAGGCCGAGGCGGGTGAGTCCAAGTCCGACACGATCCCTGCGCTCGAGGCCGGTACGTATCAGATCATCTGCGGCCTAGAGGGCCACTTCAAGGCCGGCATGAAGGGAACCCTCACGGTCGAGGAGTAGCACGGACGACGTTGAGACGAGTTGATGACGGGGGTCCGCGTGCGTCGGCCCCCGTCATCGCGCTCAGCTGAGGTCGACCTCGATCATCGGCGCGGTGTCGACGAGGCGCTGGAGATCGGCCTGGGAGGCATACCAGCCGATCTCCGGGGCCTCGAACACTCGCCGTCGGAATGCGGCGTCGTCGATCTCACGAACCGTCGCGTGAAACTCACCGAACGGTGTCGAGATCGTCACGTGAGGGTTCGCGCGGATGTTGGCCAGCCAGTCCCGACGTCCCGGTGTTCCCGTGATGATGAACCGGTCGTCGACGTGGAACCACCAGATCTCCACGGTACGCGGCAACCCGGACCGCCGACCAATGGTGGTCAGATCGACGGTCCGAGTGCGCTTCAGTCGTTCGAGGGCAGCTGTTGTGGTGGGCATGCGCCCACCGTACAACTTCAACCTGACTTGAAGTCAAGCCCTATCCGTTCAGGCCGGCCTGTTCCCGATACCGCTCGACGATCACCTTCTGGAACTCTGGAGTGAGGTCGGCATCCGGGTAGTTCTCGCTGACCCACGCCTGCCAGTCCTTCGAGATCTGGAACCACGGGTCGCTCCCATATGGAAGCCAATTGAAGAAGACCACCGTCTCACCGTCCATCTGCACTTGGTACTGACCAGTAGTTGGAAGCGGAGCCCACGGGTCGTAGTCCGAGAAACGCTCGATGTCGCACCGCGTGAGACCGTCTTCGGACACATGGCAAACCAGAACCTCTTCGTGAGTGCCCAGATCTGCAAGATCCTGTGCATCGCGAGCCACATCCTCGATGGCGAACGTGTTCCCGGATTTCGAAGTGCCGAGCCTCGACCCTTGCGTTGCTGCCGACAACACGCGCGCCGAGTACGCCTCCCAATCGCCCGCATTCAACTCGGCCACAAGAGCCTCGACGAACGCAACCTCGCCGAGATTGCCATCCATCGATGACTGGAGCCACAACGGCGCATACGTCGCCCACGCTTCGGCCATTCCATCGACGATCGCCGGCGGCGCGACCAGCCTCCCCATGCTCGCGGCCCCACTGGGATCAAAGCTCGCCACCCAGTCAACCACGGCCTCGAAACGCTCCTGGTCCGGACAGATCTGACACTTGTCCTCGATCTGGAGGATGTGGTCGCCATCGATCGTGAACCACACATTGCTGATTGCGTCGCTCCGGTACACGACCTGCTCGTAGTCGCCGCTCCGTGTCTGGCGACAGAACACCCTGTCGCCGTCCGGGCGACAGTCCGACAGTGCGGTTGTCGACCCGCGGTTCGCTACGAACCTGAGTTCTTTCAGCATCGCATCTCTGGCGTACGTGACCTCGTCCCATGGGAGCACGGTCACTGCGGAGGGACTCAGTGTTGCATCCACCACATCCATGTCTCCTGAGTTGAGGGCACCGATGAAGCCATCCAGCACCGTCTGGTCGGCGGCGTTCACCGCCGGGGCCGCAGGAGTTGTGGTCGTCAGCTCCACCACCGTCGTGGTTGTGGACGGCACCGTCGCCGGTGGCGTGTCCTCGGTAGACCCTCCTGTCCACAACAGCACGCCGACCACGGCGAGTGCCGCGGCGAACGACCCGATCGCAATCGCAAGGTTGTGACGTCGAGAATTCGACGTCACAGCCGTACTCGTTCTTTCCTTCGTGTCCATGTCCCCGCTCCTCTGCTGGGCGAGAAGGAGAACGGCGCCGAGCTCATCGTCGGTGAGCTGCTGCGAGTCGTCCGGGACGGGGTTCGCCGAGCGCACCAAGAGACCGATGTCGGTCATGCCTCACCTCCTTCTTCGATCGTCACGGGGGTCGTTCGTACATCTCTGATCTCGGGCTTGAGCAGACGCTCGAGCTTCTTGTAGGCCCTGGCCATGCGCTTGTCGATGGCAGCGCGACTCACGAACATCATGGTGGCCACCTGCTCACGCTCGAGACCCTCCCACTCGATCAGCCGAATGATCTCCTGGTCGGTCTGCGGAAGCTTCCCAATCGCCTCGACCACGGCTTGATACTCAGCGGACCGCACGACCTGGGTCTCAGGGCCTTCCACCGACTCTGGTGCGTGAGAAGCGATCTTCGCGGTCAGGCGGTCGCGTCGCCGGTGCGACCGTCTCCGATCGCTGAGCACATTCCTCGCGACGGCGTACAGCCAGGGCAACTGTCCCTCGTCGTTCGGGATCGAATCGAACCGCCGCCACGCCACGGCGAACACATCGGCCATTGCATCCTTCGCATCGTCCCGCGAGGTGCGCCGCAGGCAATACCGGTACACCGCCTGCCCATGTGCCCGGTAGAGCCTCTCGAATTGAGCCTTCTTGCTCACGGTCGCCATTCCTCGCTCAACAGGTTCATTGCCGGATCACACGCCCGTCGGACATTCATTCTGGCGTGTCCGACTCAAGCGTGTCATGGCCATGAATGCACGACAGACGGGGGTCGTCGTCAGCGCCCGGGGATCAGGTCACTCCTGATCCCCGGTCTCGCGTCCACTCCCGCAAGCACCCCGCTGGCCGTATCCTCGCCCGAATGCGCCCCCTGGTCCCAATGCTCGTTGCTCTCGCGATCGTCGGGTCGGCCTGCACGTCGAACACCGAGCCTCCCGAAACAACCACCTCGACCACCGAACCGGCGCCCGTGACAACGCTCGACCCGGGGACCACATCAACGTCCACAACGACGGTTCCGCCGACCACCACCACCACAACCGAGCCACCACCGACGAACGAGTGCGTGGTCGGCCCAACGGGTGACGAGACCAATCCTCAGGGATGCACGGTGCTCGGTATCCCCCTCAAGGCAGGCGAGGGCGTCCCGCCAGCGGCACTCGACGCCGAAGCGGACCGCGTGTTCCACATGCTCGAGTTCCGGCCTGACCTCATGGCCGCCCTTCTCGAGACGGCCATCGAAGGCAGGGTCGTGCCGTCGGGGACGAGGATCGATCGGATGCCCGAGTTCACGAAGCTCTACGACCTGTACCCCGGGACAGACTGGCGCCGACGGGGCCGCAGCTTCCCGGGAACGGCTGAACTCCCCCTCTTCGCTGGCGGCGAAGAGAACCTCCTCTGCTACGACGACGACTTCTACGGGGGTGAGGACATCTTCGTGCGGACGTTCGCACTCACGATCCGCCGCTTCGGGCTCGATGTCGTCGACCCGGCCACCGCTGCGGCCATCGACCGTGCGTACGGCAAGGCGATCGCGGCCGGGCTCTGGGCGAACACCCTCGCAGAGATCAACCGCGACGAGTATTGGATGGAGGGAACGCAGTCCTTCTTCGACGTCAACATCGAGGACAACGCCGCGGACCGCGAACCAAACTCGGAGCACAACCACGTGAACACCCGCGACGAACTGCGCGAGTACGACCCGACCCTCTATGCGATCGCTGCTGCGGTGTACGGAGAGACCGACTGGCGCCCCACCTGCCCATGATCCCCCTGGCTCGCTGATGCTCGCCCGTCCCCCTTGAAAGGGGGACGTGTCCAACGCTCGAGTCGGCTCGTCGAGCGCGACCAGGACAATTCTCGTCCCCCTTCAGGGGTACGGCAGAGCACGGAGTGCGATGCAGGGGGGTTACCTCGCCCGCGGTTGCGGGTTGACAATGTCGCCAATCCTTGATATCTGTGTTGACAAGGTATTCTCTCACATGCGATAACCAACGACGTTAGGTAGTCCACAGATGGATCATCGAAGTCAGCTCCTGAAGGGCGTACTCGACATGTGCCTGCTGGCGATCATCGAGGAAGAACCGAGCTACGGATACGAAATGGCAGACAAGCTCGCGACACGCGGCCTCCAATTGACGAGTGAGGGTTCGATCTACCCCACCCTCTCCCGCATGCAGCGGAACTCCCTCATTGAGGGATTCTTCGTCGAGGCCGATGGATCGGGTCCGCCACGCAAGTACTACCGCATCGCCCCCGAGGGGCGAAAACGACTCAAGGAATGGAAAGAGGAGTGGTCCGGCCTCAGGGACGGCGTGGACCAGGTGTTGAAGGGAGCGATCACGTGACCGGATTGTCATTGGATCAAGTCGTCGAGCGGTGCCGGGGATATTGGAGTGGATCCGGCGTCACCGCCGTCGCCGTCGACGAGATGGCCGGCGAGCTCCGCACGCATCTCGAGGAGGCAGCCGCGGCAGGCAAGTCGATCGAGATGGTCACAGGACCTGACATCGAGGCGTTCGCCGAGGAGTGGGCGATGGCCTTCCGTGGCCCCAAGCCAACGCCGAGGGTCATGACCGACACCCTCCCCGAGAGCCGCGCATCGCGATGGGCCCTCTGGGTCGGTGCGCTTGCAATCGCTGCCCTCGTGACCCTGGTCGCCGTGTTCGGCCCCGCCGACAGCGGTACCGACCAGGCGATGTGGGTCGGCGTATGGCTCGTCGCGGCCGCCTTGCTCGCGATCGGCGAGATGTTCACCGCAGGGTTCTTCCTGTTGCCGTTTGCCATCGGCGCGGCGGCAGCCGGAATCCTCGCGCTCGCATCGATCGCCCCCACCGTCCAGATCATCGTGTTCGTGCTCGTGTCGGTGCTGGCACTCTGGCTGCTTCAGCAATTCGCCCACAAGGACCGGAGCGGTGGGCTCCTCCCTGTCGGTGCCGCCAGATACATCGGCGCATCCGCCAGGGTCACCGAGCCTGTCAGCCGTGCGACCGGTACGGGCCGCGTGATGATGGGGACCGAGGACTGGCGCGCTACGACCGACGGACCGGACATCGACGTCGATGCCGAGGTCACCGTTGTCGAGGTGCGAGGCGCCCGCCTCGTCGTCAAGCGCTCGAACAACTAGGAATTCAAGGAAGAAAGGGAGGAGATCGCCATGGCAGCAGGGATCGTTCTGGTCCTGATACTGGTGCTCATCATCTATGTGGCACTCGCCGTCAAGATCGTCCAGCAGTACGAGCAGGGGCTCGTCGAGCGGTTCGGAAGATTCCGCAAGACACTCGATCCGGGCTTCCAGATGATCGTGCCGTTCATCGAGCGGGTTCGGAAGATCGACATGCGTGAGCAGGTCGTCGACGTCCCGCCTCAGGAAGTCATCACGAAGGACAACGTCGTGGTCACCGTCGACGCCGTCGTCTACTACCAGGCGACCGACCCGGTGAAGCTCGCCTACAACGTGGCGAACTTCATCATCGCCGCAACGAAGCTGGCACAGACCAACCTTCGTAACGTCGTCGGTGACATGGACCTCGACGAGGCCCTCACCTCTCGTGAGAAGATCAACACCGAGCTGCGTGTGATCCTCGATGAGGCCACGGATGTGTGGGGTACGAGGGTCGTTCGTGTCGAGATCCAACGGATCGACCCGCCAGCCGACGTCACGGACGCGATGCACCGTCAGATGAAGGCAGAGCGCGACCGCCGTGCACAGGTCACCGAGGCAGAGGGTGAGAAGCGGGCACAGATCCTCCGCGCCGAAGGCGTGAAGCAGTCCCGCATCCTCGACGCCGAGGGCCAGGCACAGGCGATCAAGGAAGTCGCTGACGCCGAGCGGTACCAGAAGGAGACCGTCGCAGAGGGCGAAGGCCGCGCGATCGAGCGTGTGTACGGCGCCATCCACACGGGTGACCCGACGCCTGACCTCATCGCAATTCGGTATCTCGAGACCCTCGGGACGATCGCAGACGGGCAAGCGTCGAAGATCTACCTGCCGCTCGAGACATCGGGTGTGCTTGCGAGCATCGGTGCGATCGGTGAGCTGTTCAAGGACGCCCAGGGCGATACGAGCTCCGGCGGCCAGCGAGCCGACACGTCCGGACCGCAATACGGCAACTGAGCCCGGATCCAGAAGCATCAGCGAGGGGGAGCGGAACCACACCGCTCCCCTTCTTCGCGTTCGCCTTGACAACACGTAACCGTTTCGTTACCTTTATCGGTAACCGAGGGGTTACGTATGCAGACAACACTCGATCGCACCTTCACCGCACTCGGCGACCCGGTACGTCGCAGGATCGTTCAGCGGCTCGCCAATGCCCCCGCGACGGTCTCCGCGCTCGCCGAACCGTTCGACATCACGCGCCCGGCCATCTCCCGGCACTTGCGCGTGCTTTCTGATGCGGGGATCGTGACCAACAAGAAGTCTGGAAGGGAGCGCCGGTACTCGCTCAACCCGAACGCCTTCGACGAAGCCGAGGGATGGCTCGAGGAGGTCGGCGAGACATGGCGCGAGGCGCTCGGAGCGCTCAAGAAGCTCGTGGAGGAGGAGGCCAATGGCTGAAGTCAACGAGAAGATCGACATCGTCGCCGACCGCGTGACCGTGTTCAACGTGTACGTGAACCGGATCGACGAATGGTGGCCGAGGCGAGGCGAGAAGTACCGGTACTCGTTCGCCCCCGAGTCCACGTCGCCAGCGCACATCCGATTCGAAGCAAGGGCCGGCGGAAGGTTCTACGAGGCGTTCGAGGACGGTTCCGAGTACGAGATCGGGACGGTCGAGACCTACGACCCACCCAACGAGATCGTCTACACGTGGAAGGGACCCGACTGGCCGAGCGCGAGCACGGTGCACGTGCGGTTCGTCCAGAATGGCGACACGACCACCGTCATGGTGAACCACACAGGTTTCCCGAGCGATGAGGTGGCCGAGGGTTACGGCGAGGGCACCCGTGAGATCCTCGGGGTGTTCGCAGGGTTCGTGATTGCCGAGGAGGGCTGATGCCATACGTCGAATACATTGAGTTCAACAGTGGGGACCCTGAGGCCTCGACCGCCTTCTACAAAGAGGTGTTCGGTTGGGATCCCCAGCCGTTCGGCGTCGACGACTACTTCATCGCATCGAGCGGAGACGAACCGGGGATCGATACCGGCTTCACCGT
Organism: Acidimicrobiia bacterium; assembly: GCA_003235475.1. Taxonomy (GTDB): domain Bacteria; phylum Actinomycetota; class Acidimicrobiia; order Spongiisociales; family UBA5794; genus SZUA-442. Next base: position 30,392 of record QJWC01000070.1, on the reverse strand, counting down.
GTCCGAGGACGGCCAGCCCCTGACCGTGGCAACGATCGGCGTCGACGACATCGACGGTTACCTCGCGAAGATCATCATGGCCGGAGGCGAGATCGTCGTACCCAAGTTCGCGATCCCGTCGATGGGCTGGGCGAGCTACTTCACCGATCCCACGGGCATGATCGTCGGCGTCTTCCAGCAGGACGAACAAGCGGGCTCGTAGCGCGTCCCCCTTTCAAGGGGGACGGGCGAGCGTCAGCGAGCCAGGGGGATGGCACTCCCCACCTTGCGAACCCCCCTGCACCGCACTCCGTGCGCTGCCGTCCCCCCTGAAGGGGGGACGTAAAACAACATCGTCCGCCCCGCGCGCAGGCTCCGCGTTGCGATCCCTGAAAGGGACGTCCCAAACATTCGTCCCCCTTTCAAGGGGGACGGGCGAGCGTCAGCGGAGCCAGGGGGATCGGCCTCAGGCGTCTGGTGGTTTCCTGGACCAGGAGGGGCGGTTCGCGTCGATCGTCGAGGTCTCCCCTGGCTCGTCCTGCTCGACGACGTCGTCCATGGGCTCCGGCTCCTCGTCAGGGAACACCGTGGCGGGCTGCGGCGACAGGAGGACCGGAATCCCATACAGGACCCGGCTCTCTCCCCTTCGTTCCATGTACCACACCCAGATCGCACCGAACAGGATGGCACCGATCGAGATCCATCCGTTGCGGCTGATCTCGAGGAATCGGAAGGTCGTATCGGTGCGGATCAGCTCGGTGAGGAACCGGATGACGGCGTACAGCATGATGTACATGCCGAAGCCGGACCCCTTCGCGAGCTTCCCCCGTTTCTCGAGCCACAGGATGATCGGAACCAGGATGATGGCGTTCCACAACGATTCGTACAGGAAGGTCGGGTGGAACGTCTCGAATGACGCATATTCGGCTGGACGGTTGGAAGGATCGATGATGATCGCCCACGGCAGGTCCGAGGGCGTCCCGAAGAGTTCCTGGTTGAAGTAGTTCCCCCACCGGCCGATTGCCTGCGCGAGCGGAATCCCGATCGCGACCGAGTCCCCGATCGCAAAGACGTCACCGTTGTGCTTCCGCATCAGGTACACGAGGGTGAGGGCTCCGGCGAGGAGGCCGCCGTAGAGGGCGAGCCCACCCTCCCAGATGTACAGGGCAGCCCACGGGCGACCTGTGAAGCGCCCTGTGTGGGTGCTCACATACCCGATACGGGCGCCAAGGAACCCGATCACGACGGTCCAGATCGCAGCCTTCTCGAACATCTCGCCGGATCCCCCGAACCGCACGTACCGGAGTCGGGAAACGACGATCGCGACGATCACACCGAGAGCGATCAGGATCCCGTAGTAGTGGATCGTCAACGGACCGAGTTCGATCACGTTGTTCGACGGCGAGGGAATTGCGGCGAGCAGGTTCATCGGTGCCCCATGGTACGGAGACTGCGTCTTGTCGGCTCAGCGAAACACACAAATGTACGCTCGCTGGGACGACGAACCGACAACCCGGCCACCCTATTCCGAGCGGTCGGGCGACGAAAGGCAGCGCGTGACCGCAAAGGACCGAGCCAGAGCAACATTCGACACCCACGAAGAGGCGCTCCGGGAACTCTCCCTCTGGATGTACGAGAACCCGGAACTCGCGTACAAGGAGTTCCAGACCTCGTCGCGCATGGTCGAACTCCTCCGTGCCAACGGATTCGAGGTCACCTACCCGGCATACGGACTCGACACCGCGTACAGCGCGGTCGCCGGCACCAGCGGCCCGAAGGTCACGATTTGTGCAGAGATGGACGCCCTCCCCGGTGTCGGGCAGGCATGCGGGCACAACATCATCGGCACCGCGGCTCTCGGTGCCGGCCTGGCAGTCGCTCCGCTCGCCGACGAACTCGGCATCAGGGTCGAAGTCCTCGGCACGCCCGCAGAGGAGCACTACGGCGGCAAGGTCGACCTGATCGACGCTGGTGCCTTCGCCGACGCGGCTGCCTCGATGATGGTGCACCCCTCCGTGAGAGACGTGGTCGACCCCGCATTCCTCGCCATCGAGCATCTGGAAGTCGACTTCTACGGACACGCAGCCCATGCAGCGAGCTCGAAGGAGCTCGGAGTCAACGCACTCGACGCCGCGGTCCAGGCGTATGTCAACGTCTCGACGCTCCGCCAGCAGCTCCTCGATTCAGATCGGGTCCACGGCATCATCGTCGAGGGAGGTGACGCACCGAACGTCATCCCCGATCACACCTCGATGGTGTGGAACGTCCGAGCCGAGACCGACGATCGGCTCGACGAGGTGAGGGCGAAGTTCGAACGCTGCATGGAAGCAGCCGCGCTCGCGACGGGCTGCACGTACACGATCGAGCGCCGAGGCCACCGCTACAGCGCCATCGACAACAACGCCGTCATGGTCGACCTCTATCAGGCGAACTCGCGAGCCCTGGGCAGAGACATCAACCGACTCGCGGATCTGCCACCGAAGACATCGGGATCGACCGACATGGGCAACGTCAGCCAGATCGTGCCGTCGATCCACCCGATGCTCGACCTGCACTGCTACCCGGCCGTGAACCACCAGAAGGAATTCGCTGCGCACACCATCACCGAAGACGGAATGCGCATGATCCGCGACGGAGCGCTCGCGATGGCGTGGACGATCATCGACCTCGCCGAGGGAGACCGCTGGTCAGACCTCTAGAGGATCTGGCTCAGGAACAGCTTCGTGCGGTCGTGCTGCGGGTTCGTGAAGAAGTGCTCCGGGGTGCCCTCCTCGACGATCGTGCCGTAGTCGAAGAACATGACACGGTCAGCGACCTCACGGGCGAAACCCATCTCGTGCGTGACGACCATCATGGTCATACCGCCGTGCGCGAGCTCTTTCATCACGTCGAGCACTTCCTTGATCATCTCTGGATCGAGCGCTGACGTCGGCTCGTCGAACAACATGATGCGGGGCTTCATTGCGAGGGAGCGGGCGATCGCCACACGCTGCTGCTGACCACCCGAGAGCTGGCCGGGATACTTGTCGGCCTGCTCGGGAATGCCGACGCGCTCGAGCAGCTCCATCGCGTACTCCTCGGTCTCGGCCTTCGGCTGCTTGCGGACCCACTGGGGGGCGAGCGTGATGTTGTCGAGCACCGTCAGGTGGGGGAACAGGTTGAACTGCTGGAACACCATGCCGACTTCGGAGCGGATCTTCTCGATGTTCTTGATGTCGTTCGTCAGCTCGGTGCCATCAACGATGATCGTGCCCTCCTGATGGGCCTCGAGCCGGTTGATGCATCGAATGTAGGTCGACTTGCCGGAACCCGACGGACCGATGATGACGACCACCTCGCGCTCGCGGACGGTGGCGGTCACGCCCTTGAGGGCCTGGAAATCGCCGAACCACTTCTTGACGCCGTCGGTGATGACGATGGGATCTCCGAGTGTTCTGGTTGACCTCTGTTCGTTTTCCATACTGCTCCCTTGCGAATCCATGCTATCGCTCACCAACACCGAGCTTCTTCTCGAGGCGCTGGCTGATGCGTGAGAACGTGAACGTGAACATCCAGTACACGATCGCAGCGAAAATCAAGGTCTCCTTTATCGAGCCGAGGAAGCTGAACGGCTGGCTCTGCGCAGGAATGACCGCCCTGGCGAGGTGCAGGAAGTCGAACAGACCGACAATCGTGACCAACGACGTGTCCTTGAAGAGTGCGATGACCTGGCCGACGAGGGCTGGGATGACGGCCCGCAACGCTTGCGGCAGGGTGATGAACACGATCATCTGCACGGTGGACATGCCGAGCGCACGCGCAGCTTCCCGTTGTCCGCCCGGAATCGACTGGAGACCCCCGCGAACGTTCTCGGCGAGATATGCCGCCGAGAAGAACGTCATGGCACCGACGGCTCGCATCACCCCACCGATCTCAATGCCCTGCGGCAGAGCAACAGGGAGCATGAGGAATGCGACAAGGAGCCAAGTGATCAGCGGAACACCGCGCACCAGCTCGATGTAGACGGTCGACATGAGCCTGAACAGCGGCATCGTCGACGTTCGACCGAGCGCGAGGATCACACCGAGTGGGAATGAGAGCACGATCGACGTGAACGCGAGGACGATCGTCAACGAGAGACCGCCGAGGAAGAAGTTCCCCGGGACGTCGATGCCCGACTCCGACGCGGTCGTGAAGACGAAGAAGGAAAGGACGGCAGCCGTCACGACCCATGCAGTGACCAGCGACCGGGACGTTTCGCCGCCGAACGTCGGCCCTGCCAGCGTGAAGAGCGCGAGTGCGAGCATGAGGAATCGGAACACGAAGGGCATCGGGAACAGGAACGACACGAACGCCAACACGAGCAGCAGTCCGCCGATCACACGGCCGATCTCCCCGGTGCTCGGCCTCGACACGAACCACAGGATCACGCCTCCCACCACGGAGAAGCCGACAATCGCTCCTACGTACACCGACCCGAAATTGCCCCATCGCCAGACCGGATCTCGCAGAAGGATCAACACGAGGACCGGGAAGGCAGCCACCCAGGTCGGGACCAGAACGCGCTTGAGCGTCGCGACAGCGCGAGCAGAGAACATCCTGACCGACACAAAGGCCAACGCACCCAGGGCGAAGATGATCGTCCACGGCATGCGGGTCGTGTTCGAGAGAGACCTGAGAACCTTCACCTGTTCGCCGCGGAGACCTGCGGCCTCGGCACCGTCCGTGATGAGGTTCCCTTCGACGATCTTTCCTGGCACGGGAACTTTGAGGATCCACAGCACGACCACGATCAGCAGCAAGATGATGCCGATGATCGCCATGACCGGAATGATCGGGTCCTTCGCCCGATCCCCGGTCAACCTCCCGGTGGCGAACCCCGTACCGGCGAGAACGGCGGCTACCACGAGCCAGAGGACCGTTGCCGTCGCAGAGAACGGGCCGAGGATCCCGGCAAGGGCGATGCCGCCTCCGAGAGCCATGAGGGTCTTGGAGACCTGTCGCGGCTCGAGCATGCCGCCGATCCTCCACGCCGCGAACGTCGCAGCGAGAAGCACCACGACAATTCCGACCGCAAGCCACACCCGCCACATCGCATCCGTCGGGTACGCCTGAACCATGAGCAAACGCATGTTGTACGTGACCGCATCCCACCGTCGCAGCGGGTCGAAGATGAAGTTGAGGAGACCACGCAACGCGAAGATGACGACGAGGATCGCGGCGACGCTCAGGACACCCGACGCTGGCGTGGAGAAGAGATTGTCGCGGAGCCAGATCCGCAGGCCTTTCGGCGGCGGCTCAGGTGCGAGCTCGAGATCCGGGGCGACTGCCATGTCACTCATCTCAACGCTCCACCAGCTGCATGCGACGGTTGTAGTAGTTCACGACCGCTGAAATGGACAGGCTGACGGTGAGGAAGAACGCCATCCACACCAGCACAACAGGCAGCGACTGGCCCGTCTGGTTCACGATCGTGACGCCGACGGCAACGATGTCAGCGAATGCAACGGCAATCCCGAGCGACGTGTTCTTCGCCAGGTTGAGGTACTGGTTGCCGAGCGGCGGCAGGATGATCCGGAACGCTTGGGGCAGGATGATCTGACGGAGGTATTGGCTCCTCTTCAGGCCGAGCGCCATCGATGCCTCGGTCTGGCCCTTCGGAACGGCGAGGATGCCGCCACGCACGATCTCCGCAATGAAGGAGGCCGTGTACACGGTCACGCCCGTCCAAATGGCGAAGAACGGCACGGTGAGGACCATCCCGGACGAACCGAACTGCGGAATCTGCGCGCCGCCAGCGAGGATCACCTGCGGTCGCTCGAAGACGAGCGGCCCTCCGGATCTGATCCCTTCGATCACCGTGTTCGCGTCGGTCGCGTTGAACTTCGCACCGAGCCACCCGAAGAAGTTCGAAACACCAACGATCGCGAGTTCGGCGACCGAAAGCACCTCGCCGGCCACCGTCTTGATCGTGAACTCGCCGATGACGAAGGCGACCACCGCGATGGCGATTCCAGCGAAACCAGCGAAAACGACCCGGAACCAATCGTCATCGGTGAGCTTGCCAAACCCTGCGGGCGTGCGGCGCGACTCGAAGAATCCTCGGATCCACCACACGGACGCGGCGATCGCGCCCAGCGCGATCACGATCGGCACGATGATCTGCGGAAGGTTGGCGACGAACTTCTCGATGGCCTCGAGCACTGGTTCCATGAATGACAGCACGGGCCATGCAAACCAACCGACTACAGCAAAGACGAGGATCGATGCAGCCATGTACCAGCCCCCGTGGCCGGGCTCTCCCGTGTCCTCCTGGTGCTGCCTGCGGCGCCTCAGCAGCCACCGGCCGACGAAGAATCCCACGGCGATGAACACCAGCCATGGCCAGAACCCACCGTCGGGGAAGACCCACGAGAACGCGAAGCCTCTGTTCGACGTCTTGAACCAATACGTCCCGACGTCCTCTGCGGTGAGTGACGGAAGACCGACCGCCAGTGCTGACCAGAAGAAGATCTGGACGAGCAGCGGGATGTTGCGGATGGTCTCGATGTAGACAGTCGCAAGCTTGTTGACGATCCAGTTCGAGGAGAGGCGCGCGATCCCGATGATGGTCCCGATCAGGGTGGCGACGAAGATGCCCGAGATGGCGACGCGCATCGTGTTGATGATGCCGACAGTGAGCGCCCGGGCCCCTGAATCGGGAAGCGTGTCGATCCCTTCACGGATCTGGACACCCGTCGGGTTCGAGAGCCAGTCCCAACCGAACGAAATGTCCGACTGGGCGAAGTTGTCGGTGGCGCGGCTACCGAGGGCGCCGAACAGGAAGAGAAGCATGAACAGCACGAAGACCTGCGACGCCCACTTCAGGACTGTCGCGTTGCGCCACAATGGCGTTTTCTGATGCTGACGCACCTCTACGGTCATACGCCTTCCTCGACCGGATTGGTGAACCCATCACCGGTCTGGTGGCACCATAGACGGCCGTGCCATCGCTTTGCATGGAAATCCGGGGTGATTTCCGATCAGCTGCTCGGGAAAAGGAAGAGGGGCCGCCGAAGCGACCCCCTCTCCGTCAATTGGTCAGCTTGCGATCAGCGAGCTGGCGGTGCGTAGATCAGACCACCGTTGAACCACTGTTCGTTGGCGCTTCCGACCCTCTCGAGACCGAGCGGTCCCGTGAGGTTCTTCTCGAAGATCTCGCCGTAGTTGCCGACCTGCTTGATGACCTGCAGGAAGGCGTCTGGGTTGAGACCCATCGACGTCTGGAGCTCGCCCTCACCGCCGAAGAGGCGGGTGAGTTCCGGCGTTGCATCCATCATGTCGTCGACATTTGCGGACGTGACGTCCAGCTCATCGGCGATGAAGGTGGCGAACACGGTCCACTGCACGATGTCGAACCACTCGTCGTCGTTCTGACGGACCACCGGCCCGAGCGGCTCCTTGGAGATCGGCTTCGTCGGGAAGATGACCCACTCGCTCGCACCCTCGGTGCCAGCGTTTGCCTCGGCGGCACGGTTGCCGAAGAGGCCAGAGCCGTCCGTCGTGACGAGGTCACACGTACCGGCCTTGAACTTCTCCATCGCCTCCGGGAAGGTCTCCACCGTCTCGAGGTTGATCGAGACACCGGCGACCTGCGCGCCCTCGGTGATGTTCTTCTCGGTCGTCGTACCGGCGTTCGTGCAGACGGTCGCACCGTCGATGGCCTCGAAGCCGCTGCTGGACGTGAGGCCTGGCAGCGTTGCCGGGTTGCCCATCAACTGCTGGCCGTCGAAGTACGTCGTCGCGACGAACTGCATGCCGATGTCCGTATCACGGCTCTGGGTCCAGGTCGTGTTACGGATCAACACGTCGATCTCGTTGTTCTTCAGCGCCTCGAAGCGCTCTGCTGCGGTCAAGGCACGGAATTGCACCTTGGTCGCGTCGCCGAGAACGGCAGCAGCGACGGCGCGGCAGTAATCGGCGTCGAAGCCGGTTGCCGAGCCATCGGCCTGTGTCTCGGAGAATCCGACCGCTGAGCCGGAAACACCGCAGATCAGCTCACCACGAGCCAAAACCGCATCGAGCGTGCTTCCGCCTTCTTGACCGGAGTTGCCCGGGGCGGTTGTTGTGGTGGTTTCTTCGCCATCGCTCGAACCACCACATGCTGCGGCGACGAGAGCGAGAACGGCGAAGAGCACAGCAAGTTTCTTGAGCATGCTGTAAACCCCTCCTCATTTGCTTGGTTGGTTGGACGGACGTGTCCGCCCGCACCCGATCGGGGGACCGAGTGCTGGCACGGTAGCGGTATCCGCGGCTCCCCGCCACCACAATTCCATGAGGTCGCCGCTCAGGATTTCGGTGTCAGCCTTGGTCTCCCCTCGGCTCCGCACCCGCCCACGCCCCTCCTAGACTGCGTTCGTAACCCGCACTTGGAGGTATGCATGCCCGCGTCGGTGGTCCTCGGAACCCAATGGGGCGATGAGGGAAAGGGCAAGATCACCGACCTGATGGCTGAGAACGCTGATGTCGTCGTCCGATACCAAGGCGGCAACAACGCCGGGCACACCATCGTGGTCGGGGACGAGAAGTTCGCGCTGAGCCTCATCCCCTCGGGTGTCCTGTATCCGACGGTCACGCCGGTCATCGGCAACGGGTGCGTGGTCGATCCCAAGGTCCTCCTCGACGAGATGGCGACGCTGCGAGGCCGCGGCATCGACCCGTCCAAGGTCAGGGTGTCGAACAACGCGCACCTCATCATGCCGTACCACCGCAAGCTCGACGCGGTGATCGAGCGGTTCCTCGGTGATGCGCAGATCGGCACCACGAAGCGAGGCATCGGCCCGGCGTACATGGACAAGTACTCGCGGTTCGGCATCCGCGCGCAGGACCTCTTCGATCTCAAGATCTTCCGCAAGAAGCTCGACGCGGCGCTGAAGGACAAGAACAAGCAACTCACGAAGGTCTACAACTCACTCCCCCTCGACCTCGAGGAGATCTACACGGAGTACGTCGGGTTCGCCGAACAGCTCGCCGATCACATCACGGACACATCCCTGATCGTCTCCGATGCCCTGGCAGAGGGCAAGCACGTGCTGTTCGAGGGCGCCCAGGGGACGCTGCTCGACATCGATCACGGCACCTACCCGTTTGTGACTTCTTCAAACCCGGTCGCCGGTGGGGCTGCCGTGGGGTCTGGGATCGGCCCGAAGCAGATCGACGACATCGTCGGCGTTACCAAGGCCTACATCTCACGCGTCGGGACCGGACCGTTCCCGACCGAGCTGCTCGACGAGACGGGCGACCGACTGATCGAAATCGGCGGCGAATACGGTGTCGTCACCGGACGGCGAAGGCGATGCGGGTGGCTCGACGCCGTGGCGCTCCGATACGCCGTTCGGGTCAACGGCCTCACCGAGATCGCGCTCACGAAGCTCGACGTGCTCTCCCACTTCGACACGATCAAGATCGCGACGGCGTACGACAGCGACGGCGAGCGCTACACAGAGTTTCCCAGGCAACAGCGGGTGCTGTACAACTGCACTCCCGTGTACGAGGAGCACAAGGGCTGGGGCGACGACATCACCGGCGCCCGCACCTTCGACGACCTCCCGGCCGCGGCGCAGGACTACGTGCACAGGATCGAGGAGCTCGCGGGGATTCCGATTCGAACGGTGTCCGTAGGGCCATCCCGTGCCGCGACGCTGAAACGGGCTTGACCGTGAACGTCCTGCTGCTCGGCGGTGGCGGACGTGAGCATGCCATGGGTTGGAAGCTGTCCCAGAGCAGCCTGCTCTCCAACCTCATCTCATGCCCGGGGAACCCGGGCCTCGCCGAACTCGGAGATCTCGAGATGGGCGTCGACCCGAACGACCCCGAAGGCGTCGTCGAACTCGCCCGCAAGGAGCACGCCGATCTGGTGGTCGTCGGCCCCGAGGCACCGCTTGCGGCAGGCGTTGCAGACGCGCTGGGCGAAGCGGGAATCCCGGTGTTCGGGCCGAGCGCTGCGGGAGCGCAGCTCGAGTCCTCAAAGGAGTTCGCCAAGCAGGTGATGGAGGACGCGGGCGTACCAACTGGCGACTACCGATCTTTCAACGACCGCGACGACGCGGTCGCATACCTCAACACCTACGACGGCCCGTACGTCGTGAAAGCCGACGGTCTCGCAGCTGGCAAGGGTGTGGTGGTCACCGCCGATCGAGACGATGCGATCGCCTGGGTCGACGGTTGCTTCGGGGGCCGATTCGGCGATGCAGGGGCAACCGTCGTCATCGAGGAGTACCTCGACGGTGATGAGGTGTCGGTGTTCTTCATCTGTGCGGGCGGCAACGCTCTCGGGCTCGACACGGCCCGCGACTACAAGCGGCTGCTCGACGGGGACCGGGGCCCGAACACGGGGGGAATGGGGTCCTACAGCCCTGCAGAACCGGACGCCGAGGACCTCGTCGGCTGGGCGAGGGAGCATGTCGCGCTGCCGGTCCTCGCCGCGCTCGCCGATCGTGGGATCCCCTACACGGGATTCCTCTATGTAGGCCTCATCCTCACCGATGCCGGGCCGAAGGTGCTCGAGTTCAACTGCCGCCTCGGGGACCCGGAGACCCAGGCCCTCATGCCACGACTCGAGTCTGACCTGCTGAAGGTGCTCTCCCGCGCGGCGGGCGATGGGATGCTGCCCGACAGCCTCGCGTGGTCCAGCGGTGCGGCGGTCAACGTGGTCCTCGCGGCACCGGGATACCCGGACGCACCCGAGAAGGGGCTCGCCGTCATCGGCCTCGACAGGGTGACCGAGGCGATCGTCTTCCACGCTGGAACCCGGTGGGACGACGGAAGGCTTGTCACGAACGGGGGACGTGTGTTCAGCGTCGTCGGGGTCGCCGATACCGTCGAAGACGCCAGAGACGATGCATACTCAGCAGCGCACGTGATCCAGTTCAAGGGTGCGCAGATGAGGACGGACATAGGACGATCGAAGGTGAGGCAATGAAGGTCGCGATCCTGATGGGGTCCGAAAAGGACATGAGCAAGATGCAGGCCTGCGCAGACACGCTCGACGAGTTCGGTGTTCCGTACGAGGTCCACGTGATGTCTGCGCACCGAACTCCGGAAAAGGTCGCCGCGTTCGTGTCTTCAGCGCGAAGCGCCGGATTCGGCGTGATCGTGTGCGGTGCGGGAAAGGCGGCCCACCTTGCAGGCGCCGCGGCAGCACACACCACCCTCCCGGTCATCGGCGTCCCGATCGCGGCTGGCGGTCTCGGGGGCGTCGACGCCCTGTACTCGACCGTCCAGATGCCGACCGGGATCCCCGTCGCCACGGTTGCGATCGACAGCGCAGCGAACGCCGCGTACCTGGCCGCCTCGATCCTCTCGATCCACGACACGGATCTGGCTGGCAAGCTGGCTGCCTACAGGGAGAGTCTCGCAACGTGATCGAGCGCTACTCGACTCCCGAGATGAACGAGCTCTGGTCTGAGGAACGCAAGCTCGCCGTGTGGCGTGAGATCGAGGTGCTGGTCGTCGAGGCATGGGCGGAGTCGGGCGTTGCTCCGACATCGGCGGCAGAAGCGGCGCGCAATACACCGGAGGTCGACCCGGCGGCGTGGAAGGAGCGTGAGGCGATCACGCACCACGACGTGGCTGCGTTCGTCGACCTGCTCGCTGACTCGATGTCGGAAGGGGGCGAGTGGATCCACTTCGGCCTCACATCTTCGGACGTCCTCGACACCGCCACGGGCGTGGCACTTCGGGATTCGGGCACGCTGCTGCTCGAAGCCCTCTCAGATCTGTACGACGTCGTCAGGCGGCGCGCATTCGAGTTCCGTTCGACGCCGACGATCGGGCGGACGCACGGGATCTGGGCCGAGCCGACGTCGTTCGGGCTGAAACTCGCTAACTGGGCATTCGAGATCCAACGCGACCACGAGCGGCTCGTCGACGCGGTCAATGGCGTGTCCGTCGGGACGATCTCCGGTGCGGTTGGCACGTACGCACATGCGCCAAGCACGATCGAGGCCTTCGTGTGCGATCACCTCGGCCTCAACGCCGAACCCGCCCCGACGCAGGTCGTCGCCCGCGACCGCCACGCCCACTTCCTCTCCGTCCTCGCACTCGTGGGCGCGACGATCGAGCGCATCTCGACCGAGATCAGGCACCTCCAGCGGTCAGAGGTTTCCGAGGTCAGGGAGTCCTTCGGCTCTGGACAGAAGGGCTCGTCTGCAATGCCCCACAAACGCAACCCGATTGCGACCGAGAACTTGACCGGGGTCGCACGCCTCCTTCGCGGCTACGCGTCCGCCGGACTCGAGAACGTGGCTTTGTGGCACGAGAGGGACATCTCGCACTCGTCGGTCGAACGCGTGGTCCTCCCTGATGCGACCACGATCCTCCACTACGCACTGCGGCGGATGACCAAGCTCATCGACAACCTCGTTGTCGACACCGACCGGATGGCCGCGAACCTGGAATCCACACGTGGGTTGGTGTACAGCCAGGCGGTCCTCCTCGCCCTCATCGACTCCGGACTCACCAGGGACGACGCGTACCGGCTCGTGCAACGCAATGCCATGAAGGCGTGGGACGAAGGCGGAACCCTTCAGGAAAGGCTCGCGGCGGATGCGGACGTCTCGCTCGACGCCGACACCCTCGCGGCGTGCTTCTCGAACGAGCGATTCCTCGACGAGGCCGATGTCGTCTTCGAGCGCCTCGAGGCGACCTCGCTCTAGCAGCCAGCCGATCCCCCTGGCTCGCTCCGCTCGCCCGTCCCCCTTGAAAGGGGGACGAACCAGACGCAGCTCTCCGCCGGCGTAGACGGGGGAGACAGGCCCGCCCCCGAGGGCGGGCCAGAGGGGGCACCTGTTGTCACGCGCAGGGACGTTTGCCCCCTCCGTCCTCGCTTCGCTCGGCCACCTCCCCCACTTCGTGGGGGAGGAAAGCCAACGCTTACGCGTTCTGCAGGTGGGTGGCGAGGGCGGTCACCTTCTCATCGAGGAAGGTTCGCACTTCACCGGTGACCTCGTTGTCGTCGAGCGCCCTGCCGAAACACGCCAGCCACGTCGCGACCTCGTCTGCGCCGATGGTGAACGGAAGGTGTCGCATCCGCATGCGCGGGTGGCCGCGGTCTGGGGTGTACCGGGCGGGACCGCCCGTCCATTCGACGAGGTACATCGCAAGCTTGCGCCGCGACACCGAGTCGTTCGCCGGGAGCATCGCCCGGATCACCGGTGCCTCGGCGTCGATGATGTCGTAGAAGCGTTCGACGATCGCGACGATCCGATCCTCTCCCCCGAGGGCATCGAACGGTGTCGGTTCGTCGCCCCACGCATGCGCTGATCCGGTCATGCGCGGAAGCGTACGTCGCGCCCCGAACGCGCCGCCGCTGGTCGCAGCGTCGCTCGGTGCCAGGAGTACCATCGCCTCTTGTGACCGCGCTGGAGCACATCGGGTCGGGGAAGGTTCGCGAGATCTTCCGGGTCGACCCACACCACCTCTTGATCGTCACCACGGATCGGATCTCCGCGTTCGACGTGGTGCTCGATGACCCCATTCCCAACAAGGGACGCGTGCTCACCGGGTTGTCGCTCCACTGGTTCGACATCCTCGACACGCCGCACCACCTGGTCACCGCCGATACGGCCGAGATGACGTTCCTGTCCGACGCTGAAAGGTCGGAGTACGCCGGTCGCGCGATGCTGGTCAAAGCAGCAGAGGTCGTGCCGATGGAGTGCGTGATCCGCGGCTACCTGTACGGGTCCTCGTGGAAGGAGTACTCGGCGGGTGGCGGGCCAACGACCGAACACCTGCCAGGCGGGCTCCAGATGGCGTCTCGCCTCGACGAGCCGATCTTCACGCCGGCGACGAAGGCCGAATCGGGACATGACGAGAACCTCACCGAAGCCGAAGCGCGCGACTTCGTCGGCGACGACCTCTACGAGCTTCTCCGAACCAGGTCGATGGAGATCTACCTGAAGGGCTCGGCCTATGCCGCGGACCGCGGCATCATTCTCGCCGACACGAAGTTCGAGTTCGGGATCGTGGACGGCGAGGTGATCCTTGTCGATGAGGTACTCACACCAGACAGCTCGCGTTACTGGCCGGCGGAGTCGTGGGCCGAGGGGGCAACGATGCCGTCGTTCGACAAGCAACCCGTGAGGGACTGGCTCGAGACGGTCGACGGCTGGGACAAGACACCGCCTGCACCGGCGATGCCAGCCGAGGTCGTCGAGGCGACGGCTGCACGGTATGTCGACGCCTACGAGCGCCTCACAGGTCGCTCCTTCGACGACTACCTCGCCTCGGCGGGCGCGACATGACGCACCGGTTCCGCGTGAGCGTGTCCCGCAAGCCCGGCCTCTCCGATCCAGAAGGTACCACCACCCTCAAGGCCCTCCAGGACCTCGGATTCACCGATGTGTCACACGTCGCATTCGGACGCACGATCGACGTGGACCTCGAAGCGGCATCCGGCGATGATGCCCGACTGGCACTCGAAGCCATGTGCCAGAAACTGCTCGCCAACCCCGTGATCGAGTCCTACACGATCGAGGAGCGGCCATGACCGTCGCCGTCGTCGTGTTCCCCGGCACGAACTGCGAACACGATGTCGTGCGGGGCTTGGCAACGGCAGGTGCAGAAGCCGAACTCGTCTGGCACCGCGACACCGACCTCGAAGGGGCGGAAGGCGTCGTGCTCCCCGGTGGTTTTGCCCACGGGGACTACCTGAGAACCGGCGCGATCGCGCGATTCTCGCCGGTGATGGCGGAGGTCGAGAGAATGGCAAACGATGGTCTCCCCGTCCTCGGCATCTGCAACGGGTTCCAGATCCTCTGCGAAGCGGGCCTCCTGCCCGGTGCGCTGGTCGCCAACCGCGATCTGAAGTTCATCTGCCGACCGGTGCACCTCGAGGTTGAGTCGACGGACAGCGTGCTGACGCGGGCAGCGACGCGTGGCCAGGTACTGCGAATCCCCTTGAACTCATACGAGGGCAACTACGTCACAGCAGACGTGGACTCCCTCGAAGGCTCAGGCAACGTCATCCTCCGGTACTCGGATGCCGGCGGTCGCAAAAGGCCGGCAAGCAACCCGAACGGCTCGACGAACGCAATTGCAGGCGTCACGAACGATCGCCGCAACGTCGCGGGGCTGATGCCGCACCCCGAGCGGGCATCTGAGGCGATCCTGGGTTCGGACGACGGGTTGGTGCTGCTCGAGAGCTTCGTGGCGAGCCTCGAACTCGTTTCCGCATGACCACCACCACGCCGGACCACATCGCGCTCGGGATGACCGACGAGGAATACGACCACGTCGTCGAGATCCTCGGGCGGACACCGATGGCGGCCGAGCTTGCGATGTACTCGGTGATGTGGTCCGAGCATTGCTCGTACAAGTCGTCGAGGGCTCACCTCGGGCGGTTCAACTCGGACCAGCCGTGGGTCGTCGTCGGTCCGGGGGAGAACGCGGGGGTCGTCGACCTCGGTGACGGGTGGCTCGCTGCCCTCCGCATCGAGAGCCACAACCATCCCAGCTACGTGGAGCCGTACGAAGGCGCGGCGACCGGTGTCGGCGGAATCCTGCGAGACGTGTTCACGATGGGCGCCCGGCCGATCGCAGTGCTCGACCCGCTCCGCTTCGGCCCCCTCGACGATCCCCACAACCGATACTTGTTCGAAGGGGTCGTCTCGGGCATCGCCGGGTACGGCAACGCCGTCGGCGTTCCCACCGTTGGAGGCGAGGTCGAGTTCGCCGACCGTTTCGCGAAGAACCCGCTCGTCAACGTCATGGCACTCGGCATCCTGAAGAGAGAGCAGCTGGTGCTGTCAGCGGCATCAGGTGAGGGCAACGTGGCGATCCTGTTGGGCAACGCGACCGGTCGCGATGGCATCGGCGGAGCGAGCATCCTCGCGTCGGCTTCGTTCGAGGAGGGGGACGAGGCGAAGCGTCCGAACGTGCAGGTCGGCGACCCGTTCGAGGAGAAGAAGTTGATCGAGGCATGCCTCGAGCTGTACGACCGGGGGCTCGTCGTCGCGATCCAGGACCTCGGCGCAGCGGGGATCTCGTGTGCGACCTCCGAGATCGCCGGGAACGGCGGCATGGGGATGGACGTGGATCTCGACAAGGTGCACCTCCGCGAGCACGACATGACCCCGGGCGAGATCCTGATGTCGGAGTCCCAGGAGCGGATGCTCGCGATCGTCACGCCCGAGAACGAGCCCGAGGTCCGCGCCCTTGCGGAACGATGGGAGATCGAGGCATCGAGCATCGGCGTGGTCACGCGTGGTCCACAGCTCCGCGTGTTCTCCGAAGGTGAGCTCGTCGCGGAGGTTCCCGCAGCTTCGCTCGCTGACGAGGCGCCGCTGTATCACAGGCCTGCCGAACGCCCAGCGTCGCTCGACGCGGTGTGGGCCGACACCCCGACGGTGCCGGAGGACATCGACGTCGGGGACGTTCTGCGAATCCTCCTCGACGATCCCGCAATCGGCGATCGCTCGTGGATCTCGAGCCAGTACGACCACATGCTGTTCCTCAACACGGTGGTGGAGCCGGGCCACGACGGTTCGCTCCTGCGCATCAAGGACACGAACAAGGGCATGGCGCTCTCGACGGATGGCGATGCCCTCCGGACCTGGCTCGACCCGCGGCGCGGCGCGGCGCGCATCGTTTTCGAGGCGGCGCTCAACGTCGCCGTCACCGGCGCCCGCCCGTACGCCGTCGTCGACAACCTCAACTTTGGCAACCCGGAAGAACCCGAGGTGATGTGGCAGTTCATCGAGGCGGTCGAGGGGATGGCATGGGCGTGTGACGAGCTCGACGTCCCCGTCGTCGGCGGCAATGTGTCCTTCTACAACCAGACAGACGGTGTCGACATCTACCCGGCGCCGGTCGTCGGCATGCTCGGATTCTGTGACCCGATGCCTGAGCGGCCGCCGCGCCTCGACGCCGCCGCAGCGGGCATGTCCATCTGGGTGGTCGGCCCGGACCCCGAGCACGACTTCGCCGGCTCCGCATACGATCGCGTCGTCAACGGCGAGCTGCGTGGCCGTCCTGCAGACGTCGACGGTGACCTCGGAAGGCGCGTCGTGTCCGCGGCCGCGACGCTCGCGTTCGAGCAACCGGTGCTCCACGACATATCGACCGGTGGGCTCGCGGTCGCTCTCGCTGAGATCGCGATCCGGTCGGGTGTCGGTCTCCACGTAGATGATCTCTCGCCAGCGCAGCTGCTCGATGAGACACCGCTGCGGTTCATCATCGTCGGTGAAGGCGAAGAGCTCGACAGCTTCGCTCCGGTCAGGAAGATCGGTCGGATCGGCGGGTCAGACCTCGACTTCGGACCATCGGGATCGATCCCGCTCGACGAGGCGGCCACCATCTGGAGAGACGCCATTCCTCGTCGCATGGCATGACAGACCGCGACATCGTCTTCGCGAGGGCGGTCGACCAGGCCGGTCTGTTGCGGCGCAAAGAGATCTCCGCGGTCGAACTCCTCGAGGCGCACCTCGATCAGATCGACCGTGTCAACCCGTCGGTCAACGCCATCGTGACGCTCGTTCCCGAGGTGGCAATGGGCATGGCCCGGCGAGCCGACGAACAGCTCGCCGAGGGCGGCGTCGTGCCGCTGCTCTGTGGACTGCCGGCTGCCCACAAGGACCTGCACGAGACCGCGGGTATCCGCACGACCTTCGGGTCTCCCGTCTACGCGGACTTCGTGCCGGACAGGACAACGCTGATCGTCGACCGGATGCAGCAGGCAGGGGCCGTCACCGTCGGCAAGACCAACACGCCACAGCACGGGGCAGGCAGCCAGACGTTCAATGAAGTGTTCGGCGTCACCCGGAACCCGTGGAACCTCGACCTGACCCCGGGCGGGAGTTCGGGAGGTGCCGGAGCGGCGCTCGCCGCGGGGATGGTCAGCCTCGCGGACGGCTCCGACTACGGCGCATCGCTGCGGAACCCCGCGTCGTTCACCAATACCGTCGGGTTCAGGCCATCGCCCGGGCGTATCCCGACATGGCCGAGCCGCGACGTGTGGTGGGACCACTCCGTGCACGGCCCGATGGCGAGGACGGTCGAGGACATCGCCCTGTTCATGGCCGCCACGGCAGGACCCGACCCCCGCATCCCGATCTCGATCGAGCAGCCGGGATCCGTGTTCGCAGAGCCGCTCGCAGGCGACTGGCGCGACGTGCCCCTTGCGTGGTCCCACGACCTCGGCGGGCTCCCGATCGATCCGGAGGTCACCGCAGCACTCGCGCCGGCGAAGCGGGTCCTCGAGGAGATCGGATTCAGGGTGACCGAGGCATCGCCAAACTTCTCCGGTGCCGAGGAGTCCTTCAGGGTTCATCGCGGGTATTCGTACGCGAGGGACTTCCTCAAGGCGATCGAGGCGAACCCGGACGCGTACAAGGACTCGATCAAGTGGAATGCCGAGTACGGCGCAGAGTTGACCGCAGTCGAGCTCGGCAAGGCGGCAGAAGCCCGCACGCGCCTCTTCCGAAGGGTCACGACGTTCCTCGACGAACATCGTTTCCTCGCCATCCCCACCGCGGCCATTCCGCCATTCAGCGTCGACACCGAATACCCAACGGAGATCGACGGCACGCCCATGGAGAACTACACGTCGTGGTTTGCGAGCTGCTACTACATCTCAGAGACCGGGTTGCCAGCAATCTCGGTCCCTGCAGGCTTCACCGCAGACGGCCTGCCCGTCGGACTCCAGATCGTCGGCAGGCACCACGCAGATCTCGACGTCCTCAAGGCAGCGTTCGCCTTCCAACAAGCAACCATGCTCTGGAAGCGACGCCCAACCGCGATCTGACGACCACGCTCCGTCTCCCCCGGCGCAGACGGGGGAGACAGGCCCGCCCCGTGGGCGGGCCAGAGGGGGCACCTCACACCACGCGCAAAGACGTTGCCCCGACCGTCCTCCCTCCGCTCGGCGACCTCGCCCGGGATCTGGCGGAGGAAGTCCAATGAACGCCCCTTTTCCCCGGCAGACGACAAGGGAGAAGTACTGGCGGGGAATGCCAAGCCTCGGGCGTCGTTACCGTCTCATACGATGACCGATTCCACTGCGACCACCTGCTACCGCCATCCGGGCCGTGAGACTCGACTTGCCTGCACCACATGCGGGCGCCCGATCTGCGTCGAGTGCTCACACGACGCGTCCGTCGGACAGAAGTGCCCCGAGTGCGCTCAGCCAGCGCCACGCGCGCGGGTTGTCTCCGGTCGAGCCGCAATCGGCAGGCCCACTCGCCAGACCGCGCCCGTTTCGTTCGCGATCATGGGTGTGACCGTGGCGATCTTCGTTGCGGGACTCCTCTCTCCCGACATCGACCGCTGGCTCGTCGAGAACCTCGCTCAGGCCAACTTCCTCGTGGCGGACGGTGAGTGGTGGCGAATCTTCACCGCGGCCCTCCTGCACGGTGGCCTCATGCATGTCCTCTTCAACATGTACGCCTTGTACCTCTTCGGTCCGCGCCTCGAGCAACAGGTTGGAAGCCCGGGGTTTCTCGCGTTGTACGTTGCATCCGCCGGGTTGGGCGGCGCGGTGAGCTACGCGTTCGGGCCGTTCATCCAGGTGTCCATTGGTGCGTCCGGCGCCATCTTCGGCTTGTTCGGCGCGTGGATGTTCGTGGCATGGAAGATGCGCGGGACGCCGGGTGGCAGGGCGATGTTCAACCAGCTCGGGTTCCTCCTCCTCATCAACCTGTCGCTGCCGCTCTTCGTGTCGAATATCGATTGGCGCGCGCACCTCGGTGGCTTCGGAGCTGGCGTGCTGATCGCCCTCCTGTGGTCGCTGCTCGCCGTAGGGAAGCCGCAAGCCCGGACGATCAGGACGCTCGTGGCTGCGGTGGTCGGTGTGGCCGCCATCTTCGTCGTCCTGCTTGTCTGAGTGCGAGGACATCCGGTGGGTACACTCCCCGCCGTGGACGAGCACCCACTCAGCGATCCGATCCTCGATCGGCCGGGCGAGGCGTGCGGGGTGTTTGGCATTCGGGGAACCGACATCGAAGCCGCTCGCCTCACAAGCTTCGGACTCTTCGCACTCCAACATCGTGGCCAGGAGTCAGCGGGCATCGCGGCGAGCGACGAGGAAAACATCCGCGTCTACAAGGACCTCGGACTCGTTGCACAGGTGTTCGACGAGGGCGTGCTCGCCGGGCTGCCGGGCAGCCTGGCCATCGGCCACAACCGCTACTCGACCACCGGTTCGACGAGCTGGGAGAACAGCCAGCCCGTCTTCCGGCACATCGGACACAACGGCATCGCCCTCGCGCACAACGGCAACCTGACGAACACCTCAGAACTCGCATCAACGTTCGGCCCGCTTGCCGCGACGACTGACTCCGAGCTGATGACCGAGGCGATCGCATCCGAGATGAACAGATCCGGCGCTGCCCTCGACGAAGCCCTCGCTGCGGTGCTCCCGTCGTTCAAGGGTGCCTTCACGCTCGCGGTGATGGACTCCACGACCCTCGTCGGCGTTCGCGACCCCCACGGCTTCAGGCCGATGTGCCTCGGTCGCCTCGAGGGATCCTGGATCGTGGCGTCGGAGACCGCGGCGCTCGACATCATCGGGGCCGAGTTCGTGCGAGAGCTTGCGCGTGGCGAGATGGTCGTGATCGACCAGAACGGGCCGCGGAGCCTCTTTCCCTTCGAGGACGCCGAAGCGCGCCTCTGCCTCTTCGAGTTCGTGTACTTCGCCAGACCCGACTCGAAACTGCTCGGCGAAACCATCCACACGACCCGACAGCGCATGGGGCGCCATCTCGCGGCGCAGATGGATATCGACGCCGACATCACGGTGCCGGTTCCGGAGTCCGGAATCCCAGCAGCGCAAGGGTTTGCAGCGGTTTCCGGCATTCCGTACGTCGACGGTCTCGTCAAGAACCGATACGTCGGAAGGACATTCATCAACCCCGCCCAGTCGATGCGGGAGCGCGGCGTCCGGATGAAGCTGAACGCGATGCCCGGCGTGATAGGAGGCAAGCGAGTCGTGCTCGTTGACGATTCGATCGTGAGAGGTTCGACGACGCACCAACTCGTCTCGATGCTTCGCGAGGCTGGCGCCACCGAAGTGCACCTCGCAATATCTTCACCCCCGTACCGATGGCCCTGCTTCTACGGCATGGACACCGGCGACCGCTCCACCCTTCTGGCCGCAGGAAGGAGTGTCGACGAGATCGCTCAGACGCTCGGCGTCGACTCACTCACGTACCTCAGCCTCGACTCGGTCGTTGAGGCAACCGGCGGTGATCGCGACGCGTTCTGCACGGCATGCCTCTCCGGTGACTACCCCACCGATGTGCCGCTCACCGACGGCAAGTTCCTCCTCGAGGTCGCTCCTTGACCTCGTACGAGCAATCCGGAGTGAACCTGAACGCAGCCGACGAGCTGGTCGATCGGATCGGGTGGAGGGTCACCGCCACGTGGACTGAGGACGTCGTAGGCGGCTTCGGCGGGTTCGCGGCAGGAATCCAGATCCCAGCCGGGTTCGACACCCCCGTGTTGATGATGTCAACCGACGGCGTGGGAACGAAGGCGGAGCTCGCACGGCAGACGGGCATGGTCGAGGGACTCGGGTACGACCTCGTCGCGATGGTCGCAGACGACCTCGCTGCCGCGGGCGCCCAGCCCATTGCCATCTCCGACTACATCGCGATCGGACGCCTCGACGTGGACCTGGTCGAGTTGCTGGTCGAGTCCATCACGGACGCCTGCAACGAGGCGGACATCGCCTTGCTCGGGGGAGAGACCGCCGAGCACCCCGGCGTCATGGCGCCCGACCAATTCGACATCTCGGCGACCGCCCTCGGCATCGTGGAGTTCGGTGAGGAGGTCGATCCGAAGAACGTCGCCTCGGGAGATGTCATCGTCGGTGTCCGCAGTGACAACCTCAGGTCGAACGGCTTCTCACTCGTACGGGCGATCGTCGCCAAACATCTCCCGCTGGACGCAGACTTTCCCGACACCTCCACCCCGACCGCCGAGGTGCTCCTCCAACCGAGCACGATCTACTCCCCTGCCGTGGTGAACCTGCTCGCAAGGGTGCAGCCGCACGCCCTGGCTCACATCACGGGCGGGGGGCTTCCCGGCAACCTCATCCGTGTGCTACCGGAGGGGCTCCGAGCCACAGTCGAGCGCGCGCGGTGGAACGTGCCGCATGTGTTCAACGTGCTCCAAGAGGTCGGGGGCGTTCCGCCGGCTGACATGTATCGCACGTTCAACATGGGCATCGGGTTTGCGGCAATCGTTCCGGAGTCAGATGCCGACGCCACGCTCAGGGCTTTTGAATCGAGCAACCTCGAGGCCGTGGTCATCGGCCACGTGCGCGAAGGCAACCACGGCGTCGAGATCCGGTAGCTTGGCGGCATGACCACGTCCAGCTACCCGATCGATTTCGTGGTCCCGGTGGACGACGAGGAACGTTCCAGGGGACTGGCCAGCCTTGGCGTGCTGCTCTTCGCCAAGGCCGTCCTCCTCCTTCCCCACATCATCCTGCTGATGCTGTACGCGGCCGTGGTGCAGGTGATTGCCTGGATCGGGTACTGGTACATCCTCATCCAGGGCGGCAAGCCCTTCTGGGTCGAGAATTACGAGCTCATCTTCCTCGAGTGGACAAGCCGAGCCTTCGCATGGTTCACCAGCTGCACCGACGTGTATCCCACCTTCGGCACCGACGACCAGCACCCCGCGCAGGTGCTCGTCGAGGAGGCGCCGGAGCCCCAGAGCCGCTGGCTCGCACTCGCGGGAATCCTGGGGATTCGAACCGCCCTCGCCGTACCTCACCTGTTCGCGCTGCTCTGGCTCACCATCGGCACGCTGGTCGCAGCCTGGTTCGGGTACGTGGCAATCGTCCTCAACGGGCGCCTGCCACTTGCCCTCCACTGGTACTTCGTCGGATTCCACCGATGGTGGGCACGTACATGGGGCTGGATCGCGGGACTCACCGATATCTACCCGCCCTTCTCCCTGAAGCCGTGACAGGAGGGAGCACCATCCCGACGAGTGACGTGATCTCTGTCGAGGTCGCAGATCACATTGCCTCCGTGTGGCTCGACCGGCCAGAGGCCAGGAACGCGATGGCGCCTGCCTTCTGGGATGAGTTCCCCGTCATCATCGAAGCCCTCGACAGGGAAGCAGACGTCCGGGTGATCGTCGTCGCTGCGCGAGGACCGGCGTTCAGCGTGGGCATCGACCTCAAGGCGTTCGGGCCGATGTTGATGGGCGGATCCGGCGAAGGCTCCCCGGTCACGCAGCGCCGCTCCACCTACGAAGACGCAAGACGGCTCCAACACACCTTCAACGCGCTCGGGGACGCACGGAAGCCGACGATCGCGGCGGTGCACGGGTACTGCCTCGGGGCAGGCGTCGACCTGATCACAGCGGTCGACATCCGGCTCGCCTCCGAGGATGCCGTCTTCTCGGTCAGGGAGACGAAGATCGGGATGGTCGCGGACCTCGGCACGCTCCAGAGGCTCCCGCTGATCGTCGGGCATGCGCAGGTCGCGGAGATGGCATTCACCGGGCGCGACTTCTCGGCGGACGAGGCCCACGAGCTCGGGTTGGTGTCGAGGGTGTACCCGAACCCCGAAGAGCTCCACGAGGCAGCGAACGAACTCGCGGCCGAGATCGCGTCGAACTCTCCCCTCGCCGTGCAAGGAACCAAGGCCGTCCTCAACCGTGGAAGGGCCCGCGACGTCGAGGCAAACCTCGACTATGTCGCGCTCTGGAACGCCGCGTTCCTCCACTCGAACGACTTCATCGAAGGCGTCTCGTCCTTCATCCAGAAGCGCCCTCCAGAGTTCACGGGCGAGTAGGCGACAGCCGAATTTCGCCGATCACGTCGGCTAGCATCGCTGCATGCTCACCGCACCGCGAACGGACAGGAGCCACCTCTTCGCGTCTCCGTAGGAGGTCGGTCGCGCGCGCCCCTGTCCACAACCTCGTGAAACGGAGACATCCATGGCTGATCTACAGCATCGCTTCCACAGCGTCATCGCCCCGGTGATTTCGGCGGCCCACGACTACGACGTCCACATCGTGGACGGCAAAGGCTCGTGGGTCACGGCAGCATCGGGAAAGCAGTACCTCGACTTCGCCTGCGGCATCGCAACCACGAACCTCGGCCACAGGCCTGACGATGTCGTCGCAGCCGCACAGGCACAACTCAACAAGGTCTGGCACGCCGGCGGTTCGTTCCTCTACGAGTCGATCGTGGAGGCAGGGGAGGCGATCGTCTCGGTCGCACCCGAGGGCCTCGACAAGGTGTTCTTCATGAATGCGGGCGCCGAGTCGGTCGAAGCAGCCATGAAGCTCGCCAGGAAGGTCACCGGCAGGCAGGGGATCATCACGTTCCGAGGCGGATTCCACGGTCGAACGATGGGAGCCGTCACATACACGACGTCGAAGGCGAAGTACCGAGAGGGGTACCACCCGTTGCTGCCATCGACCTTCGTCACGCCGTACCCCCATCCGTTCGGTTGGGGTATGTCCCAGGAGGAGGCGAACGCATACGCCCTCCGGGAACTCGAGATGAAGTTCAAGTACGAGGTGACGCCCGGCGAGATCGCTGCGTTCCTCGTCGAGCCGATGCAGGGTGAGGGCGGCTACTACCCGGGTTCGAAGGAGTTCATGCACGCGCTCCGCGCCATCGCGGATGCCCACGACATCCTGCTCGTCGTCGACGAGGTGCAGACGGGCTTCGGGCGCACCGGTGACTGGTTCACGAGTCAGGTGTATGACCTGCGGCCGGATGTCCTCGTCGTCGGAAAGGCAATCGCAAACGGGCTGCCGCTTTCAGGCGTGATCGCGTCCTCGAGACTCCTCGACCAGTGGGGTCCCGGTTCGCACGGAACGACATTCGGTGGCAACCCGGTGTCCTGTGCAGCTGCCGCCGCGGTCGTCCAGGCGTTGAAGCCTGTCATCCCCGGCGTTCCTGAGCGATCGGAGCACGCATTCGCCAGATGGAACGAGCTGAAGGCGGATCATCCGTCCATCGGCGACGTGCGCGGGCTCGGCTTGATGATCGGCATCGAGCTCGTCGACCCGAACGGCAAACCGGATCCGGCCGCCTTCGGATCAGTCGGCCGGGCAGCGCTCGATGCTGGCCTGCTCATCCTCAACTGCGGCCCCGACTCGAACGTGATCCGGTTCATCCCGCCGCTCAACGTCACGATGGAGGACCTCGATGCAGGGATCGACATCCTCGCATCGGCGATCACCACCCACGAACGGTCGAGCGGGGCCTTCAACGGCGCCTCATGACAGAGAAAAGCCCCGGCTCCGGCCGGGGCTTTCACCATTGCTGACTGACCGGGCTACTCCTCGGTCAAAACGCCACGGAGTCGCGGATACCGCACCGGGCGATGCGTGTGGCAGAACTCGGCACGGTTGTACCGCGAGAGCTGCGTCGTGCATTCGGAGTGAGCGCAGGTGCGGTCCTCCTCGTACGTCTTCGGTCGTCGGGACCGACCCTTTGGGCGCGAAGCCTTGAGGATGTCAGACATTGATGTACATGCCTTTCTTCGTGTCCAAGGCGGCGGCGCAAACGTCGCGCAGAACCGCCGGAGTGATCATCGGTGGATGGATTGTAGAACGTCTCACCCGGATCGTGCAAAACGACTGGCCGCGCCCTTCCGCCGGAAGCCGTCTCCCCGATCCCCGGGCATCGCAATCGCGGCGATCAGCGCAAGCATCGCAAGGATCGGGAGCCAGTCCCCGAACCGCACCCAGAGGGTTCTGCTGGCGGTCGTGAATCTCAGCGAACCGTACAGAACCACCTCCTCGAGCTGTTCCGTGGTTCGCCCGGCCTCCCCGCCTCCGCTGATGTAGGTCGATTTCCCCGTGATCGACGCATATGCCGTGTCGAGCCCGGCAGCCGCGGCATTGACCTTCACCATGCCAATCGCCTGGTCCGTGGCAGGACTCTTCCCGTACGACGATGTATTCGTCGTCACCACGAGGATCTGAGCGCCCGCGTTCGCGGTCGACCGAACGGATCGTGCAAAGGACCCCTCGAACGAGATCACCGACCCAACGGTCCCCTGCTCGGTGGGGAACACCACCGGGGCTTCGCCGCGGACCATGTCGCGGGGCACTTGGTCCAGTTGCGGGACGAAATCGAACAGGCCACGTAGCGGGACGAACTCCCCGAACGGCACCGGGTGTCGTTTGAGGTATTCGCCAACCTTCACGCCTTGGGGCGAATAGAGGACGTTGAAGTTGATGAAGTGCTCGTCATCGACGACTCGCGTGCCGGAGACGAGGATGTGCGCGTTGAGGCGCCGCGCTTGCTCGATGATCGCACTCCTGACCTCGTCGTTCCCCTCCGGTTCGAACGGCGTGCCAGTCGAGTTCTCGGGCCAGACGACGAATTCGACCGACCCTTCTGGAATCGACGCGGTCAGGGCGAGGTGGCTCTCGAAGATTCGCTGGCTCTCGTTCTGGCAGTGCGTCTGCGGGCATGGCGAACCGCCCTGGACGATTGCGGTCCGCCACACCTGGCCGTCCGGCGACGGCGCAAGGAGCGCTCCGCCGATCACGAGGAGCAGGATTGCGCTCGCAGGGTCGACCACGAAGCGCCACTCCTTGCGTGACTCGATCACGAGTGTGATGCCGGCAGCGAAGGCGACCACAAGCACTGTCCAGCCTGCCGGGCCGATCCACTGCACGGATCCAGCGGCTCCCGGCAGGCCCGCCGCCGGGTATCCGATGTCGCCCCACGGGAAGCCACCGAACGGGAATCGCCCGCGTACGAATTCGAGTACGGACCATCCCCCGACTGCGATGAGCCACCACCGCCACGTCGGCCAGAGCCGGAAGGTCCAGATGAGGAACGCGTACGCGGCAGTGAACGACCCCATGAGGATCGACAGCGGGAACCACGCGACGAAGCCGAGCACCATCAACCAGTTGAGGAGAAGGCCGAAGAAGGCGGCGCCCCACACGAAACCGAGCATCATCGCCCAAAGGGAGCGCTCGACGCGCCGGATCCCGAGGAGGAACGGGACCGGAGCCACGAACGCGAGCGGCGCGAGTCCCAGGGGAGGAAACGACGCCCACATGAGGACTGCGCTCACCAAGACGAGTGCGATGGGCACCATGGACGGTGAGCATAGGTCTGGCACCTCGTTGTCCCCCGTGGCCTGGTGGCGCGGATAGCATCGCCACATGGATGACCTCCATCTCGCGATGCGCGCCGCCAAGGCAGGTGGAGATGTCGTCGCGAGGTTCTTCGGATCGCCTCCCGAGACCGAGTACAAGGGGAAGTTCGATCCCGTCACGGCGGTCGACAGGGCTTCGGAAGCTGCGATCGTCGCGATGATCCGAGCCGAGCGTCCCGATGACACGGTGCTGGCAGAAGAGGATCAGGGCGCTCACGAACGCCACGACGGGCGCCAATGGATCATCGATCCCCTCGACGGGACCGTGAACTTCGTGCATTCGATCCCCCAGGTATCGGTATCCGTCGCGTTGTACGAGGGTGGAAAACCCCTCGTCGGCGTCGTGTGCGACCCGCTGAGGGACGAGATCTTCACCGCGGCCTCCGGGCAGGGTGCCCGTCTCAACGGACACATGATGAGCGTGTCAGCAACCGCCGAGCTCGGACGATCGGTCGTCGCAACAGGCTTTCCCTACGACCATGACGAGAGGGCGGACGAACTCGGCATCATGATCCGCGAGGTCCTCCGCAGGGTCAACGGCCTCAGGCGATTCGGGTCCGCGGCCCTGGACCTTGCATGGGTCGCCGCAGGGCGGTTCGACGCCTACTGGGAGTTCGGCATTGCACCGTGGGACTGTGCAGCAGGGCTGCTTCTCGTCACCGAGGCGGGCGGGTCCGTCACGAACCCGCTCGGCAGGGACTCGACGCCGTTCGACGGGCACACGATCGCATCGAACGGCGCGGTCCACGAGGCGCTGCGGGAGGTCATCGAGTCCTGGATGCCGATGCGGCTGATCGAACCGTGAGGGTCATCTCCGCCGAGAGGGTCGTCACATCTGATGGGATCGTCGGGGATGCCGTTCTCGTCGACGACGGCAAGATCCTCCGGGTCGGTGCGGCGAGCGACCTGCTGGAACCGGGATGCGAGCGGCTGCACCACGCAGGCGCGACGATCGTTCCCGGGCTTCGTGATGCCCACATCCACGCGGTCCCCTATGCGAGCCTGCTCAGGGGCTGCTCCCTCAAGTCCGCGATGTCGATCGACGATCTCGTGGACCGTCTCGCCTCGTATGCCGAGACGGTGCCACAGCTGAGTCCCGTGGTGGCGACGCGGTTCGACGACGAGTCCCTCGCCGAACAGCGGCTCCCGACGAGGCAGGACCTCGACCGCGCCGTTCCGGACCGCCCAGCCGTCATCTACCGGTACTGCGGCCACATCGCCGTGGCGAACTCGATGGCGCTCAGCCGATCCGGTATCGACGCAGCACGCGACAACCCCGCTGGTGGGGTCGTTGACCGCGACCCGAACGGCGAACCGACAGGCGTGCTCCGCGAGACGGCCATGGGCCTGATCGCGAGCTCTCTCGCCCGTGGGGGATCGTTGTCCGCAGACGACCTCGTCGAGGGGTTGAGACGGCTTGCGGGGCTTGGGCTCACGTCGATCGGAGCCATGATCGGCTACGGGGAGAGGCCCTCGGAGCGCTTGGATGCAGAGCTCGGCCTGTGGGCGGAGGTCGCTGACCGACTCCCGATCAAGGTGCACGGCATCGTCATCGCGGACACGCCCGAGGCCATCACACGCGCCAGGCAGGTTCTCTCGGACACAGGGCCGCGCCTTCGGTGGCTCGGGCTCAAGCGGTTCGCCGATGGGAGCCTCGGGGGACACACGGCCGCGATGCATGATCCGTTCGCGGACGTCGACACCACCGGGACGCTGCGACTCTCCGATGTCGACACAGACCTCGCCAGACATGCACTCTCGCTCGGTGGGATCGTCGCGATCCACGCGATAGGCGATCGCGCCGTCGACGCCGTATTGGATGTGTACGAGCAACTCATCGGCGAAGGATTCGACGCGAGCCGGATGCGGGTGGAACACGTTTCCGTCATTTCGCCGGCACAGCGGGAGCGTTTCCGTCGGTTCCGGGTCACCGCGTGCGTACAACCGGCGTTTCTCGCATCGGAGACGGACTGGGTGCTCGGCCGCGTCGGCCCCGATCGCGAAGGCTGGGTCTACCCGTTCGAGTCGATGCGAGAACTCGGCATTCCGCTCGCTGGGTCGTCAGACAGCCCCGTCGAGCCTCCGCACCCTCTCTGGGGAATGGCAGCCGCCATCGATCGGGCAGGGATCGTCCTTTCGGAAGCCCTGAGCCCTGCCGATGCACTCGGCTTGTTCACCGCTGGCGCGGCTTCTGCGATCGGCGAGGCATCGCCCCTCAGCGTTGGGAGTCCAGCTGATCTCACCGTGCTCAGCGTCAACCCGCTCGAATCGACTGCGGACGAGATCAGGTCGGCGGAGGTGTTCGAGACGATCATCGACGGAGACCTGGTTCACGTTGACCGCAGCCTGCCGACGTGGGTCGATTAGGCGGTCAGGTCGCCGTCGGGCCGACGATGGCGCCGACGGACTCCATGACTTCGTCGATGGTGGCGTGCCGCCCGAGTTCCTTCTTGGAGAACACGAGAGCGTCACCGACATTGACCTCGAAGACGCCGCCTGTGGACGGGACCACGGTGATGTCGTCGATGTAGTGCTCGTACTTCCCGAGTATTGCCTCAACCATGCTCACGGCACGGTCGGTATAGCCTCAAGACGCGCAGTATTCGATGCTCAGCTTCATGGGTTAGAAGCTACCACGCCCTCGGTTCGTGAATTGCACGGTCGATCGCGTCGAGCGTCGTGTCGAGGTTGTCGAGCACGTCCTCATCGAGAACCCTCAGCACGCGCCACCCATGAAGCCGAAACCACGCGTCGCGGGCATCGTCGCTCTGGCTGTTCTCATGCGACACACCGTCGACCTCGATGACGAGCCGCCGATCCCGGCACGAGAAGTCCGCGATGTACGGCCCGATCGGGTCCTCTCGGCGAAACCGCACACCGAGTGCCCGTCCGCGCAACTCCTGCCACAGGATTCGCTCAGCCAGCGTCGGGCTCTTCCTGTTTCCACGTGCGAAGTCCCGAAGGCGACTGCTGACCACGATTGCACTGTGACCGCGCGGCGCGGCCCGTTCAAGGGGATCCCCCTGGCTCGCTTCGCTCGCCTGTCCCCCTTGAAAGGGGGACGCACACGAAACACACACCACGCTACACACGATGTCCCCCCTTCAGGGGGGACGGCAGAGCACGAAGTGCGATGCAGGGGGGTTCCTCGACGTGGACGAGTTACGCGAGGACGGCGCCTGTCTCGGCTGAGCCGACGAGCTTGGCGTACTTGGCGAGGGCGCCGGTCGTGTAGCGGGGTGGAATCGGCTTCCATGCGGCGCGACGGGTTTCGAGCGTCGCGTCGTCGATGAGAAGATCGAG
>QJWC01000036.1 GCA_003235475.1 Acidimicrobiia bacterium | reverse complement strand
GATCACCGTCTGCGCGCCGCGGTCCTCCATGACACACGTGACGGTGCCGTCTGCGAGAAAGCGGGGCTTGGCGAGGATGCCGGGCGGATGGCCGGGCATCAGATTGCGGTCGAGGTCCGTCATGACCGTGATGTCGCCTTTGTCGCCAACTCTGACGAACGGATCGGGGGCGAGGGTGAACGACTCGCATTCCTGGCCGACCGCGTACAAGGCGCCGTCCGGCCCGAAGCCAGCCCAGTTCCACTGTCCGAGCGGCGTCTTGGCCTCCGGCTCGCCCCCTTCCGAGGAGACGACGAACACCTGGTTGCGGGGCTTCGTCCACGCGTCCTCGTGCGCCGCCGATGTGTACGCGAGCGACATGCCGTCCGGACTCCACGATGCTGGCGACTCCGAGTATTCACCTTCGGTGACCTGTGCGATCTCCCGCGTCGCGACATCGAGAATGTGAATGTGCGACCTCGTGTTGTAGAGCCACCCCTGGTTGTCGAACCGGAACGACGGGTGCGCGATCCTGCGCGGCGCCCTCGACCGCTCCTCATCGTCCTCGATGCCGTCGACGAACTCGGAGATCGAGAGCGCAATACGCGTCCCGTCGGGTGACCACGCGATAGATGAGACGCCATTGTCCACCTCTGTGACGACCTCCGCCTCGCCTCCGGACATCGGCAGGAAGGCGACCTGGGGCTTGTCGTCGTCCCCGGGTCCCTTGCGAAGGAACGCGAGGGTGGCGCCGTCTGGGGACCACCTCGGCGAGGTATCGGCCCGACCACTCGTCAGCGCTCGCGACTCCGTGCCGTCCCACAGCCAGATCTGACGAACGTACTCGTCCTTCTCGAGGTCCATCGTCGCCACCACGAAGGCCGCGCGCGACCCGTCCGGGCTGAGGTGTGCATCTGAAGGTACGCGGTACTTGTCGAGATCGGTCGGCTGCATTCAGTGTTCTCCTCGGTCGGGGCGACATCACGCTAGCGTCGCTGGTCATGCAGAAATTCGTCGCATCCGGCTTCGGAGTGGGGTTGATTCCCAGCCGTCTATGGGGATCAGACAACGGTGCGGGCACATTCGGTGCAGCCCTCGCTGCACTCCTTTCGCTCGCTTGGATCGACGCGTCGTGGTGGTTCCACGCGGCGGTGTTCGTCGTGTTCCTCGGGCTCTCGCTGTGGGCTTCGACGCCGTTCAGCCTCGACAACGAGGATCCCGGTTGGATCGTCATCGACGAGATGGCTGGCACGTTCGTCGCGGTGATCGGGCTCGCCGGATGGCCCTGGGTGGCCGCGGTCGTCGTGGCGAGGCTCGCGGACATCTTCAAGGTGCTCCCCGGAGTTCGCCGGGCGGAAGCGCTTCACGGGCCGGGGGGAATCACCCTCGACGACGTGATCGCAGGCCTCTACGGCCTCGCCGTCGGATGGGCTCTCACCGCGATCCTCTGACGGGCGCTGGCAGGTAAGGCTCGTCTAGGAGAGATCGACGAATCGGGCCGCGTTGATCCCGTCGAGTTCCAGCAGGCCAGCGACGGTCTGGTCGCTGATCGCCCCCTCGAGGGACATCCCCATCATCGCTGCCGACCCGCTCGGTGACCGGCCGACGACCATGTCCGAGATGTTGATCCCCTTGTCTCCGAGGTAGGTGCCCACGCGGCCGATGCATCCAGGTGAGTCATCGTTCCGCACGAGGAGCACGTAGTCGGTCAACGGCAATTCGATGGCGAATCCGTCCACCTCGACGAGCACTGCGCCCTTTCTCGCCATGTGCGTTCCCGCGACGACGCGGTGTTCGCCGTGGACCATGCCGCTGACCCTGACGACCGACTGGTAGTCGTCGACGTCGAGCTGTGATTCCTCGATCACCGACACGCCGCGTGCTTCCGCAATCACCGGCGCGTTCACATAGGACACCGGCGTGTCACTCGATGCCGAAAGCGCACCCTTGAGCGCTGAAAGCGACACCGGTTTGACGGGTTCCTCCGCGAGTTCCCCGCGTGCGGTCACCAACAACTCCGACGGAAGCCCCTTCGCGATCGCCGTGAAGATTCGTCCGAGCTGTTCAGCCAGCGCCACGAACGGGAGCACATCCGGTGAAACCGAGGGCCCCACATCGAGGTTGACGGCGCCGAGCACCATCTCGCCCTTGAGGGCGGCGACCACGGCTTCCGCAACGGCGATGCCCGCTTTGCCCTGTGCTTCTTTGGTCGATGCGCCGAGGTGAGGGGTAACGGTGATGCCTGCCACGCCGAAGAGCGGGCTGTCGGTCGTCGGCTCTGTCTCGAACACGTCGATGGCGGCTCCGCCGACCTTGCCTGAGCGGACCGCGTCCGCGAGATCAACCTCCGAAACGATGCCGCCCCTCGCGACGTTGATGATGCGGACGCCGTCCTTCATCCGCTGGATCGACTCACGGTTGATCAGGTTCTCCGTGGTGTCGGTACGAGGGAGGTGCACGGTGATGATGTCCGCCACAGCGAGGGCCTCATCGAGCGGCAGCATCGTGACACCGAGCCTCCGTGCACGGTCCTCGGACACGTACGGGTCGTACGAAACGACCTCCATGCCGAACGCGGCCGCGCGTTGCGCGACCAACGTCCCGATCTTGCCAAGGCCGAGGATTGCAAGCGTCTTGCCGTGGAGTTCCATGCCCTGGAAGCGGGCACGATCCCAGCGGCCCTCGCGGAGGCTGCGGTCGGCCTCTGGGACATGACGAGCCTGGGCAAGGATCAGCGCCATCGTGTGCTCGGCTGCGCTGATGGTGTTGGCATTCGGCGCATTCACGACGAGCACTCCGTGCTCGGTCGCCGCGTCGAGGTCGATGTTGTCGGTTCCGATGCCTGCACGGCCGATCACCTGCAGATTCGGCGCAGCCTCGATCAGCGCACGATCGACCTTCGTGGCGGACCGCACAATGATCGCCGCGGCGCTAGCCATCGCGCCAACGAGCTCAGCGTGCTGGTAGCCCGTCGCGTCGACGACATCAGCCCAGGCCGCGATCAGGTCGATGCCTGCGTCGGCGATGGGCTCGGCGATGATGACGGAGGGTCGGGTCACGGTAGGAAGACCTCGGCTGGCTCGTTCTTGCTGGTCTCGGGACCGCGCCGGATCTTACGGCGTTCGATAGACCTGCCTCCCGAACAATTCGTCATTCGCGGCGACGATCGCCGCCCGCCCGCTCTCGGTCATCAGCCACCCCTGGAAGTCGGCGGCTTCCGGCAGCTCAGCAGGGAACAGGACCGTGACCTCGTACGGGTTGTCGAGGAGCGCCGTGTCTGTGATCGGCAACTCGCTGAGCCTCAGGCCGTCGCGGGCGGTGAGCCACGCGCCGAGTTCGCTCAGGGTGACCGCTCCCTTCTCGTTCGCGACAAGCAGCGTCGCCCCCATGCCCGACCCCGTGCGCACGTACCAATCGTCACCCGACGGGTCGTGTGGGACGAGCGCCCAGATCTCGCGCTCCTTTGCGTTCGTACCTGACCCGTCGTCCCTGCTGACGAACGGCACACCGTGCTGTGCAACGGAGGCGAAGAGGTCGACCGGCGACGCCGCCCCCTGCATACCGGGGGGACCGAGCACGACGAATGTGCTCGCGAACGGACTCGTCCGATGAGCGCGCGGGACTCGGTCGATCAGTTGATCGAGCAGGTCCTTGTTGTGGGTCACGATCACGTCTGCGCTTCCGGCCTCGGCGTATGCGATCGCTTCCGCAGAACCAAGTCCGACGATCGACAGTTCGACGCCGTCATGGCCTCGTTCGTACGCGTCCACGACGAGCTGGAGAAACCCGGAGTCGACGAGGGTCGTCCCAGCGGCGATGACGACCCGCTCGCCTGAAGCGCCGCCGCACGCGGCGAGGAGCGATACGGCTGCCATGCACAGGGCGGCGAGGCGCCTCATCGCGTCGCCACAATGCCGATCGCCGATGCCTTGACGCCAAACCAGACGCGCTCGCCTTGCGCGATCGACATGTCATCGAGCGCTCCGGGCGTGATGACCGCGCGAAGCTCGATGGGTTCCACGGCAACCACCTCGAAGAGCGTCCCGGTCTGCCGAATCTCCGCCACCGTCGCCTCGATGATGTTCCGGTTCGACACGCCGGACGGGGCTGCGTCGAACACCGTGATCGTTTCGGGGGCTATTCGGATCAACACCCGGTCTCCGACAGCGCGTTCGGTGACGGCCGTGAGCTCGACGTCCCCGACGGAAACGCGACCCACGGAGCCTGTCGACGCGACGATCGTGCCAGCAAGGACGTTGCCCTCACCAACGATCTCAGCGACGCGTTTCGATGCGGGATGTCCCAGGACCTCGGCGACGGGCCCTCGTTGCAGGATGATGCCCCCGTCGACAACCGCAAGGGTGTCAGCGAGGTTGACGGCGGCGTCGACCGAGTGTGTCACCGCGATGGCGGCACGGTCACGGGTGTTTGCGAGGATCACATCGACCACGGCGGCTCGGTCCGTGGCGTCGATCGGACCAAGCGGCTCGTCGAGGAGGACGAGCGACTCGTCACCTGCAAGAACCCTTGCGAGAGCAACCCGCTGAGCGATTCCTCCCGAAAGGGTGCGAGCATCGCGGTCGAGGAGGTCGCCGACACCGAGTTCGCGAGCGACAGCCACGACCCTCGCGCGCTCCCTGCCACCGAGGGTCAGGTTGTGGCCAACTGTCCCACGGAACATGTACGGCCGTTGCGGGAGATAGGCGACGTCGACCCGACGGTGGCCACCACGGTCAGCACCCGCGATCGCCCTCAGCATCGTCGTCTTGCCCGCGCCGTTCGGGCCGAAGAGCGCGAGCTTCTCCGTTGGGCCGATCGCCACTTCGAGGTCGCTGATGACCGAGCCGTCCTCCGGGAAGGTGAGCCCTTCGAACCGAAGCGAGTCACCCATCGGACTCACCCCACGCCTGGAGCCACGTCAGGCCCCCGTTGACGACGAGCGAAAGGGCGAGGAGGACGAGTCCCAGCGCCACGGCAGCGCCGAAGCGCGCCTGCCGCGATTCCTGCACGATGGCGGTCGTGAGGACACGGGTCTCCCCCGCGATGTTGCCTCCGACGATGAGCACCGCCCCAACCTCGCTGATGACACGGCCAAAGGCGGCCGCAACAGCACCGAAGACGCCGGCCCTGGCTTCCACTGCAAGAAGGCGCCCCCGCTCCAGCCGCGGCAGGTCGAGCGCCCGAAGTTGTTCGAGCGCATCCCTCGGGACGTTCGAGACCGCGGCCACCGTGACGCCGATCGCAATGGGAAGCGCGAGGACGACCTGGACGATCACCATCGCCGCCGGGGTGAAGAGCAGGTCGAGCGACCCGAAAGGCCCTTCACCCCACAGCAACAACAGCACCAGAAGGCCAGCGAGCACCGGCGGGATGCCCATACCGACGTTGACGAGCGTCATCACGAGCTGCCGTCCGCGGAACCGTGCGGTCGACAGTGCTACGCCGAGGGGAATGCCGACCACCGAAGCGATGACGGTTGCCGTCACCGACACCAGGAGTGTGAGGAGCACCACGTCGCGCACGTCGGCGCCGAGTGAAAACAGCGATCGGAACCCATCCGCGATGACATCGACGATGAACGACACGTCGGAAACCTACCCGGCGCCGATCAGCTGTCCGGGAGCTGCCATCGCTCCCCTACGGATTCGTCTTCGCGTGGAGCAGCTCGCGCACGACGTTCGGGTCTGCTTTGCCACCCATCTCCCGCATGACCTGACCCATCAGGAACCCGATCGGCTTTGCATCTCCCGCCATGATCTTCTCGACGGCGTCCTGGTTTTCGGCAAGCACGGCGTCAACAGCCGCCTCGATCGCCCCGGAGTCGGACACCTGGATGAGGTCCCTCGCGGCGGCGATCTCGGATGGGGAACCCTCGCCCTCGACCGCGGCGAGGAGGACCTCCTTGGCCGCCGACGACGAGAGCTTCCCACCATCGACCATCGAGGCAAGCTCGACGAGGTGCGCTGCGGTGAGGGAGATGGCATCGAGATCGCCGTCATCCCTGCGCACATGCCCAACGACGTCGCCCGTGAGCCAGATGCCGACCGCACGCCCAGGCGCCCCCGCCTCGACGGCCTCCTCGAACAAGGACGACAGCGCTGCCGTATCTGCGAGCAGCTCCGCGGTCTTGGCGTCCACGCCTGACGCGACGTACCTCGCACGCTGGACAGCGGGAAGCTCCGGGATCGTCGACGCGATCGCATTGCGCCACTCGGGCGACACGTCGAGCGGGAGGAGGTCCGGATCCTGGAAGTAGCGATAGTCCTCGGACTCCTCCTTGGTTCGCATCGAAGTGGTCTCTCCCGAGTCCTCGTTCCAGTGCCTCGTCTCCTGATGGATCGAACCTCCCGATTCGAGCACCTGGATCTGCCGCTCGATCTCGTACGCCACCGCCCGCTGCAACGATCGCAACGAGTTCACGTTCTTGGTCTCGCTCCTCGTTCCGAGTGTCTCGTCGCCGATGCGTCGCACGGAAACGTTCGCGTCGAACCGCATGGAGCCGGTCTCCAGCTTGGCATCCGACACGCCGAGCGCAAGCACGATGCGCTGCAGTTCGGCGCCATACGCCCGCGCCTCCTCCGGGCTGCGGATGTCCGGCTCGGTGACGATCTCTACGAGCGGCACGCCAGCACGGTTGAAGTCCAAGAGGGTGTGATCGGCGTCGTGGATGCGCCCTCCGCCTTCGCCGACGTGCGTGCTCTTACCGGTGTCCTCCTCCATGTGGACGCGGGTGATACCAACCGTCACGGATTCGTCGCCGACATCGACGGGAACGCTTCCGTGCTCGCAGACGGGGAACGTGTACTGGGAGATCTGGTAGTTCTTCGGCAGGTCGGGATAGAAGTAGTTCTTGCGGTAGAAGAGCGACGATTGGTTGATCTCGCAGTTGAGCGCCAGGCCGATCTTCACGATGCCCTCGATCGCCTTCTCGTTCGGAACGGGAAGGGCACCCGGAAGGGCGAGGCACACCGGACAGCACGCCGTGTTCGGCTCATCCGGGATATCGGCAGGACACGAGCAGAACATCTTCGACTTCGTGTTCAACTCCACATGCGTCTCGAGCCCGATCACGGCCTCCCATCCTGGCTTCATGACGGCACCACCACATCGGATGTCGCCAGCGATGCCCGGTCCTCGAAGCCCGCAAGGCGCTCGACCTCTGCCGCGACGCGGAACATCATCTCCTCACCGAGAGCCGGCGCCATGACCTGGAAGCCAATGGGAAGCCCTCCCGAGTCGAGCCCGATCGGGACGGACATCGCCGGGTCACCCGACAGGTTCGAGGCCACAGTGCAGACATCCGAGTAATACATCGCGATCGGGTCCGCCGCCCTCTCTCCGACCTTGAAGGCCGTCGTTGGGCTTGTCGGCGAGATCAGCACGTCCGCCCTCTCGTAGGCCGCGGCAAAGTCGTTTCGCACGAGCGTCCGCACCTTCTGCGCCTGCCCGTAGAACGCGTCGTAGTAGCCAGCCGAAAGCGCATATGTCCCGAGCAGGATGCGCCTGATCACCTCCGGGCCGAACCCCTCGGCGCGGCTGTGGCTCATCATGTCCTCGGTCGTGCCCTCGACGGTCGTGCGGTGTCCGTACCTGACGCCGTCAAACCTCGCGAGGTTGGCTGAGCACTCAGCGGGGGCGATGAGGTAGTACGCAGACAGAGCGAACTCGGATGCCGGTACCGAGACCTCGATGACTTCGGCGCCCGCGTCGCTCAGCTTGTCGGCGATCCCCTTGGTCGCGGCGAGCACCTGGGGATCGATGCCGTCGCCCGAGAGCTCAGTGACGATCCCGACGCGAAGCCCTGCGACGCCCTCCTCGAGGCCCCCCCGCAGATCTGGCACCGGGCCGTTGATCGATGTCGCGTCCCTTCGATCCCATCCCGCAACGGCTTCGAGCAGCACGGCTGCGTCGTCCACCGTCCTGGCGAACGGGCCGATCTGGTCGAGCGAGGATGCAAAGGCGATCAGGCCGTACCGCGACACGAGGCCGTACGTCGGCTTCACACCCACCGTCCCGGTGAGCGCTGCCGGCTGGCGAATGGACCCGCCAGTGTCCGAGCCGAAAGCACCGAAGGCCGAGCCGACTGCGACCGCCGCGGCAGACCCGCCGGACGATCCACCCGGCACCGTGTCGGTGTTCCAAGGGTTCCGCGTCGTCCCGAACGCCGAGTTCTCGGTCGATGACCCCATCGCGAATTCGTCGAGGTTCGTCTTGCCGACGATGACGGCGCCTGCGTCCTTCAGCCTTGCCGTGACGGTCGCGTCGTAGGGGGGCTTCCATCCGGCGAGGATCTGCGAGGACGCCGTCGTGTCCACGCCGATCGTGCACATGTTGTCCTTGAGCGCGACCGGGATACCGTGAAGCGGCCCGAGGTCGTTGCCCGCTGCGAGGGCCGCGTCCGCGGCTTCGGCGGCTGCGCGGGCGCCATCGTGATCCATGGTCAGGAATGCGTGTAGGTGTGCCTCAGTGACAGCTGCGCGGCGATCTACCGCATCGAGGAGGTCGACCGAGGTGAAATCCCCCTTGCGGAGGCCGTGACCTGCTTCTGCGATCGTGAGGTCGGCGAGATCGGTCATTCGCCGAGGATCCTCGGCACCCTGAACTGCCCATCCTGAGTGTCCGGCGCGCTCGGCAGGAAGCTGTCGCGGTCGAGGCATTCCTCGACGACATCGTCCCTGAATGCGTTGACCATAGGGAGAGGGTGGGAAGTCGGTTCGACGCCATCGGTCGGGAGGGCCTGGACCCGTTCGGCGTTCTCGAGGATGTTCTCGAGCTGCGTCGAGTAGGCAGCGAGCTCCTCGTCCGACAGTGCGAGGCGGGCGAGCTTGGCAACCTTTGCGATATCGATGTCGACCGGCATGACGGCGATGGTACCGGCAGGGAAGGGATTGGCATCGGGCTCGAAGTTCCCGGTTACCGTACCTCGATGCTCCCCCTGCCTCCCAGACGAGAACTTCCCGGTCGGCTTGCCAGGCTCCTCCCTGGGCTCGTCCTCTTCGGGATCGGCATCGCCCTCATGGTCGATGCCGACATCGGGCTCTCACCGTGGCAGGTCCTCCACCAGGGCATCTCACGGAGGACCGGAATCCCGCTCGGCACGGTCGTGATCATCGTCGGGGTCATCGTTCTCAGCCTCTGGATACCACTGCGCGAGCGCATCGGGCTCGGCACCGTCGGCAACGTCATCATCATCGGCGTCGTGCTCGACATCGCCCTGTGGCTGTCGCCGATCGACGAGCTGGCGTTGTGGCAGCAGGTCGCGATGATGGTCAGCGGTGTGGCGACGATCGGCGTTGCTTCAGCCCTCTACATCGGCGCTGGACTCGGGCCGGGTCCTCGCGACGGGCTGATGACAGGACTCGCAAAACGCGGCTACCGCATCGGCCTCGTTCGGACAGCGATCGAGGTGACCGTGCTCGTGATCGGTTGGCTTCTCGGTGGCACGGTTGGCATAGGCACCGTCACCTTCGCGCTTGGCGTCGGCCCGATCATCGGAGCGCTGCTTCCCCGGCTCCAGTACGCGTCACACGAAGCTGCACTCGAACGCAGCTAGGCGACGTCCGATCCGGACACGAA
This sequence comes from Acidimicrobiia bacterium, assembly GCA_003235475.1. Taxonomy (GTDB): domain Bacteria; phylum Actinomycetota; class Acidimicrobiia; order Spongiisociales; family UBA5794; genus SZUA-442. Next base: position 2,772 of record QJWC01000036.1, on the reverse strand, counting down.
CTCCCGCATGACACCAAGGGCGATGTCGAGGTTGGCAATCGGGATGTGCTCGCCGACCTGGTGTGCCTGGGCGACCACTCCCGGCCCGTAGTTCACGGCGACAGCCCCTCGCTCGGTCAGCCGAGCGACGTCGGTCCAACCTTGTTTCGCCTTCCGTGCGCCGCTGGCGAGTCGTTCCAGGCGTTGTACCTCAGGATGCGATGGAAGGGCGGTGCCTGCGGATGCCCGATCCTTCACGACGACGCGATCAGCATCAGCAGCAACCTCGTGGAGCCTCTGAACCGCCTCGTCGACGCTGTAGATGGGCGGGAAGCGATAGTTGAGGTTCACGGTGAACTCGGCCGGGATGATGTTGTTCGCGATACCCCCACTTGCACGTGTCACCGTGAACACCTCTCGATATTCCAGCCCGTCGATGTCGACCAGTTCCGGTTCCCTGTTGTGAAGTTCGGCGAGCCACGTCCCGGCCTTCGTCACCGCGTTCTCTCCGAGCCACGGGCGGGCCGAGTGTGCGCTCTTGCCGGTGAAGACGATGTCGGCGTTGATCGCACCGTTACAGCCGATCTCCACGTTGAGGTCTGTCGGCTCGAGCACGATCGAGAAGGCAGCGTCCGTCAGCCAAGGGCATGCATCGAGGACCGCGCCGAGTTCGTTCGCGTCGAGCGGGCCCTCCTCGGCGGCGTAGAAGACACACACCAGCGGCATGATCGGGTCGAGCGATTCGTCCTCGAGCAGTTCGATCATGACCGCGACGCCCGACTTCATGTCGGACGAACCGAGTCCAATGAGGTTGTCGCCGTCGACGCGGGCCGTGGGATCTCCCTGTACGGGGACCGTGTCGATGTGGCCGTACAGGGCGTAGAAGCCGTCCGGGGCGGGCTCTCCGACGACGAGCGAGTTCCCGACGCGAGTGGCGGGGAGGTTCGCGAAACGGTGTTCGAGCAGCGTGCAGAGCTCGTCCTCGGCGCCGGTCACCGATGGGACGTTGATGATCTCGATGAGCGTTTCGAGGACGCTCACACGGGGACCTCGAACGTCCTGAGCGCTTCGTTCAACGTGGTCTTTCGGTCCGTCGACTCGGTCCGGCGGCCGATGATGAGGGCGCATTGGACGTCGTACGAGCCTGCGGGGAACTCCTTGGGCCTCGTGCCAGGGACCACGACGCTGTTCGCAGGGACACGTCCGCGCATCTCGACCGGCGCATCACCTGTCACATCGATGATCGGTGTCGAAGCTGTGATGGTCGTGTTCGCACCGAGCACGGCGCCAGCCTCGATGAGCGTTCCCTCGACGACGATCGACCGGCTCCCGATGAACGCTCCATCCTCGATGATGACCGGACGGGCACCGGGTGGCTCGAGCACACCTCCGATTCCGACGCCCCCGCTCAGGTGCACATCACGTCCGATCTGCGCACACGAACCAACGGTCGCCCATGTGTCGACCATCGTGCCCGATCCGACGTATGCACCGATGTTGATGTATCCGGGCATCACGACGACGCCCGGTTCGCAGAATGCGCCGTACCTGACGGTGCCAGGGGGGACGACCCGGATTCCTTGCTCCGCGAGCCCCTTCTTCGTCGGGATCTTGTCGTGGTACTCGAATGGCCCGACCTCGGTGGTCACGAGGTTCGCGAGCCTGAAGTACAGGGAGATCGCCTCCTTGACCCAGGTGTTGACCGTCCACTCGCCGTCGACCTTCTCGGCGACCCGCAACGCGCCCGCGTCGAGCAGTGCGATCGTGCGGGCAACGGCGTCTGCGGCGTCGGCGATCGGGAGGTCGCCCGCGTACGCTCCCTCGATCACTCGCGTGTCATCGGTCATTGGTTCGTTCCCCTCACCCGTCGGTCTCGCGTCCGAGCGCAAGCTCGAGGGCTCGCGCTGCGGCGTCACATTCTTCCAGACCCGGCACGAGCGCGAGTCGAAGGTACCCCTCACCGCCGGGTCCGAAGCTCCGGCCGGGCGACACCACGATCCCATGATCGAGAAGGAGATCCGTTGCCGCCACGTCGTCCTCCACCTCCACCCACAGGTACAGGCCCGCATCCGACGCCACAACGCGATTTCCGGTTGCCTCGAAGGCCTTCCGAAGCGTTGCCCGCTTCTGGACGAAGATGTCTCGTCGGTCCGCGGCGTGCGCGTCGTCGGACCACGCCACGACCGCCGCGCGTTGCGTGAACTCGGGACTCGCGGTGCCGGTGGTTGACCGGAGCGAGCGGAGCGCAGCGATCGCGTCCGGATCCCCGACGATCGCGCCCGAGCGATACCCGGTCATCCCTGAACGCTTCGAGAGTGACAGGTACACGAGGGCGCCGCGGCTGCCCTCACCGGCGACCTGCAGCAGCGACGCGGGACCGTCCGGGTGGACCGCAGGGTCGTAGACATCGGCGTAGCACTCGTCGGAAAGCAGAAGTGCTCCGTGGGATCGCGTCGCATCGAGGAGCCCGGCGAGGTCCTCTGCCGTGGAGACGGCGCCTGTTGGATTGTGGGGGGTGCATGTCCACACGAGCGAGGCACCGTCGAGAACGGAAGACGGAATGTCGGCGGCGCGAAGGACGAAGTCATCCCCGAGCACCGCTCGGTACACCTCGGCCCCGGCGAACAGGGCACCGCGCTCGTACACCGGATACCCGGGGGTGGGGATCACAACAGTGTCCGCCGAACCACGGTCGATGAACGCAAACGCCGTCGAGAAGATGGCCTCCTTCGAACCGGACGTCGGAATCACCTGCGTCGACGGGTCGACGGTGACGCCGAACCTGCGAAGGAC